>JBJTRH010000345.1:0-4281 GCA_046076065.1 Planctomycetaceae bacterium | reverse complement strand
CGAGCGGGGGGGCACGATCGCGGAGTTTCCGGTGACGGCCGAGCAGGTGGCCGACATCATCGGCCGCGTGCAGAAGGGCGACTTCGACACGAGCCGTGGCCGCGAGATCTTCGCCGAGGTGCTCGCCTCGGGGAAGGCGGTGGCCGACGTCGTGGCCTCGATGGGGATCGCGGCGGTGAGCGACGACGACCTGATCGCGCTCTGCAAGGAGCTGCTCGCCGCCAACCCGAAGATCGTGGCCGACGTGATGGGGGGCAAGGAGCAGGCAGCTGCCGGCCTGATCGGTCAGGCCAAGAAGAAGAACCCCAACGCCAACCCCGGCAAGGTGAGGCAGATGTGCCTCGACCTGATCAAGGGGATGTGAGCGGGGGCCCGCGGCCCCGGGCACCGTGAGCTGGCTCGCGAGGGTAGCATCGTGCGCACCACCCTGCCTGGAGATTGCCGCATGCCCCCGTTCAGTGCCCGCCGGCGCCGGATCACCCGTCGCACACCGCTCGCATTCCAGCAGCTCGAGCCGCGGCTGGCGATGGCCACGATCGACCCGATCTTCGTGCCGGTGAGCGATGCGGGTAACGCCGCCGATCCGACCACCGGCTACGGCCGCGTCGGCGAGTCCTACCGGATCGGAAAGTACGAGGTGACGATCGGAGAATACGCCGCCTTCCTCAACGCCGTCGCCGCCGACGATCCAGCGGGGCTCTACCATCCCGCGATGGCGAGCGACGCCACGTCGGCCGGCATCCTCCGCGCAGGCACGGCGGGTACCTACACCTACACCGTGACCGGCCCCGCGGGGATCTCACCGGTGGGCGCGACGAGCGCCGCCAACCGTCCGATCGCCTATGTCGACTGGTTCGATGCGGCGCGGTTCGCCAACTGGATGGCCAACGGCCAGCAGGCCGGGCCACAGGGCTCGACGACCACGGAGAACGGCGTCTACGACCTCTCCACCGCGGCGTCGGGCACACTGCCGCGGCGCAACGAGGTGAACCCCAACACGGGGGCGGCGCCGTCGTTCTTCCTGCCGAGCGAGAACCAGTGGTACAAGGCCGCGTATTACGACCCTGCGCTGCGGCACGGCCGCGGCGGCTACTACCGCTTCGCCACCCGGAGCAACGCCACGCCCGGCAACGTGATCGGCGACGCGGCCAATCATGCCAACTACATCTTCTCGACGGGCACGATGACGGTGACGCAGCAGCCCGAGATCATGGGCACGCAGAACTACCTCACGAACGTGGGCGCGATGCGGTCGAGCCCGAGTTCCTACGGGACGTTCGACCAGAACGGCAACGTCTGGGAACTGACGGAGTCGGCGGGCATGACGGGCGGCGCCGTGATCCTCCGCGGTGGGGCCTGGACCTCGTTCAGTTCGTACCTGTCGTCCGGCTACCGGCTCGGGGTATCGACCGGGGGCGCGGCCTCCAACGCCGGGTTCCGGCTGGCCGCCCTGCCGGCCACCGCGGCGCCGGTCGTGGTCGATCTCGTGACGGTGGGCGATGCCGGCAACGCGGCCGACGCGGCCACGGGATTCGGGAGCGTTTCCTACGCCTACGCGATCGCCCGGACGGGCGTGACCGTGGGGCAGTACACCGCCTTCCTCAACGCGGTGGCGAAGTCCGACCCCAAGGGACTCTACGACACGAAGATGGCCACGGACCTCGCCGTCGCGGGCATCAATCGGGCCGGCACGTCGGGCCGCTACTCCTACAGCGTGATCAACAACGACGGGTCCTCGGCCAACCGCCCGATCACCTACGTGAGCTGGTTCGACGCGGCCCGGTTCGCCAACTGGATCTCGAACGGGCAGCCACGCGGCGGCCAGAACGTCCGCACGACCGAGAACGGCGCCTACAATCTGGCCGCATCGAACGGCCGCACGGCGGTGCCCCGCAACGCGATCAACCCCAACACGCGGGCGGCGCCGGCCTTTTTCATTCCCACCGAGAACGAGTGGTACAAGTCGGCCTACTTCTCTCCCGCCAAGTCCGGCGGCCCGGGCTACTACCTCTACGCGACGCAGCAGGACGTGGCCCCCGCGAACAATCCGACGGCCAGCGGCGTGCCGGTCGCCAACTACCTCGTGGGCCCGGTCTACTGCGTCACTCAGTCGGCCGTGTTCTCACCCACGCAGAACTACCTCACCGACGCGGGGCAGTTCTCCGCGACCGAGAGCTATTACGGCACGCTCGACCAGAACGGCAACGTCTACCAGTGGAACGACCTCGCCGGCGGAAAGGGCCTGCTGCGAGGCCTGCGGGGGGGTTTCTGGGCGGGTGGCGCCGTCACGCTCCAGAAATCGACCTTCACGCAGGTCACGGCCACCCGCCAGAAAAACGACGCCGGCTTCCGGCTCGTCAGCCTCGCGACGACACAACCCTGACGCCGCTCGTGAGCACGAGCGGCACGGGATCGCGGGCGAACTCCAGTTCCACGAGACCGGCCGCGAAGCCGTCCTGCGGCGTGGGCAGTGCCGCCCGCCATTCCGGCCCGGCGGCGTCGATCGGACGCGACGACCAGCGGGCCTTGCGGAAGTCGCGGCTGGGCGACGCCGCCGTCCAGAGCGTCACACGCTCGGGTTTGGAGTCGCAGCGCACGACGCACTCCGCGCCGTCCGCCGCGGCGTCGAACCGCCAGTCCACCGGCGGCAGCGGCTCGATGCCCGCCACGTGCCGCCCCATCGCGGCAACGAGCGCTGCCACCCGGGGCGTCGGCAGGCCGTGGCCGGAGTTCGGGCAGTACGACAGCCAACGCGGCCCCGGCAGCCCGTCGTAGTAGAGGCTGCATGCCTCGAGCGGCCAGTAGGGGTCGTTCGTGCCGAGGGCGATCACCTTCGGCATCGTGTAGCGCTCGCGATAGGCGTAGGGATCCACGATCGCGGCGAGCTCGCGGCCCCGCGGCGTGGCGAACAGCTTCTCGATGCCGCGGGAGGTGTAGTCCTCGAGCTGCTCCGACATCCTGCCGAAGCTGGCCACCTGGAGCTCGAGGTGCTTGCCCAGCGAGAGCATGTCGATGACCATCGGCACGATGCCCTTCACCCGCTCGTCGACCGCCGCGGAGAGCCAGGTCGTCCAGCCCCGCTTGCTCGCCCCGGTCACGACGAACTCCTCGACTGTCGCCCCCCAGTGCTCGCCCGCCTGGGCCACCGCCGCGTTCATCGCCTCGACGGCCGACTTCACCATCGGCAGGAGCAGCGGCCAGGTCGGGTCGCCCGTCTTTGTGTACTCGACAAACGTGTGGGCGATCAGGCCGTCCTCGTGGAGGTCGCCGAACATCGGCTGATAGGGCACCTGCCGCACCACCGCGGCCGGCAGGCCCGAGGCATTGGCCACGGCGGCGAGGATCTTCACGGCGTCGGTCGGCTCCGACAGTCCGCGGCGGGGCACCTTCGAGCCGCTGCCGCCGTCGATCCAGAGCAGCATCCGGCTCGTATCCTGCGGGTCGGCCGGCATCACCATCGAGAGCTCGTGCGTCCAGGCCACGTCCTTCCAGGTCTGGCTGGTGAGCCGGCACGTCCGCCAGCGGACCCCGGCCATCTCGCCGTTGCCGAGCGGCTCCACGGCCGTCGACGGGTCGGGCATGGCCACGTAATCGGCGAGAAGATCGGCGGGGGCCACCGTCGCGAGATCGACGGCCAGACCGGCCCGCGCCGCCGCGGCCGCCGCCACGCCTCCGGCACATCCCGCCACGAATCCCCGCCGCGACACGAAGCCGTCGTCCATGGTCGTTGCCTCCTCCTGGTGACGGCGAGTCTACCGCATCGCCACGGCCGGCCTCATGGTCGGCGCGAGATGCTGGGCCGATTGACCGCAGGGGTTGGTTTCAGGTCTGATTTCGGAAAAGGAGCATCACCATGGTCGCTTTCCGGTTCATGCCCGCTGGGTGCCGCCTGCCCGCCCTCGCAGCCCTCGCCGCGCTCTGCTGCCCGGCCTTCGCCGCCGAACTCACGATCGGCTCCCGCGCGCCCGCCCTCGACATCGAGCACTGGGTGCAGCAGGCCGGCCGCGGCGACGACTTTGCTCCGATCACGACGCTCGAGCCGGGCAAGGTCACCGTGATCGAGTTCTGGGCCACCTGGTGCCCGCCGTGTCGGGCGAGCATGCCGCACCTCGCCGACCTCCAGAAGCGCTTCGCCGACAAGGGCGTGACGATCGTGAGCGTGAGCGACGAGGAGCTCGAGACCGTCGAGGAGTTTCTGAAGTCGAAGGCCGACGGTGATCGTACCTACGCCGACATCACGGCTGGCTCCTTCCTTGCCACCGACCCTGATGGCTCGGTGTC
>JBJTRH010000344.1:0-5090 GCA_046076065.1 Planctomycetaceae bacterium | reverse complement strand
CCACGGCGTCGAGCCCCGCCCGCCGCAGCAGGCCTGCCCAGCGCCGGGCACGCTCGATGTCGTCAACGTCGGCGGCGGCCGATACCTCCACGATCACGTGGCTCGGCTTGCCATCGACCAGACCGGAGGCGATCGCATCGGCCCGGGTCACGTCGGCGAGTTCCCGCTGATCGAGGTGCGGCTCCAGCGTGTCGAGCAGCTGGGCCGGATCGACCAACCTGCAGCGTCGCATGAACAGCCCGAGGTAGGAGGCGATTCGGTCGCGGAACTGCAGTTCGAGCGTGCGGCCCACCACGGAGTCGGTGCGAATCGTGAGCCGCTGGATGGCGACCTGCATCTGCCCCTGGGAATCGACGAGCTTGGCGACGGTCTGCTCAGTCACCCGCTGGGCCGCCGCGAGCTGCGACACATCGCCACAGAGCGCCTCGACCCGCGCCTCGGTTCGCGTCTGTGCCTCGGCCAGCCGCTCGACTCGAACTTCCGTCCGTCCCTGCGCCTCGGCCAGTGTGGCCAACCCCCGGTCGAGTCGAGCCACGTTTTCGTCGATGGAGTCGCGGAGGATGCGGAAGTCTTCCCGCGTGACGGTGTCGCGAAGCTCGTCAACCACGGCAGCGAACGTCCGCGCGAGCGAGCGGGCCGCGGCCTCGCCGAGCGGCTGCTTGAGGTCGTCGAAGATCTGCTGGGTGTCCATCGCGTAGCCTTTGGAAGGTGGTGACGCGGGCCTGACCGGCAGCCGTGATGATACATCCGTACAGTCTTTTGTCAATCATCGCCGCACGACGCACGCCGGCAGGGCGGTGCTTTCGTGTCGTCCGACCTCCACTGCTCGCAGAGCCGCCGAGTAAGGTCGCCCCATGCCTCGTTCCAGCACAACCGCTCCCTGGGCCCTGGCCCTGGCCTCGCGGAGCTTCGCGACCGCCGGTGCGGGCACCACCCGGCCAACACAGTCGACGCAGCCAGGGCGCATGCCAAAGGCGCGATCGAACTGAGTGCCACACGCATCACGGATCCGAACCTCCTCCCATGAATCCCCGGCAGTTTATCGTGGCAGGTGCCGGCCATGCCCCGGACGGGTGAGGAGCAGCATGCCCTTTCGGACGATGACACGCCCGTGGCGGGTCCAGTAGTCTCCCATGCGTTGAGCGGTCTTCTCCGGGGCTCTCCTCTCCTTTCGCCGAGCCGTCGCGGGCTTCACCCGCCGGCTTCAGAAGCCATGAACACCACCACTCGACGCGCCGGCATTCGGATTCCGCGGTCAGCCGGCGGCATCGCCCTCCGCGCGGCCTTCACCCTCGTCGAGCTTCTGGTGGTGATCGCGATCATCGCTGTCTTGATCGGCATGCTGCTGCCTGCCGTCCAGGCGGCGCGGGAGTCGGCCCGGCGGGCGAGCTGCACCAACAACCTCAAGCAGCTCGGGCTGGCGATGCACACCTACGCCAGCGCCCAGAAGGAGCGGCTGCCGCCCGGAGCCCCGCAGAAGCGCACCGGCTCGATCGCCTACCACGGTCTGTTAACCCACCTCCTGCCGTTCGTCGAGCAGCAGACGCTCTACAACTCCCTGTCGCTCTACCAGCCGACGGCCAGCGACACCACCGCCCGGTATTCGCAGGTGCCGGCATACGTCTGCCCGTCGTGGTCCGACCCGGCGGTGTTCCGCGATCAGGCGCAGCCCTACTTGAACGGCGCCATCACGACCTACCAGGGCTCGAACGGCGCGCAGGTGAACCCCAACCCCAAGCTCGTCACGTGTAGCCAGGGCGACCTGCCGAACAACGGCCTCGTCATCTCCGGGGATGGCAACGACGCCAAGGAGGCCTTCACCGCGTCGTCGATCCGGTTCCGCGAAGTCGTCGACGGGCTGTCGAACACGCTCTTCGTGTCGGAGTTCGTGCATCGCGACATCGTGAACGGGGTCCCAGCTGCCGCGCCCGGCAACGTGCGGCCGTGGATGCTCTCGAACAACGGCCAGCGGGGTCTCTACACGGCCAAGCTCGTGGACCTTTCTCCCAATCAGGTCGTGATGCGCGACGTTGGCGGCGTGCAGTTCAACGAACTTCCGTTCAGCAGCTTCCACAAGGGGATCGTGCTCGCCGCGTTCGGGGATGCGAGCGTCCGTCAGATCGACGACTCGATCGCGATCGCCGTCTACAAGGCGCTCGCCACCGCCTCGGGCGGCGAGGCGTCGTCGGCCCAGTAGCCATCCCATCCCCTTACCCCGGCACGAACCCCGTCATGCCCCGCTGCTTCCTCGCGATTCTTTTCGTCGCCTGCGTCGTCTCGGCGGGCTGCAATCGCGGCCCCACGCTCGTGCCAGCGAACGGTCGGGTCACGTTCAACGGCAAGCCGCTCGAAACCGGCGCGATCATGGTGCAGCCCGTCGCCGGGCCGGCGGCGCAGGCGAAAATCGGCCCTGATGGCATGTTCACGCTCGGCACGTTCAAGCCGGGAGACGGGGCGATCGTGGGCCCCGCGACCGTGCGAGTGTTCTGCCGCAAGGACATCACGTCCCCCGGCGGCGAGCAGGCCTGGGGCCCGAGCCTGATTCCCGACCGCTACACCCGCTTCGACACCAGCGGCCTCAGCGTCGAGATCAAGGCCGGCATGCCACCGCTCGAGATCTCGCTCTCCAGCAAGTGAGCCTCGTCATGCGTGCCTGCCGTGCCCTGCTCGCGGTCGTCGTCCTTCTCACCGCGACCGTGGCCGGCCGGCCGCTTCGCGCGGCGGATGTCGAGGCCGACGTCGTCGTCTACGGGGCCACGGCCACGGGGCTCGCCGCGGCGATCCAGTCGACCCGCATGGGCCACACGGCCGTGGTCGTGGAGGCCTCCGATCACGTCGGCGGGATGACCACCGGTGGCCTGTCGAGCAGCGACGTCGGCAAGGCCTGGTCGATCGGCGGCGTGGCCTCCGAGTTCTACGCCCGCGTGGGCCGGGTGTACGGCCCCGAGGAGCGGGCGGCCTTCGGCTCGGACGAGCGCGTGTTTCACTTCGAGCCGAAGGTGGCGAGGGCGGTCTTCGACGCCTGGCTCCGCGAGGCCGGCGTCGAGGTGATCACCAACGAGCCGCTCGATCTGGCAGCCGGCGTGGTGAAGAAGGACGGCCGCATCGAGTCGATCCGCAGCGTGGGGGGCCGCGTGTTTCGCGGACGCGTGTTCATCGACGCCAGCTTCGAAGGCGACGTGATGGCGAAGGCCGGCATTTCCTACACGGTCGGCCGCGAGCCCGAGTCGCGGTATGGCGAATCGCTCGCCGGCCTCCGCCTCGGGGACCGAAAGCCGCGGCCCCACTACACGCAGGGCGACAAGGACCACTTCACCACCGCCGTCGACCCGTACGTGACGCCCGGCGATCCCGCCAGCGGACTGCTGCCGTGGGTGAACAAGGTCGACCTGGCCACGTTCGTCAACGGAACCGGCGACGAAGGGCTCCAGGCCTACAACTACCGGCTCTGCGTGACCGACGATCCCGCCAACCGCATCCCGTTCGGGAAGCCGGAGGGCTACCGCGAGATCGACCACGAACTCCTCCTGCGGGTGCTCGAGTCGGGCGATGTCCGGCTGCCGATCCTGATCCACAAGCTGCCCAACCGGAAGTTCGACTGGAACAGCATGCACGCCGTGGGCACCGACCTGCCCGGGGCGAACTGGGGCTATCCCGAAGCCGACCACGCCGAGCGGGCGCGGATCGCTGCGGTGCACGCCCTCTACGCCAAGGGCGTGATGTGGACGCTCGCCTATCACCCGCGGGTGCCCGAGTCGATCCGCGAGGTGGTCTCGCAGCACGGCTGGTGCAAGGACGAGTTCCCTGCCCGCGGCGGCTTCTCGCCGCAGCTCTACGTTCGCGAGGGGCGGCGGATGCTCGCCGACGCGGTGGTCACGCAGGGAGTCTGCATGGGCAAGGAGCCGTGCGAGGATCCCGTGGCGCTCGGCTCGTTCGGCCTCGACTCGCACGCCGTGCAGTACTTCGTCAACGAGCAGGGCCACGTGCACCGCGAGGGTGTGTTCTGGCTCGTGCCGCCGAAGCCCTACGGCATCTCCTGGCGGGCGATCCGCCCGAAGCGGGAGGAGTGCACCAACCTGCTCGTGCCCACGTGCGTGAGCGCGTCGCACGCGGCCTACGGCTCGCTCCGCATGGAGCCGGTGTACATGGCGCTCGGCCAGGCGGCCGGCACCGCGGCGGCATTTGCGATCGAGGCCGGCTCCGACGTGCAGGACGTTCCCTATGCAAAGCTCCGCGAGCGGCTCCTGGCCGACGGCGCCAAGCTCTCGGGCAAAGCCCCGCCGTCCAAGCCCGGCGGCAAGGCGGACGACAATCCGAAGCCGGTCAAGCTCGACGCCGCCCCTCGCCCATGAATGATCCGCGTCAGCTTGCCTGCCTGGTCGGCCTGGCGGTGCTGCCGCTGTGTGTCATGGGGCTTCGCGCGGTTCGTCCGAGGCTCATGCCGTGGTGGGCAGTCTTTGTGCTCGTGACGGGACTGGGCTGGGCCCTGCTGTTCATCAGCGCCAACCTCAACGAGACAGCCAACGGCGGTGCCGGCCACGTGTTCGCCTTGTTTTTTGGGTGGGCGCTCGTGCTCTTGTGGTTTGCGCCGTGGCTGCTCGGGTATGCCGTGATCCAGTTCGTTCGCCGCCAGCTCGCAGCTCCCAAGGCATCACCAGCCGATGCCATGCACGCGGGATAACGCCCGGCGGGATTGACGGTCGCGCGGTTCCGAACCGACGCTCGCTATCGGTTTCCAGCGCACGCGCAAGCGACGATCAGCGGATTCGGCATCAGGCCAGATCCGTCATGGCGAGGCTGGCGAGCCTTCTGTTGACGACGTGTGGAGCACGAGCACCCAGTCCTGCGGCGCTGGCAGCCTCGGGGCCTTGAACTCGCCCGCAGACGCCACGACCGGCCCCACCTCGAACCGCCGCCCACGGACGGGATCGAAATAGAACGCCTCGTACCGCACATCCGGCTCGACGCCCCTGACCACCGGCCCTTGCCAGTCGTAGATCTTCCGCTTGGGACGGTACAGGATCCGTACCTCGCCCGGAATCCCGGCGGCGAAGCAGCCCTCCTCGCACCAGTCGGGACGCGGCTCGAAC
>JBJTRH010000343.1:0-7253 GCA_046076065.1 Planctomycetaceae bacterium | reverse complement strand
CGAGCATGACGTCGAGCGACACCTCGGCGCCGTCGCGAACGACGACCACGGGCACCGTGTCGCCGCCTTTGTGCTTGCGAAGGGCGCTGTCGAAGTCCTCGAGGTTCGCGATCGCGCTCGTGCCCACCCGCACGATGCGGTCGCCTGCCCGCAGCCCGCCCTTCGCGGCAGGCGAGTCCTTGGCCACGCCGGAGATGGAGTAGCCGTTGCCGGGGTTGCCGAAGTCGGGGATGCTGCCGAAGTAGGGCCGGTCGCCGCCGCGGGCGAAGGCCGGCGCGGCGACCTCCACGTAGGTGGGCCTGTCGGGCCGCGAGGCGAGGTCGCGGACGACCGCGGTGACGAGCGAGGCGAGCTTCTCCATGCCCGCCACGTTGATCTTGTCGGCCGTGTCGCTCGGCCGGTGGTAGTCGCCGTGCGAGCCGGTGAACACGTGGAGCACCGGGATCTTCTTCGCGTAGAAGCTCGCGTGGTCGCTCGGCCCGAAGCCGCCCGGCTCCTTGGCGACACCCAGGCCGTGCTCGGCGACGAGGCGGTCCACGAGCGCCTCCAGGCCGGTGCCGGTGCCGGTGCCGTGCACGATCACCTTGTCGTCCGCGAGGCGGCCCACCATGTCGAGATTCACCATGGCGACGGTGTCGGACAGCGGCAGCACGGCGTTGGCCGCGTAGTGGCCGCTGCCCAGCAGGCCCCGCTCCTCGCCCGAAAACGCGATGAACAGCACCGACCGCGGCAGCGGGCCGTCGGCCGCGAGCCGCCGCGCCACCTCGAGGAGCATCGCCGTGCCGCTGGCGTTGTCGTCGGCCCCGTGATGAACCGCCTTCTCGCCGGGGGCCGTCGAGTTTTCTCCGCCGTAGCCGAGGTGGTCGTAGTGCGCGCCGAGGATCACCACCTCCCGGGGCTCGATCGTCGCCTCCTCTCCTGCGGCTGGCCGACCCTTGCCCGGGAGGAGGGCGAGCACGTTGCGGGCCCTGGTCTCGAGTCGGTCGATGGCCACGCGGCCGCGGATTCGCCATCCGTCGAGCGGGCGGCTTGCGGGCACGAGCCGATCGTCGATCTCCCGCTGGATGTCGCCCAGCGGCGTCCCCGTCACGCCGCGGACCAGTTCGTCGATGGCCGATCGCCGCAGGTGCAGTACGGGCATGGTGCGGGCCTGGGAGCCTTCCCCGGCACGGGTGAAGGCCATCAGCGAATCGCCGTCGGCATCGGCGTCATTGCAGAACACCACGGCCCCGGCCTCGTGCTCCGAGGCGTTGGCCACCTTGCGGGCGAGGGCGGCGTGCTGCGAGGCCTGATTGCCGTCGAACACGCTGTGCGGATCGTCCTTCTGGGGCTCCTGGCGGAGCACCACGACGGCCGCGGCCTTCGCGGCATCGCCGAGGGGGGCGTAGTCGTCGTAGTTTTCTGCGGGCGCGGTGATGCCGTAGCCGGCAAACACGAGCGGCAGGTCGAACGAGCCGCTTCCGCCCGCGGCCAGGGGCGTGAACTCGCGGCCCAGTTCGAGCGGCACGGTCTGCCGGCTCCCATCGGCGGCGGGCGGGCCGACGAGTTCGGCCGTGTTCTCCGCCGGCGGACCGAGCGTGGCCTCGAGCGTCATCTCGAACGGCTGAAACAGCCCGTCTCCGACGACGCGGGTCTGCAGCCCGGGAATCGCGGCAAGTTCGCCGGCAACCCAGTCGGCGGCCTGCTCGATGCCCGCCGTGCCGGGGCCGCGCCCCTCGCGATCCGGCGCCGCGAGCCAGCGGACGGCCGCGGCGAGCCTCTCGGCTGCAGTGGTCGGCGTCGCGCCGCTTCCGGCGGGATCGGCCCCCGCCGGCACCGACGCCAGGACGAGGCCCATCGCCACCCCAGCTGCAGCCCGTCGCATCCGCACTGCCTTCATGCTCGACGACTCCCGCCGTGTACGCGATCCCGCCGCCGCCACCCGCGGCCGACCCCGTCATTCTACGCCTTGCTGCCGTCCCGCCGACGTCGCTTCCCGACGCTGGCGCGTCGTGCGAGAATCCATCCGGGTTTCCTCCGTTTTTCGGACCAGCCGCCGTGCCTTCGCTCTTCGTCATCCAGGGCCGCAACCGCGGGGCCAAGTTCGAGTTGCCCCCCACCGCCGCCGCCGTGAGCATCGGCCGCGAGGCGGGGAACATGATCCAGCTCGACGACCACGAGATCTCCCGGCGACATGCCGAGATCCGCCGCGTCGGCGACGCCCTGGTGGTCGGCGACTTGAAGAGTTCCAACGGCACCTTCGTCAACGACGCCCGGGTGGAGCGGTCCGAGCTCGACAGCGGCGACCGGATCCGGATCGGCCGCACGGTGCTGGTGTTCGCCCGCGACGGTGATGATCCGGCGGCCTTCGCGGCGGTCGACATCCTCCCCACCACCAGCGCCGGCGACGGCTCTCGGATCGTGCGTTCGATGCGGGAGGACGACTCGATCGTGCTCGCGGCCCCGGAGGAGTCGCAGAACCGCTGGCTCGCCAAGGCCCGCAGCAACCTCCAGGTGATGTACCGCACGGCGCTCGCCGTGAGCCACACGCTCGACATCGACGAGCTGCTCGATCGCGTGCTGCAGCTGGTGTTCGAGTGGGTCGAGGCCGACCGCGGCTGCATCATGCTCCTCGACCCCGACACCCGCGAGCCGCGGATCAAGGCCCGCCGCGACCGGCGGTCCGGCGAGCCGGCCACCATGCAGATCAGCCGCACGATCCTCGACTACGTGCTCGAGCGGCACGAAGGCGTGCTCACGAGCGACGCCCAGGACGACGATCGCTTCGCCGCCGGCAACAGCGTGGTCCGGACCGGCGTCCGCGAGGCGATCTGCGTGCCGATGCGGGGCCGCTATGGCACGGTGGGCGTGATCTACGTCGACACGACGGTGCCGCTCATCCAAGCGGTGGACCAGGGCCAGCGGCGGTTCAGCGACGACCACCTCAAGCTGATGATCGCCATCGGCCACCAGGCGGCGCTCGCGGTGGAGGACACCACCTACTACTCGGCGATGGTGCAGTCGGAGCGGCTCGCGGCGACCGGTCAGGCGATCGCCACCCTCTCGCACCACATCAAGAACATCCTCCAGGGCATCCGCGGCGGCAGCTACCTGGTGGAGATGGGGCTCGAGAACGACGATGTCGGCGTGCTCCGCAAGGGCTGGGACATCGTCCGCCGCAACCAGGACAAGATCTCGTCGCTGGTGATGGACATGCTCTCCTTCAGCAAGGAGCGCGAGCCCGACCCCGCCCCGGCCGACCTCGCCGCGGTGATCGACGACATCGTGGAGACGGTGCAGCAGCGGGCTGACGAACTCGGCGCAACGATCGACTGGCGACGCCCCGCCGCGCTGCCGCCGCTCGTGTTCGACACCGCGGGCATCTCGAGGGCGATCCTCAACGTGGTCACCAACGCCCTCGACGCGATCGAGGGACGGCCGCACGGCACCGTCACGATCACGGCGGAGCTCGACGAGGGAGATCGCATGGTGCGGATCACGGTGGCCGACGACGGCTCCGGCATGGACCCCGAGACGCTCGCCGGCATCTTCAACCTCTTCGTCTCGACGAAGGGTTCCCGCGGCACCGGGCTCGGCCTGACCGTGAGCCGCAAGATCCTCCGTGAGCACGGCGGCGACATCCACGCCTCGAGCCGGCCCGGCGCGGGCAGCACATTCACCCTCGAGTTTCCCCTGCGTGAGGCGGCACCGGCCGCCGCCGACGAAGGCCCCGGCACGCCGCCCCCGGGGGCCGGGCCATGACCGCCCGCTCCGGCCGAGCGACCGCCCCCATCTCGGCCGTCGTGATCACGAAGAACGCGGCGGCGAGGCTCGCGGAGGTGCTCGACGCCGTCGGCTGCTGCGCGGAACGGCTCGTGCTCGATTCGGGCTCCACCGACGACACGCTCGCGATCGCCCGTGCGGCCGGGGCGCGTGTGGCCGAGCAGCCCTTCCTCGGATACGGCCTGCAGAAGCGACGGGCCGTGGAACTCGCGGCCCACGACTGGATTCTCTCGGTCGATGCCGACGAGGTGCTCGATGCGGAGGCCCGCGAGGCGGTGCAGGCCGCCGACCTGTCCGACCCGGCGGCCTGCTACTCCTTCCGGCGGCGGACGTTCGTCGGCGGCCGCGAGGTGCGGCACGGCGCCTGGCGCGACGACCGCGTGCTCCGCCTGTTCAACCGGCGGACGGCCGCCTTCAAGCCGCTTGCAGTGCACGAGGAGGTGGCCTCCGACCGGCCACCGACGCTCCTCCCGGGCACGATCCTCCACTACAGCTACGCGTCGTGCGCCGACGTGCTGGCCCGCTCGCTCCGCTACGCGCCCCTGAAGGCCTCGATCATGCGCGGCAAGGGGCAGACGGCGTCGCTGGCGAGCCTGCCGATCCGTGGCGGCACGGCCTTCGTGAAGAACTACCTCCTGCGCGGCGGCTGGCGGGACGGCGCCGCGGGGTTCGTGGTCGCGCTGGCCCGCGTCATCGACTCCACGCTCCCACGGGCCATGCTGCTCGAGGGGGAGCGGCTGCCCGACCCGGCCGCCGGTGATCAGGTGGCCGATCGGAGCGTCGCGAGCATCGACTCGAGATCGGCCGGAAGCGGCGCGGAGAACGTGAGCCGCTCGCCCGAGGCCGGGTGATCGATCTCGAGGCTCACGGCATGCAGGGCCTGCCGTGCGAGCAGGGGCGGCCCGGGGGGCAGTCGCAGGAAGGAGGGCTCGATCACGGTGCGCCCGCTGTACAGGCCGTCGCACAGGACGGGGCAGCCGAGCGCCGCGAGATGCACCCGGATCTGGTGCGTGCGTCCGGTCTTCGGCGTCACGCGGACCAGCGCTCCGGCCCGAAATCGCTCCAGCACCTCGTACCGCGTCACCGCCTCGCGGCTCGTGGCGTGGTCGCGACGCACCGCCATCTTCTCCCGCTGATAGGGATGGATGCCGATCGGCAGGTCGATCTCGTCGCGGTCCAGCCGCGGGGCGCCCTGCGTGATCGCCAGGTAGGTCTTGGAGGTAGTTCGCCGCTCGAACTGGCGGGCCAGCGCATGGTGGGCCTCCTCGGTCCGCGCCACCACGATCACGCCGCTGGTGTCGCGGTCGAGCCGATGCACGATGCCCGGCCGCGCGGCGCCGCCCGCGGTGGAGAGCCCGGCCCCCTCGCGTTCCAGGTGCCACTTCAGCGCGCCGGCCAGCGTGCCCTTCCAGTTTCCCTTCGCCGGGTGCACCACCATGCCGGCGGGCTTGTCGACCGCCGCCATCCACTCGTCGACGTGGAGGAACACGAGCGGAATCTCATCGGCCGCCGGACCCTCGCGGGGAGGCGGCGGCACGGTGAACCGCACCAGCGCCCCCGTGCGGAGCTTGAGCGAGGCCCGCGCGGTGACACCGTCCACGCGGACGGCCCCCGCGTCGATCGCTCGGGCGAGGAACGACCGGCTGCGTTCCGGAAAGGCCCGGTGCAGGAACACGTCGAGCCGCTCGCCGGCATCGCCGGCCTCGATCACGAAGCCGACCTCGTCGCCCGGTGACGGCGACGCCGCGGGATCAGCCACCGGAGCCCGGGAGCAGAAGATCGGCAGCACCGCCCGCCTGCGGCGTCGCATCGGGGGCAGGAGCGACCTCGGCCGCGTCGAACCATGCATGCCAGGCGGTCGCGGCGGGCCGGGCGAGCGCCGCCGCCCGCTGGCTCGCGAGATCCTTCAGGGGTCCGCCCCCGTGCTCCTCGGCGACGGTCTCGTAGCCCTTCGCGGCGAGATCGAGCTGCCCGAGCGCCTCGCGTGCCTTCGCCAGCCCGAATGCCGCCCGCTCCGCCGCGAGGCCGCCCGGCTTCTGGACGAGGATCGCGGTGTAGCCGTCGACCGCCGCATGGAACTGCTCGCGGCCGCGCTGCTTGTCCACGAACGCCCGGCGGCACCCGTCGGCCAGGGATCCGTCGGCCAGCAGGAGCCTCGCCCACGTGCCAGCGGGCGCCCCGGCATACCGGTTGGCCACGTCCTGCAGCCGCGTGGCGTCGCCGGCGTTGAGGGCGGCGAGGCAGGCATCCCAGGCCTGCTCCTGTTCGGCGACCTTCTGCGCCGAGTAGAGCGTCCATCCCAACGAGGCGGCGAGCAGCACGCCGATGGCGGCGGCGATGGTGGCAAAGTGCGGCCGGATGCGATCCACGATCGAGAGCGTCGCCTGGGCGAGGTCGTTGTCCTCGATCTCGGCACGTTCGGCGGCTTGCATGGCAGACGGCTCCGGGGGCTGGGCGGCCCGAGGCCGCATCTCCGACGCGAAAAATAGAGACGCGACCGGACCTGACGTCAAGACGATCACCTGCGGTGCGGCCGCGCCGGCATCGGTCCGCGGTGTGCTAGATTCCGCAGCATGACGCTCCCGCCCTCCACGACCACGACGCCTTCGCCCGACGCCGGCGGCGTGGCTGCCGACCGCCCGCCTCGCGAGCGATCGTCGGCCCGCCCCGCCGGACCGACGCGGCCCGCAGGGCTGAATCCGGCCCAGCAGGAGGCGGTCCACGCCCCGCCCGGCCCGCTGCTCGTGCTCGCCGGCGCGGGCACCGGAAAGACCCGCGTGGTGATCGCCCGAATCGGCCACCTCGTGTGGCGCGGGGCGAAGCCCTCGCGGATCCTCGCCGTCACATTCACCAACAAGGCGGCCCGCGAGATGCTCGCCCGGGCGCAGAAGGGGCTGAAGAAGGGCTCGGTGGAGAAGCCCGAGATCTCGACCATCCACTCGCTCTGCGTGCGGATCCTGCGCCGCCACGCGGCGCGGCTCGGCTATCCCGACCGCTTCGCGATCATCGACCGCGGCGAGCAGGAGGCGGCGGCCCGGGCCGTGCTCAAGGAACTGAAGATCGCCGACACCGTGCTCCGGCCGGCCGATCTCCTCGACCGCGTGAGCCGGTGGAAGAGCCGCGCGGTGCGGGCCGACGTCGCCCTCGACGCCGTGCCGGCCGACGCCGACGACACCTGGACGCTGGCCGCCGCCGGCTACCGCCGCTATCAGAACGGCCTCAAGGCCGCCGGGGCCGTCGACTTCGACGACCTGCTGCTGCTCGTGGACGAGCTCTTCACGCACCACGAGGACGTCCGCCGCGCCGAGGCCGGCCGGTTCGACCACGTGCTGATCGACGAGTATCAGGACACGAGCGGCATCCAGGAACGGATCCTTTCCGCCCTGGCCCGCGACCACCGGAGCATCTGCGTGGTGGGTGACGACGACCAGTCGATCTACGCGTGGCGGGGTGCCGAGATCTCGCACATCCTCGACTTCGCGAAGCGCTGG
>JBJTRH010000342.1:0-2953 GCA_046076065.1 Planctomycetaceae bacterium | reverse complement strand
CCCGCGTTGTCTTTCCCGTTGTCGCCAATCGCCCGCCAGAAGGTACCCGGGTTGTCATCGATGGCATTCTTGAAGGGATGCGCCTGCTCTTCGAACGCAAACTGCGCCGGCTTCAGCTTCAACACAACCGGGGCCTCGGTGCTGGCCGGGTCGAGCGGCTTCGCGGTCACCTTGAAGTCGGCCAGGGTGAAACTGCCATCTCCCCCCAGGCCCGGCCCCTTGTTGGGGAGCGACTTGTCGGTGAGGGCGTCGAGCCGCAGGGAGGTCAGATTCTTCTGATGCGTGAACACCGTCACCGAATAGGTGTCGGCATTGCGGCGATTGGGGCCCGTGAAGCGGATCACGCCGTCGGCCTCGGTCGCCAGCCAGGTGTCGGTCGTCTCCACCGACTGGGGCACCCCCACCTGCCAGCGCGGCTCGCCCGTCAACTGCGGCAACTGTTTTTGCTGCCATTCCTGGAAGCGGGCGGGCAGGGTGGTGTGGGCGTACGCCGCGCGCTCTTGCTGCAGCTTCACCAGGTCGGCGGCATGCTGCTCGATCGCCCGCTGCGTGGCGGCGGGATCGGGGTCGAGAAACTGGCTGCCATGGGTGGCCCGCGCGAATGAGGCCACCATGCCGTAGTAGTCGTTGTGGGGAAACGGATCGTACTTGTGCTCATGGCAGCGCACGCATCCCAGGGTCAGCCCCAACATCGACCCTCCCACCGTCATCATGATGTCGTCGAGTTGGTCGTAGCGGATCCGTTCCTCGGTCTTGGCGGTGATCTGCCCGGGGAAGGGGCCCGCCATCAAAAAGCCGGTGGCCGAGGCCCCCTGGTAACCCGGCTGCAGCACATCTCCCGCCAGTTGCATTTTGACAAACTGGTCGAAGGGGAGATCCGCATTGAGTGCCCGGATGACCCAGTCGCGGTAGTGGTAGGCTCCCGGCCGGAACCCGTCGAACTCATAACCGCCGCTCTCGGCGAACCGCACGGCATCGAGCCAGTGCCGGCCCCACCGCTCGCCGAAGCGGGGCGAGGCGAGCAGACGGTCGACGGCGGCGAGGAACCGTCCGGAGGAGGGGTCGGCGACGAACTCGGCCACCTCCGCGGGTTCCGGCGGAAGGCCCGTGAGGTCGAGGTGCAGGCGGCGGAGCAGGGAGGCTGGCGAGGCATCCGCCACCGGCTCGAGGCCGGCGGCTTCGAGTTTCGCGAGCAGGAAGCGGTCGACGTCGGTCTGCGGCCAGGAGCCGTGGGCCACGGCGGGCGGCGTGTGGTCGTGGACGGGCTGGAAGGCCCAGTGCGTGTCCCGGGCGTCGACCCGGTCGGCCTCGTCGGGCACCGGGCCCTCCGGCATCGAAAGCCCACGACGGATCCATTCGGCGATCGCATCGACCGCGTCGTCGGGTAGCGGGCCGCCATGGCTCTTCGGCGGCATCTGCACGTCGGGGTCGCGCGAGCGGAGCACCTCCACCAGCCGGCTGCGGTCGGGGCGGCCCACGGCCACGATCTCGCCGCTGTCGCCGCCGGCGAGGATGGCCGCGCGGGAGTCGAGCCGCAGGCCCGAGCGAATCTCCGGGGCGCCGGCCGAGTGGCACTCGTGGCAGTGCTTCACGAGCAGGGGCCGCACCTCCTTCTCGAAGTGCGCGAGATCCTCCGCCATCGACGCGTCGGCTGCGGCCGCCCGCCACGCCGTGCAGGGGCTCCCGACGGCCAGCACGAGCAGGGCCGTGGCGGCATGTGCGAAACGAGACGAACCGGGCATATGACGGCCTCCGCGCCGCCGGATTTAACGCCCCAGCCCGGTTTCGGTTGCGGTCGTCCGTCGCCCGCCGGGGCCGCTCCGCCGCGGGAGGTTGATCCAGCGAACAAACCCCGGGAAGATCGGGCTCTGCGATCCCGCCCCACTGGAACCTGCTCGGCCATGCCGCTCGCCCCCCGTTTGGCATTCATGTGTGGCCTGACGCTCGCGGTCGCAGCGGCCGCGGCCGAGCCGGCCGACCGCCCCAACGTCGTGTTCATCATGGCCGACGACCTCGGCTGGACCGACCTGGCGTGCTTCGGCAGCGGCTTCTACGAGACGCCGAACATCGACCGGCTCGCCGCCGCCGGCCTGCGACTGACGAGCCACCACCACTGCCAGAACTGCACCCCCACGCGGGCGGCGCTGATGACCGGGCAGTATGGCCCGCGGACCGGCGTCTACACCGTGGGTGGCATCGACCGCTTCGACTGGAGCCGCCGGCCGCTCGTGCCGGTCGACAACGTCACGAACCTGCCGCTCGACCGCGAGATCGTGGCCGCCGCGCTCAAGCGGGCGGGCTACGCGACGGGCATGTTCGGCAAGTGGCACCTCGGCGAGAAGGGCGGCTTCCATCCGGGCCGGCGCGGCTTCGATGAGGCCGTCACGACGCAGGGTCGCCATTTTGCGTTCGAGACGGATCCCCCCGTGCCGCATGCGGCCGACGCGTATCTGGCCGACTTCCTTACCGACAAGGCGGTCGACTTCATCCACCGCCATGCCGCCGAGCCGTTCTTTCTGTACCTGCCCCACTTCGGCGTGCATGCTCCCTTCGAGGCCAAGCCCGGGCTCGTGAAGCGGTCCGAGGGCCGGCGTCCGGCGGGCGGCCATCGCGACCCCACCTACGCCGCCATGATCGCGTCGGTCGACGAGAGCGAGGGTCGGGTGGTCCGGGCGCTCGAGGAGCATGGCCTCGATGGCCGCACCGTCGTGATCTTCGCGAGCGACAACGGCGGCGTCGGCGGCTACGCCCGCGAGGGGCTGACGAACCGCCGCGGCGACATCACCGACAACGCGCCGCTCCGCAGCGGCAAGGGCAGCCTCTACGAGGGTGGCACGCGGGTGCCGTTCATCGTGATGTGGCCGGGCGTCGTGCCCGCGGGCACCACCCATGCCGAGCCAACGATCCACATCGATCCCTCTCCCCCACTTCTCGCGATCACGGGTGCGGCCGC
>JBJTRH010000341.1:0-5091 GCA_046076065.1 Planctomycetaceae bacterium | reverse complement strand
CCGTAGAGGGCCAGCGTGGCGGCCGACTCGGAGGCGAGGTTCGTCAGTTCCGGCACGCTCGCCTGCATGCGGAAGGCCATCTCGTACTGGGCGATCCGCGTGCGTGTCTCCGGGTCGCCGATCCTCTCGAGGGTCCGCTGGTTGAGCGCCTGCAGGCCGTCGAGCGTGGCCCGCCGGACGTCGGCGGGCACACCCGGCGGATTGTTGATGTACAGGATCGGGTCGCCCGCGCTGCGGAAGCTCACGCCCGAGTATTCGCCTGGCAGGAAGCCGCTCGACCAGAGCCGGGCGCCGATCGCCTGCGGCTGCTCGGGCTTGCTCGACCGGGCCACGAGCACCACGAAGGTCGGCAGGTCGGCGTTGAGGCTGCCGAGGCCGTAGCTCGTCCACGAGCCGAGGCAGGGCCGCCCCACGATCTGGTTGCCGGTCTGCATGTAGCAGATCGCCGGCTCGTGGTTGATCTCCTCGGTGTGCATGCTGCGGATGAAGCACATCTCGTCGACCATCTTCGCCGTCCAGGGGAGCACCTCGCTCACCCACATCCCGCACTCCCCGTGCCGGGCGAACTTGAAGATCGAGGGCGCGATCGGGAACCGTTTCTGGCCCGACGTCATCGTGGTGAGCCGCTGGCCGTTGCGGACGCTCTCGGGAAGGTCCTTGTCGTACCAGTCGTCCATCACCGGCTTGTAGTCGTAGAGGTCCTGCTGCGGCGGCCCGCCGACCATGTGGAGGTAGATCACGTGCTTCGCCCTGGGGGCGAAGTGCGGTCCGATCGCGCCGGGCACCCGTTCCACGGCCGAGGCGCCGGCATCGCCCGCGGCAAGCGTGGCAAGCGCGGCACCCCCGAGCAGGTGGCTGCCCTGCTCGAAGAACCGCCGCCGGGTAAGGTTGAGTCCGAGGGCATCCAGCGGCGAGCGGATGGGGGGATTCATTTGCAGAGCGCCTCGTCGAGGTTCAGGAGCTCGTTGGCGAGCATCGTCCAGCCCGCGAGCGCGGCGGGGTCGGGATGCCGCGGCTTCGAGTCGCCCACGGCGATCACCGCCTTTGCGTCATCGGGGTGGGATGCGTAGTGAGCCGCGAGCGCGGCGAGCGATTTCCTCGCCACCGCCATCTCGTCCCCATCGAGTGATCGTGCCAGCACGCGGCGGGCCATGAAGTCGATCCGGGATTCCTCGGTGCCTCCGCCGAGCTCGAGCGCCCGGTCGGCCAGCGCCCGCGCCGCCTCGACGAACTGCGGGTCGTTGAGCACGACGAGCGCCTGGAGCGGGGTGTTGGTCCGCTCCCGCTTCACGCAGCAGTTCTCCCGCGACGGCGCGTTGAAGATCTCCATCGATGCGGGCGGGGCCGACCGCTTCCAGAACCAGTACATGCTGCGGCGGTAGAGTCCCTCCCCGGTGTCGCGCTTGTAGAAGCGGGTGTCGCTGTTGTCCATCGCCACCGCCTCCCAGATGCCTTCCGGCTGGTAGGGCCGCACGCTCGGGCCGCCGATCTGCCGGACCAGCAGTCCGCTGGAGGCCAGGGCAACGTCGCGGATCATTTCCGCATCCATGCGGAATCGCGGCCCCCGGGAGAGCAGCCTGTTGGCCGCGTCCTTGGTGAGCTTCTCGGGCGTGGCGAGCGCCGCCTGCCGGTAAGTGGCGCTCGTCACCATCAGCCGGAAGAGCCGCTTCACGTCCCAGCCCGACTCGCGAAACTCGACCGCCAGCCAGTCGAGGAGTTCCGGATGGCTCGGCACCTCCCCCGTGATCCCGAAGTCGCCGCTCGTCTTCACGAGGCCCGTGCCGAACACCTCCTGCCAGAAGCGGTTCACGGTCACCCGCGTCGTCAGCGGGTGCTCCTGCATCAAGAGCCACTTCGCCAGGCCGAGGCGGTTCTTCGGCAGCGACTCGGGAAACGGCGGCAGGATGTCGGGTGTGTCGGCGGCCACCTCGTCTTTGCGTTTGTCATACTCGCCCCGGTCGAGGACGAAGGCCTTCGGCATCTCCGGCTTCTCGTTCATCACGTGGGCGATCGTGCCGCGTTTGCGGATCTCGGCCTGCTCGCCCTCGAGGCCGGCGACGCGGGCCGTGGCCTCCTGGTAGGCGGTGTCGGCCGTGGCGAGCCACCAGTCGTAGAGACTGCCGGCCGCCTTCGGCCGCTCATCCGCGGGAAGCTTCACGATCTCCGCGAGCGCTCCGCCGCGGGCGAGCCCCTCGACCTCGCCCGCCGAGAAGGCCCGGCCCCAGAGCCTCACTTCCGCCACGCCGGCCCCGTGGGCGGCCGCCCCCTTCGAACGGCCCCCGATCACCAGCGGCACCTGCGTGCGGATCGTGCTCTTCTTGAAGGAGTTGTTCTCGACCTTCGTCTTCTGCGGCTTGCCGTCGAAGAAGATTTTCAGGCCCTCGGCCTTGCCCGAGCCGTCGTAGGTGATGGTCACGAGCGTCCACGTGTCGGGCTTGAGCTGAGCGTTCGACGCCACCTTCAGCGCGTCGTCCGACCAGGAGTGGACGAGGTGCATCGCGATCCGCCGCCCCTGCACCCACACGTCCCAGCCCCGGAATCCCTGATCCTCGTCCATGCGGGCAACCAGGGCATACGACGAGTCGATCGCGGGCACCCGCGCCCAGAGCGACACGGTGAACGGCTGGTCGTGGTCGAAGTCGCCGGCCCCCGGAAGCTCCGCAGCCCGCCCGTCGAGCAGGAGTGCCTGACGACCAGTCGGTCCTGCCTGCCACTTCGTCGAGGCGGACAGGGCGACGTCGGTTTCCTTGCCGAGGAGCGACACGTGTGCCGACGTGCCCTCTCCCTCGCTGCACGGCACGTCGACGAGCGGCGTCTCCCGTGGCAGAAGCTGCGCGACCGACTCGGGGGTGGCTTTTCTCAGCCAGCGGTTGAAGTCGGGCCGGGCCGACTTTTTCCGCTCGTCGACGACGGATCTCGCGGCCGGCAGCAGTGCCTCGAGCTCCGCAAATCGCGGCTGATCTTCGGGCCTCGGCACCGCGAGGATCGGCGGCGTGTCCTTCACGTTGCCGTCCTTGGCCGCCTGCGTCGTGTTGTTGAAGAATGCCGCGAGCTCGTAGAACTCCCGCTGGCTGAGCGGGTCGAACTTGTGGTTGTGGCACACGGCGCATCCGGTGGTCAGCCCCAGCCAGACCGTGGCCGTCGTCTCGGTGCGGTCGCGGGTGTAGAGCACGAGATACTCCTCGTCGATGATCCCACCCTCGTTGGTGGTGATGTTGCAGCGGTTGAACCCGGAAGCGATCCGGTCGTCGAGGATCTGGGCCGGCGTGGCCGCGGAGCCGTGGTCGTCGACGAGGTCGCCGGCGAGCTGCAGGATCGTGAACCGATCGAACGGCATGTTGCGGTTGAAGGCGTTGATCACCCACTGGCGATATGTCCACATCTCCCGGAAGTTGTCGATGTGGATCCCGTGCGTGTCCGCATAGCGGGCGTAGTCGAGCCAGTGACGCCCGCGATGCTCGCCCCACTCGAGGCTCGCCAGCAGCGTGTCGACGAGCCGCTCGTAGGCATCGGCCGCCGGATCGGCCACGAAGGCCTCGACAAGCGCCGGGTCGGGCGGCAGGCCGGTCAGGTCGAGCGCCACGCGGCGAGCGAGCGTCCGGCGGTCGGCCTCCGGCGCGGGCTCGAGGCCGGCCTGCTCCAGCCGGGCGAGGATGAAACGATCGATCGGGTTCCGCGGCCATGCCTCGCGGGCCACCGCGGGAAGCTCGGGCCGAACCGGCGGGATGAACGACCAGTGGGGCTGATACTCCGCCCCCTCGGCGATCCATCGCTTCAGGAGTTCCTTCTGCTCATCCGTGAGCACCTTCTTCACGGCCGGAGGCGGCATCACCTCCTCGGGATCGTCCGAGAAGATGCGGTCGAGCATCACGCTCGAATCAGGATCGCCCGGCGCGATCGCCCCGGACTCCACGGCCTCGTCGCGAAGGTCGAGGCGGAGATCGGCCTTTCGCCCGGCCGAGTCGGCACCGTGACAGGAAAAGCAGTTCTCGACGAGGATCGGCCGGATGTCGTCGTTGAACCGAAGCTCGTCCGCCGTGGCGCACGACAGCGCAACAACCGCCGTAGAGACGGACATCCAGATCGGAAGGGCACGCATGCGACGTCCTCGTTGCCGACGGCCACGACCCGGCGGCCGGGGCGATCGGGCGGTCTGAGCCAAGGAATCGGCGTTGCGCTCCGCCGTCCATCTACCAGCTGAATTTATAGCACCGGTTTCAGGCCTGGGCAACGCGAAGCCGCTCCCGCCAGGCCCCATGGGCCGGCGGTCAGTCCTCGCCCGAGCGACGCGGCAGCGGAGCCGGTGAGCCGACCTTCAGCAGCCCGAGGTCGAATCCCTTGGCCACGGCCCCGGCCCGATCCGGCGCATCAAGAGCCTCCATGATCGCCGCGACGTGGGCCCGCGCAGTCCGCTCCGAGATGCCCATCAGCCTGCCGATCTCGGCGTTGGTGTGGCCGTGCCGCAGGAAGCCCAGCACTTCGAGCTCCCGCGGCGACAGCAGTCCGCCGGCGGGCCGGCCGCCGGCGAACCGTTCGACGGCACTGCCGATCATCCGACTGCCCTGGAACACGCCGCGAATCGCCGCCGTGAGTTCATCGTGCCTCACCGTCTTGGTCACGTAGCCGGCGGCGCCGGCACCGAGGGCGCAGTGCAGATCCTCGGCGGCCTCGGAACTCGTGAGCATCAGCACCCGGGCATCCGGATCAAGCTCGCGCAGCCTCCGCAGCGTCTCGATCCCGTCCATGCCGCTCATGCTGACGTCGAGGAGGCAGACGTCGGGGCGGAGCGTGGCCCAGAGCCGGAGGGCCGTCGGGCCGTCGTCCGCCTGGCCGACCACCGTGAAATCCCCGCTCATCGCCAGTAGGTTCGCGAGCCCCGCCCGCATCACGGGATGGTCGTCGACGAGCAGCAGGCGGATCGGCGGCACTGCCGGGCGCGTCATGACGGGGGATCCCGTCGCTCCGCCGCACCTGACCCCCTCCCGGTTTCTGTACCAGTGCTCATGAGAGAGTTGGGGAACAGTCCGCGTGGTGTGTCGGAGGGAGGGGCGTAGCCCCGACCGGAGACACACCACGCGACGCCGCCGGGAC
>JBJTRH010000340.1:0-6885 GCA_046076065.1 Planctomycetaceae bacterium | reverse complement strand
AGCCGACCTGCGTCGCGTCCCAGCCCGCGTCCCAGCCGGTCTCGACGGCCACCAGATGCAGGCCCGGCAGCCCCGCCCGTTCCGCCTCGCGCCGCCAGCAGTCGATGGTGCGGGCGGCATCGGGAAGCTGATCGGCGCGGTACACGAGAAACATCGGCCGGCCATCGACGCGGATGGCGCGGGGATCGGAGAGCGGCCCGAGCAGCCAGCGGATGTGGGCGAGATCGTCGTCGGGCGAGTACTGCTGCGGCTGCAGGATCTCGGCCGCCGATCCGTCCCAACGACGCGACCAGGGCTCGTTGGCCCAGCAGAGGCAGAAGGGAATGTCGGGCGTACCGCTGGCGAGCACCTCCTCGAACGGCCGCTCGAGGAGCCGCTTTCCCTGAAACCAGTAGTGGTAGTAGCAGAAGCCGTGGATGCCGTGGCAACGGGCGAGATCCGCCTGCGCCTGCCGCGTCTCCGCGAGCCGGAGATCGTAGAAGCCCAGGTCGGCCGGCAGCTGCGGCTGGTGGTGGCCGGGAAAGAGCGGCAGGGCCTTGCCGACGTTGCGCCACTCCGTGAAGCCCGTGCCCCACCAGGCGTCGTTTTCCGGGATCGGATGGAACTGCGGCAGGTAGAAGGAGATCAGCCGCACGCCTGCGGCGTGGATGTCGGCGAGATCGGGCAGCGGCTCGCCCGCGCTGGGGCGGGGCAGGTCGGCCAGCTCGGCATGCGCGGCGATCCGGCGGCGGCGTGCGACCGCGGCGTCTTCGAGACGGCCCCAGCGGCGATCGTAGTCGGCCAGGGGAAACTCGGGGAGCATCTCCCCCTTCGGCCGCGCGGCCAGCGCGTCATCGATGGCCGCGAGCAGGGCCGTGCGGGCGGCGTCGCGGCTGCGCGTGGCGGCCACGTGCGCGAGGCCCGCCGCGGCGAGACGCGCGGCCAGCGCCTCGTCGCCGAGCAGCCGCTCGAGGCCCGCCGCGATCGCAGCCGCGTGGTCGGCCAGGAGCACGTGCTCGTCGGTCACGAGGTCGAGGCCCTCCACGCCGATTCGCGTGGCGACGGTGGGCGTGCCATGCATCAGCGCCTGCACCATCTTCCGCTTCGTGCCCGCCCCGTGCAGCAGCGGCACCACGGAGCAGCGGACGCGGTGAAAGTAGGGCGTGACGTCGGGCACCCAGCCGACCATCCGCAGGCCGGGGCGGCCGGCCGCGATCGCCCGCACCTCGTCGGTCATGCCGTGGCCCACGACATACACCGGATGCCGGTCGAGCAGTTCCGGCGGCAGCAGCGGGAGCACGTCGTCGCAGAAGAAGCGAAACGCCTCGACGTTCGGAGCGTGCTGGAAGCTTCCCAGCAGCAGCATGCCGGATCGGTCAGCCAGCGGCACCGGGCTCGGCGCCGCGTCTTCGCAGTCGGGCACGGTGCGGGCCAGCACGGAGGCTCCGAGCAGATCGCCGAGCAGGTCGCGCTCCTTGTCCGACACCGTGAGCACCGCGTCGGCCGCAGCGTAGGCGTTGAGTTCCGCGGTCATGTCCGCGGCGAAGTCGGCGTCGAGGAGCAGGCCGGCGGCGGCGGCCTCGGGGCTGCCCACGACCCGCCGGGCGTCGCGCAGGAAATGGAGATCGACCGAGTCGACCACGACGCGCGTGTCAGCCGCGTGCCGCCTGAGGGTGGGCAGGTACATCCGGGCCACGGGCCAGAAGGCGACGATCGCGAGATCGAAGCGAACCTGCGAGACGAGCCGCTCGAAGAGCGGATTGCGGGTGCGGCTGCCGTCGTGGCGGCGGAGTGGCGCATCGTCGTGCACGGCGACCCCGAGCGCGTTGAGACCGCGGACATGCTCCTCCGCACCGTCGAGGCCGTGGAAGGCCACGACGTCGACGTCCCAGCCTGCGTCGAGCAGGAAGCGGATCAGGTCGCGGTGTCGACGGCCGCCCGAGTCGCGGTCGTGCTGCGGCACATGGTAGGAGGCGACGAGGGCGCGGCGGCTCATGGCTGCTCCGCCGCGGCGTCGCGATGCGCGAGGACGAGCCACGAGTCGCGGTCGATCGATGCGGGCCGCGGCCGCTGCCGAAGGAGCGCCGCGGCATGCCGGGCCTGGAAGCGGCGGCGGTTGACCTCCTGAAACCGCTTCATGCCCACGGCATGGTCGGTGCCCGCGGTGCCCCCTTCCACGTGCACGATGGTCGATGCCGGCTGGCAGAGGACCTCGTAGCCCTGGTCCCGGAGCCGAAAGCAGAAGTCCGTGTCTTCGTAGTAGCCGGGCGCAAACGCGGGGTCGAAGCCGCCCAGCGTGAGAAACAGGCTTCGCGGCGTGGCCAGCAGCGCGCCGGAGACGTAGTCGACGGGTCGCACGTGATTGAAGGGCTGCGACGACGGGTCGGGATGCTCGCGGCCGAAGTGGCAGGCCGACGCATCGGCGAAGATGATGCCTCCCGCCTCCTGGAGCCGGCCGTCGGGAAAGAGCAGCTTGCCGCCCACCGCCCCGGCCTGCGGGAAGTCGCGGAAGGTGTCGATCAGCGGCGGCAGCCAGCCGGGAAGCGGCACGGTGTCGTTGTTGAGCAGCACGAGGTACTCGCCGGTGGCGACGGCGGCGCCGCGGTTGCAGGAGCCGACGAAGCCCAGGTTCTCGGCGTTGCGGACCACGACGATGCGCTGGTCGGCGGCGGCCGCGGCTTCGAGCCGCTGGGCCGTGTCGTCGGGGGAGGCATCGTCGACGATCACGACCTCGATGGGCCAGCTGGTGGGGAGCGACGGAAGCAGGGCCCGCAGACAGGCTGCGGTGACCGGCCAGTTTCCATGCACCGGCATGACGATCGAGACCGACGGCGGCTCGGCAACCAGCGGCCGCTCGATCCACTCGATCACCGGCTCGGCCGCCACGTCGACGACCGCCATCCGCGCCACGCGGCGGGCCTCGGCGAGCTGCTCGGCGCTGGGCCGCGCCACGGCGACCACGTCGATGCTGCGGTCGATGTAGGGCAGGCTGCGCACGTCGGACGGGGGCTCGAAGACGTGGGCGCCCGACAGTACGGCCGCCGCCGCCGGGGCATTCCAGGCGAGCACCTGGGTCGGGCAGGCACCCGGGGCCGTGAGCCGTGCGAGGCTCGCCTCGTGGGCGTGTGGCCGCCGCGGAGCGAGGTCGTAGATCGCGCCGCAGCCGGGGCGGTGCTCGATGAGCCGGGCATGCCGCTCCAGATGGACGCGGAAGCCCGGGTAGCTTGCCAGCCACCAGGCGTGCGTCTCGGGCACGAGCAGATGCGTGGCGCCGGCCGCGCGGGTGGCCTCGAGGTTGGCGATGGCCGCCAGGTCGCCTGCCGGATGGTAGCCGAGGTAGCCGCCGTGCGGATCGCGGGGGAAGTGCCAGGCAGTGCACCGTCGCTGGCGAAGCAGTTCGCCGTCGCCCTTGCTGATGATCGCCACCACGGCTCCCTCGGGCACCCGCTCCTTGAGCAGTTCGCGGATCCCGCGGATCGTCTGTCGGTAGGCCCGTTTCTCCGGAGATACGCGATCGTCCTCGAAGTCATGCCGGAGGTCGTCGAGCAGCTCGCGGAGGTCGTCGTCGCGGACCGCAAGCTCGAGTCGGAGCCTGGTGATCTCGGCCTGTAGCAGGGCGACGCCGGCGTCCGCCGCGACGGACGCAGGGGGCTGCTCGTCGCGACCGCTGCCGGGCAGTCGTCGGGCGGCGGCGGCGAGGTCGCGGATCAGGCCGGCGTCGGCTCGACGAGGTGCGGCGTCGTCGTCGGCATGGCCGGCTTCCGCACACAGCTGGCGATAGATTCGGATGATCCCCTCGTCGATGTCGAAGGCTTCGAGATCGCGCAGGGTGAAGCGGGGAGCGCGGCCCGGCTGCCAGACGTTGCGGCAGGCATGGAACATGCCGGATGGCGGCGCGAGGTCCAGCAGGGCGGCCAATCGGGCCGTCGCCTCGGCGGCATCATCGCGAAAGGCCGCGTAGTGGGCGATCACCCGGCCGTCCGCGGACGTGGTGCGGAGCAGGGTGTCGGCGTGGGTCGCCCAGAGGGCGAGGCCGTCGTCGAAGGCGAGACGGTGCCGTGCGTTGAGCGACACGGCCACCTCCAGCGGGTGGCGGATGCAGGCCACGAGCCGCGCCGTCGGATGGTCGGACAGCCAGAGCGGCAGGGCGATTCCGCCCTGGCCGTCGGACCATCCCCAGGGCTCCGCCGGGAGGCTCGCGCATCGTGGCGGCGGCCCTCCGTGTCCGTGCACGAAGCGGACACCGCAGAGCCGCAGGCACTCGGTCACGGGCCCCGTGCCCGAGGCCGGGAACCCTGCAACGATGATTGGCATCTGCGCTGCGTACCGCCGGTTTTTCACCGGCGTTGAAAAGGTGCCTGCCCTCACGACAACCTTACGGCGGCGTCAGCGGCTGTCAAACCTGGTCGGTGGTGCGGATCGTGCGGTCTGGAGCGGTCGGTCATGCAGCCACTGTCGATCGTGATCGCGGGCATGGTGGCCGGACAGCCCGGACAGGGGGGGGCTGCCTGGGCCGTGCTGCAGTACGTGCTGGGCCTGCGGTCGCTCGGGCATCGGGTGACGCTCGTCGAACCGGTGACCGTGGTCGCCCCGGGGACCGAACGGTTCTTCGCCGACGTGGTGCGCGAGTTCGACCTCGCCGGCGCGGCCGCGCTCGTGCCGGCGGCGGAGCAGCGCGTGGTCGGACTCGCGCGGGAATCCCTCGAGGATCGCTGCCGACACGCCGACCTGCTGCTCAACATTTCGGGCATGCTCCGCGCTCCCGCCCTCGTCGAGCCGATCCCGCGGCGGGTATTCCTCGACCTTGATCCGGCGTTCAATCAGATCTGGCACCTGCAGGGTGCCGACATGGGACTCGATCACCACACCCATTGGGTGACGATCGCGGCGAACATGGGCCGGCCGGGCTGCACGGTCCCGACGTGCGATCACGACTGGATCACGACCCTGCAGCCGATCTGCCTCGACCGCTGGCCCGCGGTGGAAGGGCCCGTCGTCCACGACGGCCTCACGACCGTCGGCCACTGGCGGAGCTACGGCTCCGTGACGCACGAGGGGGTGTTTCACGGGCAGAAGGCGCATGCCTGGCGCGAGGTGATCGACATCCCGCAACGGCTGCGGCGGCCCTGCCTGCCCGCGGTCGCGATCCATCCCCACGAGGTTCACGATCTCGCGGCGCTGCGAGCGCATGGCTGGCAGCTGCTCGACCCGGCTGTCGAGTGCGGCACGCCGGCCGACTACCAGCGCTTCGTGCAGGGCTCCTGGGCCGAACTCGGCATCGCCAAGAGCGGCTATGTGGTGTCGAACAGCGGCTGGTTCAGCGATCGCAGCGTCTGCTATCTCGCGTCGGGTCGGCCGGTCATCGCATCTGACACGGGCTTTGCCACGGTCCTACCGACGGGCGCGGGGCTGTTCTCCTTCGCGACGTCGGCCGACGTGCCGGCGGCGGAGGAGGCGATCGCGTCCGACTATGCGCGGCACCGCCGAGCCGCCCGGGATCTCGCGGAGGGATGCTTCGATGCGCGGCGCGTGCTGCCGAGGCTGCTCGAGCATGTGATGGGCTAATTTCGCCGCTGGCGACGCAGTCTCCCGGCAAGCGCGGCCGCGACGAGCCCGGCGGCCGCGAGCATGCCGCTCGGTTCGGGCACGGCCGCGATGCCGACCGCCCCCGGCGGCGGGTTGTAGACGCCCGCGTCGAACAGGCCGGTCGAGAGGAAGTCGGCGGCGTCGAGGATGTCGACGAAGTCGTCATAGCCGAAGTCGCCCTCGATCCAGCTCGCCGGCGTGCCGGAGTCGAACTTGCCGCCGGCGAGGAAGTTGGCGGCGTCGAGGATGTCGACGCTCCAGTCGAGGTTGGTGTCGCCGGCGGCTGCAAACGCAAAGGTCACCGAGCCATCGCCGTTGTCGAGCCAGCCCACGGTGCGCGGGATGCTCGCGGCGATGTCGGCCGCCGCCTGGCTGGATGTGATACCCGCCGTGCCGTTCCACGAGCCGTCGCCGCGGCCCTCGAGCAGCGCCGTGAGCATGTCGGCGGCAGGCAGCCCCGCGGCCACCGTCATCAGTCCGCTGCCCACGTCGGTGAGTCCGCCGGCATTGGCCGCCAGCCCACCGACCGAGGTCTGCAGGTAGGGCGACACGGCGAGCGTGCCCCCGGCCAGCGGCACGATCCGGCTCGATGCCAAGGCTGCACCGTCCGCCAGCCTGAGCACCCCCGCCTGCACCGTCGTTGAGCCCGACAGGGTGCTGGCACCGGCAAGGGTTGTCGTGCCCTGACCGACCTTGGTGAGGCTGCCGGTGCCGCTGAGGGATCCGGAGTAGGTGGTGCTCTGCCCGTTGCCGCCGACGGAGAGCGAGTTGGATCCGAGGCTCAGGCTGCCCGCTCCCTGCAGGCCGCCGAGGCTGTAGGTGGCGTCGGTCAGCGGCAGGACGACCGTGCCTGAGTCGGCGGCGCTCAGGTCGAGCGTGGAGCCGGCAAGGGCGGCCGCGTCTGCCAGGGCGATCGAGCCGGCCACGACCCGCGTGATTCCCGAGAACGTGTTTGGCGCCTGGAGCACGAGCGTGCCGGAGCCCGCCTTCACGAGCGACCCCGCACCCGAGATCGGCGAGGATGCGTTCACTGTGATCGTACGGCCCGCGTCGGCCTGGAACGTGCCCGTGCCCGACGACAGCGTGAGCGGCAGCGTGTCGACCGTGAGGTCGCTCCCCGCCAGGTTGCCGATCGTGCCCCCCGTCCACAGGAACGTCGTGTTCACGACGACCGTGTTCGTGCCCGTCTGCTCCCCGCGGGCGATGGTGCCCGCCCGCAGCATTCCGGCCGAGAGGGCGATCGTGCCCGACACCGTCTTCGTGGCACTGCCCGTGCCCGAGAACGTGTTCTCAGCGACATAGATGGTCGTGGCCGTCACG
>JBJTRH010000339.1:0-2756 GCA_046076065.1 Planctomycetaceae bacterium | reverse complement strand
GCTCACGACCACGAGTTCCGACGACTGGTCGACGGCCAACCTGCAGACGACGATGAACTCGCTCAAGCAGGTGGGGCTGAACACCGTCTACGTGGAAGCCTGGAAGAACGGCTACACGAACTTCACGTCGTCGACGCTCTCGGCCTTCACCGGGAGCCCGTCGCTCAATCCGACGGTCAGCGGTCGCAACTTCCTCAACGAGACGCGGACCGCCGCGGCCAACGCGGGCCTCGTGCATGGGGCGTGGTTCGAATATGGGCTGATGGCGGAGTATTCGTCCCCCTCGAATCCGCTGGCGGTGAAGTGCCGCGACGCCACCTGGACCGTGGGCACCACCAGCGGCACCGGCTGGCTCCTCAAGGACTCCGCCGGCAGTTACACCAATGCCTCCAACAACTTCGTGTGGATGAATCCCCTCGTGCCCGAGGTGCGAAACCTCCTCAAGGGGATCGTGGTCGACGCGATCAACCAGTTCGACCTGCAGATCGTGCAGTTCGACGACCATCTCGCCTGGCCCGTGCAGTTCGGTTTCGACGACTACACGAAGGCGATCTACAAGCAGGAGACGAATCGCAACCTGCCGGCGAGCTACACCGACTCCAACTTCACGACCTGGCGACGGGACAAGACGCAGGCGTTCTTCGCGGAGATCGCCGCGGCCGCGAAGGCGGCGAAGCCGTCGGTGGTCGTGTCGCTGTCGCCGTCCACCGCGAGCTTCAGTTCCTCCAACTACTGTGCCGACTGGACGAAGTGGATGGCGTCGACCGACGAGGTGCTGCCGCAGGTCTACCGCTCCACCTACAGTTCGTTCGCGACCGACTGGGCTGCGCAGATCACGGCCTCGGGCACCAATCGCCCCGAACTCGGCGCCGGCCTCCGGCTGCTCGGCACGGGCTCGGCCACACCGTGGGCCGACCTCCAGCAGCAGATCGACAAGACGCGCACCGACACCGCCCTGGGGCACTCCATCTGGTACAGCGAGGGCGTGTCGAACTCGGGCACGTCGAATCCCTCGAACTACAACTCCCAGCTCACCGCCTACTACAACGTGGCGGTGAACGGGCCCGCGGCGAACCCGTGGTTTGCGAGCGTGCGTTGGTCGGGCACCGGCGGCCTGTCCGGCAGCGGCACCTGGAGCGCGGTCGCCTCCACGTGGACGGACCGCTCGACGACGTGGGTGCAGGACGCCCTCGGGATCTTCGACGGGCCCGGCGGCACCGTGACCGTGTCCGGAACGGTGGGCGTGGCCGGCGGGCTCGAGTTCCGCACCGGGGGCTACGTCGCGACGGGCGGCACCATGGCGCTCCGCGGCTTCAACCGGGCGGCGAACGTGATCAGCGTGGCGACGGGGGGCACGGCCACCCTCGCCAGCGCGGTCACCGGCTCCACGGGTCTCACGAAGTCGGGCACGGGCGTGCTGGCACTGGCCGGCACCGGCACCGGGCTCGCCGGCGGTGTCGCGGTGCAGGCCGGCATGCTCACGATCGGAGCCGGCGGCACGACCGGGTTCCTGGCCACGTCGAACACGTTCACGATCGCGTCGGGGGGCACGCTCGGCTTCCAGCGCACCGACGGGTATGGCGGCACGTTTGTGAACGCCATCAGCGGATCCGGCGGCATCCGCGTGCTGTCGGGCTCGCTGGCGTTCTCGGGATCGCAGGCCTACACCGGTCCGACGGTCGTGTCGGGCGGCACGCTCTCGTCGGGCACGGCTTTGCAGGCTACGTCGTCGATCCGCGTCGATGGGGGCGTGCTGTCGGCCGTGTCGTTCAATCCCGCCGCCGCCGTCACGCTTGCCTCGTCAGGGTCGGCCGCCATCAGCGGCACAGGGCTTTCGTTCGGCATGATCACCAATGACGCCTCTTCGGGGCGGGGGCTGCTGTTCACGGCGCCGTCGGGCACGACCGCGCTGGCCGGCCTGACAGGGTCGGGCAGCACGCGGTTCGCGAGCCATGCCACGATCGCCGCGCTCGGCGGCAGCGGACGGCTGCACGCCGGTGCGACGCTGGCCGTGCAGACGGGCACGTTTGCGGGCACGCTCACGGGATCGAGCGGTGGCCTGATCAAGTCGGGTGTCGGGACGCTCGCGCTCTCGGGGTCCAACGCTCTCACGGCTCCCACCAGCATTCGGCAGGGCACGCTGCAGCTCGCTTCTCCAAATGCTCTCCAGCGCAGCCAGGTGGCGGTCCTCGCCGGCGGCACGCTCGCGCTCGCCCCGCGAACGGCGACGACCGTCGGCGGCCTGTCCCCGAACGCCGGTGGGCTCATCGACCTGGGCACGGGCGTGCTCACGGTCGGTTCGGGCCTGGCGGCGTCGGACCTCGTGACGGCCCTCATCGCCGGGCGGGCCGACGGGTCGTGGGCCGGCAGGAGCGGGGTCACGTCGAGCGTTGCCGCGTCGCTCATCGCCGGGCTTGGCGGCAGCCGGGCCGTGGGCTGGCTCGACAACGGCGACGGGTCGCTGACCGTCGCCTACGCCGCCCCGGGCGACACGAATCTCGACTGGTCGGTCGACATCCTCGACGCCGCCAACGTGTTTGCCGCAGGGCTCTTCGACACCGCCCTGCCTGCGACGTGGCAGCAGGGCGACTTCGGGTACGACGGGATCGTCGACATTCTGGATGTGTCCGACTTTCTCGCAGCCGGTCTGTTCGACACGGGCGGCTACAACGACCCTCCGGTCGGCCTGGTGGCCGTGCCGGAGCCGGCCGCCACGCCGCTGACCGTGATCGCGATCATGGCCCTCGCGGCGGCGG
>JBJTRH010000338.1:0-2778 GCA_046076065.1 Planctomycetaceae bacterium | reverse complement strand
CTCAACCGCCTGGATGCTGATGCCGGCGTAGAGCGTGTGGGGGAACTCACCCACAAAAAGCTGCACGCGGTTGTTGGCCCCAGGCCCGCGGGCGGGTCGCCTTGCGAGCCACGCCCGCAAAGTGGTCCGCGGCAGCGTGGGCAGCGACCGCTCGCGGGCGAAGCCCGCGACGGCCTTCACGAGCCGCGAGAGCAGCGGGGCCCGCGCGAGCAGGTTGTAGGCCCACGGCGCCACGGCCATCCGGCGGAGCAGCACCGGCGTGCCGGCCACGAGCCGCGCGCGGAGCGGCACGCCGTGCCGGTCGTGCCAGTGCTGCTGCCACTCGGCCTTGAGCCGGGCCATGTCGACGTTCGACGGGCACTCGCTCTTGCAGGCCTTGCACGACAGGCAGAGGTCCATGACCTCCGCGAGCTCGGGACGCACCCAGGGGTTGGCATCGGCTTTCGTGCCCGCGAGCGCCTGCCGCAGGAGGTTGGCCCGGGCCCGCGTGGTGTGGGTCTCGTCGCGGGTGACCATGTAGCTCGGGCACATCGTGCCCCCGGCGAGGTGCGACTTGCGGCACTGCCCCACGCCGGTGCACTTCTCCGCGGCTCGCAGCACGCCGCCGGTGTCGGCGAACCGGAACAGGGTGTCGTGATGCGGCGCCGGCTCGCCCGGCAGGATCCGCAGCGAGGTGTCCATCGGCGGCGCGTCGACGATCTTGCCGGGATTGAGGATCCCCTGCGGATCGAAGGCCCGCTTCACGCGGACGAAGAGCTGGTAGCACGCATCGCCCACCATCGAGCGGATGAACTCACCGCGCAGCCGGCCGTCGCCGTGCTCGCCGGAGAGGCTGCCGCGATACTTCTTCACGAGCGCGGCCACGTCGGTGGCCACGCCGCGAAACATCTTTAGCCCCGCGGGCGAGTGCAGGTCGAAGAGCGGCCGCAGGTGGAGCTCACCGGCGCCGGCGTGGGCGTAGTGGATGCAGTCGATGCCGTACTTCTCCGCGAGCAGCCGGTCGAACTCGGCGATGTAGGCCGGCAGATCCTCCACCGCCACAGCGGTGTCCTCGACGATCTCCCGGGGCTTGGCGTCGCCCGGCACGTTGTTGACGAGCCCCTGCCCGGCCCGCCGCAGCTCCCAGACCTTGTCTCCCTCGGGGCCGAAGAGCCGCGGGAAGGCGTAGCCGAGACCGGCCGCGCGGAGCTCCGCCTCCAGCCTGTCGAGCAGCGCCTCGAGCGTCGGCCGGTAGTCGTGCCGCAGCTCCACCACGAGCACCGCACCGGGTTCACCGACGACGAAGTCGCGGTTGCGGGCCTGCTCCAGATTGGCCTTGGTGCACTCGAGGATTGTGTCGTCGATCAGCTCGCAGCCGGTCGGCCCGTGCCGCATGGCGACCACCGCCGCCCGCAGCGCCTCGTCGACCGTGCGGCAGTGGACCACCACCAGCCCGCCCGGGGGCGGTAGCGGAATCAGGTTGAGCTCGAACTCGACACCGACGAAGAGCGTGCCCTCCGACCCCGCGAGAAGCCGGCACATGTTGAAGTCGCGAGCCTGCCCCGGCTCGAAGCACGACGCCTGCATCAGGGCGTCGAGGGCGTAGCCCGTGTTGCGGCGGGTGACCTCGGGCCGCGGAAACGATGCCCGGATGAGCTCACGGGTGGCGGCATCGCCGAGCATGCCGCAGACCTCGCGGTAGATGCGGCCCTCGAGCGAGTCGCCGGTGCGCCGCGCCGCCATCTCCGCCGCGTCGAGCGGGCCGAACGTCGCCTCGCTGCCATCGGCGAGGAAGCCGCGGGCCGACAGGAGATGGTCGCGGGTCGAGCCGTAGGCGATCGAGTTCGAGCCGCAGGAGTTGTTGCCCACCATGCCGCCGATCATCGCCCAGTTGGCGGTGGAGGTTTCAGGCCCGAAGAACAGGCCGTGCGGAGCGAGCACACGGTTGAGCTCGTTGCGGACCACCCCCGGCTGCACCCGCACGCGGCGGTTCGCCACGTCGAGCGACACGATCGCATTCATGTGCCGGCCGAGGTCGACGACGATGCCGCCGCCCACCACCTGGCCGGCGAGCGACGTGCCCGCGCCCCTCGGGATCAGCCCCACGCGATGCTCGGCCGCGAACCGCACGAGCTCGCGGACGTCGGTATCGGACGTCGGACAGGCGACGGCCAGCGGCCGCTCCTGGTACTCCGAGGCGTCGGTCGAATAGGCCGCGACCGCGGCCGCGTCGGTGTGGAGCTCTCCGTCGAGCCGCCGCGCCAGCGATGCCAGCGGACCGATGAGCGCATCGTGGCGGGGGGCGGTCACAGGCTGCTCCCCGCCTTGTCAGCCCGACGTGCGGCCCGGCGCTTCGGACGCTCGGAATCGGGCACGACGTCGTTCCGCCGCGGCATCACCGCCCCGACGTCGTGCCGCCAGGCGACGAGCTTCGCATGCAGGTCGCGGGCGCGGTCGGGCTCGTCGGCCGCGAGATTCCGCGACTCGCCGACGTCGGCCTCGAGGTCGTAGAGTTCGAGCCGGCCGTCCTCGAGAAACTCCATCAGCTTCCAGCGGCCCGACTGGATCACGCTCACCGGCGTGGTCCGCCAGGCGTCCTTGCCGGCGCCGAGGTAGCCGGGAAAGTGCTGGTAGATCGCCTCGCGAGCGAGATGCTCCTGGGGATTGCGAAACAGCGGCAGCAGGCTCTCGCCATCGAGCATGTGCTGCGGGGCGGCCGCACCCGTGATCTCGAGCAGCGTGGGATAGAGATCGACGTGGATCGTCTGCTCGGCACAGGTGGTGCCCGCGGGCACGACG
>JBJTRH010000337.1:0-11124 GCA_046076065.1 Planctomycetaceae bacterium | reverse complement strand
CGCCGAGCAGATTCTCGAGTCGCATCCCCGGCTTACACGTGAAGCCATCCTGGCCGCACTTGGCTATGCGGCAGAAGCCATGGGACACGTAACGGTGCACGCGGTGGGCGATCGGACGTAGGCATGAGATTCCTCGCCGACGAAGGCGTGGACGGATTGATCATCGATACTGTCCGTGATGACGGGCATGACGTGCGGTGGATGGCCGAGGAACTCGGGGGAACGAAAGACTGACCTGCCCCCCATGAATGGAACCAGTGTCTATCACCAGGGTAGACCTGCCAAGGGATCGCCCCTGTCCGCTTGGTGAGGCGTAGCCGAACCGAGCGGACAGGGGCGGCGCGACTCCGGGGCCGGGGGTCGGTACCCCAACGAGCTGTGCGGGCGGACGGTGTTGTAGGCCTTCCGCCAGCGACCGATGAGCACCTTCGCCTCCAAGAGGGTGTCAAAGACTTCGCGGTCCAGCAGCTCGTCTCGCAGTTTGCCATTGAAACTCTCCACGTAGCCGTTCTCCCATGGCGATCCCGGCTCGATGTAGAGCGTCTTCACCCCTTCCCGCTCGAGCCATTCGCGAACCCGCTTGGCGGTGAACTCGCTGCCGTTATCGCTGCGGATGTGGTCCGGCACACCCCAACGCACGAACAGATCGCTCAGCCGCTCCAGCACGTCCTCGCTCGTCAGCCTGCGAGCCACGTCGATCGCAAGGCACTCCCGGGTGAACTCATCCACGATCGTCAGCATCCGGAACGCCCGACCTTCCGACGTCCGATCCATGACGAAGTCGTAGCTCCAGACGTGGTTGCGGTGCGTCGGCCGCAGCCGGATGCATGACCCATCCCCAAGCCAGAGCCTTCGTCGCTTCGGCTGTTTCGCAGGCACCTTCAGGCCCTCCTGTCGCCAGATCCGCTCCACCCGCTTGTGATTCACCCACCAGCCTTCGGACCGCAGAAGGGCCGTAATACGGCGGTAGCCGTAACGCCCATATTCAGTGGCCATCCAGACGATCCGCTTCACGAGCCGTGGCTCGTCTTCGGCAACGCTCGCCTTGCGGCGCTGCGTGTTCCTGGACTGCCCCAGCACTCGGCATGCCCGGCGTTCGGTCACCTCATCGCGGCCGAGCATGTCACGCACATGCTCGACCGCCTGACGCCGCTTCGCCGGGCTCAGAAGTTTCCCGATGCGGCTTCACGAAGGATCGCCTTATCCAACTCAGCGTCCGCCAGGAGCCGCTTCAGCCGAGCGTTCTCCTTCTCAAGATCCTTCAACCGCTTCGCCTGATCCGTCCGCAGGCCGCCGTACTCCCGCTTCCATCGGTAGTACGTCTGCTCGGTCACGCCAAGCTTCCGGACCACCTCGGGCACCGTCTTCCCCTGAGCCAACCCAACCTCAGCCTCGCGGAGCTTCCCAATGATCTGCTCCGCCGTGAACTTCTTCCCTCGTGGCATCTCGTGCCCTCCCTTGGTTTGCACCACCGGAGATTCTCTCTCTAAAAGTGGCGACGTTTAAGGGTGGCATGTCACCATGGCATGTCTCCTGGGGTTGGGGCCAGGCCATCACGGTAGCCCACGTCATGCATGGATTCCCTCGGCGCTGGATTGCAGGGTTAAAATAGACCTGGTTCAACGTAGCTTCTTTCGTTCTTTACAAGGAGGCGTTGTCGCTCATGACTACGGCAGCTCGCTTGATGACAGTTCTTTTCCTCACGGCGAGCCTCCTGGGATTCGCTTTTGCTGAAGACAGTCCAACAACACCCGTCGCGCGAACTGATTCCCTCGGGCAGTCGCAGTGCCAAGAGATCAATGCAGACCTCGCGAAGTTGGGCACGAACATCGACCTAGCCTTCGTCGGCGACTCGATCACAAGGCGCTGGCGAGGAGAGGGCAACAAGGAAGTCTGGAGCAAATACTGGGGCTCGTACCGGGCCGTCAACATGGGGATCGGCGGTGATCAGACCCAGAATGTTCTTTGGCGGCTGCAGAACGGACAGTTGGACGGCTATCAGGCTCGCGTTTTCGTGGTCATGATCGGGACCAACAACTGCTGGGGGCGAAAGACGGTGCCAGAGGACGTGGCGGCCGGCATCAAGTCGATCATCGACCTCATCCAGACGAAGCAACCCAAAACCAAGATCCTGCTGCTGAGCATCCTTCCCGTTGGGGAGAAACCCAATCCCGGCCGTAAATCGAGGGAGGCCATCAACGCCCTGATCTCGACATTCAGCGGTGGACCTGTGGACTACATGGATATCTCGACCAAGTTCCTCGAGCCCGATGGCACCATCAGTAAAGACGTGATGCCAGACTACCTGCACTTAGCTCCAAAAGGCTATGAAATCTGGTCGGAAGCCATTCAGGACAAGGTTAAGGAGCTCCTCGCCGAGACCGAGAGGCTTTAAAAGACAGATCTACGAAAGCGAATAGAAGCCAAGTCCCGACTGGAGTCCTCAGCAGCCCGGCCGCCGAACGACGCGATGCAGCAGACTCGCGATATCATCCTGCGAAGCTGATAATCCTCTGTACGCGCGATGCTGATCGGGGCCGTCTGGCAATCCGGCATCCTGATGTACAAAACGGGGCACGCATCGCCATGCCGAAGGCCATCTCTACGAGTCGGGCGTGAAGAGTATCAAGATCGATCCTTCTATGTCGGCCTAGCCATGTGGAGCTCCGCTCGATTTGCGATCTGCATTCGAAATGCAGGTGTCGCGGCGTCGCTGGAACTGCGAAAGGTATATCGCCTCGTCGCGGACGCTGCAGTTGGCTCGCAGGGCCTCGTCCGCGTCGTGGATGAGTCGGGAGAGGAGTACATTTATCCGGACACGTTCTTCTCGCCAATTGAGGCTCCGAAGGCGGTGGTCCGAGCGTCGAGGAAGCGCACCACCTAACGACTGACTTCTCTTCTTCGCATCCTGGTCTTTCGCTGCCCCATGAAAGTGGTGAAGTTGAAGGTGGGCAGGTCAAAAAAACACGCATCGCTCGGCGTTGCCGACCTGCGACGGCTTCGTGCCCTGAATGCAGCGTCGTGGCACGACCGCCAACAGGCCTTCACCGATCTCTTCAGGGCAGGTTCGGAGTCGATCCCGACACTCATCGCAGGCGCGAAAGATGCAAGCCCGCGAGTGCGGGCAGCGTGCGTCACCCTCATGGACCACCTGGCGGACGAGCGTTGCTGTGAGACTCTGGAGAAGGCTCTTCGCGATCCCTCCGCCCTCGTTCGTCGGCATGCCGTGCACGCGGTGGGATGCCAGACGTGCAAGGCTCACCCCTTGCCGTTTGACGTCGTTGCCGCCTTGATCGACCGCGTACTGAACGACTCGAGCGCCAGGGTGCGTCGGGTGGCGGTGCATCAACTCGGGTTGCAGCCCCACGACCCCCGCATCACCGACACGCTCACGCATACCCTTGCGAAAAGCACCGACACCGGGATCATATCGCGGGCGAAACATGCCCTCCGGGCCCAGCAGTCACCCGCCGGTGATCGCCATTGATCACGCGGTGCGCAGCGGCTGCGTGCACGCGATTCCCCATGGCAGTTCGCCGAGAGTGAACAGCATGCCGAGCCTCCGATCGATCTGCGTGTTCTGCGGCTCGAGCCCCGACGTCGACGACGTCTACATGGCGACAGCCCGCGAGGTGGGCCAGTTGCTCGCTGTCGATGGGCGACGGATCGTGTACGGAGGCGGGCGGCTCGGGCTGATGGGGGCGTTGGCCGACGCCGCGATCGCCGGCGGGGGCGACGTGGTCGGCGTGATCCCCGGCGCCCTCGTCGAGAAAGAGGTCGCCCATCAAGGACTCTCAGAGCTCAAGGTCGTGGGCTCCATGCACGAACGCAAGGCGCTGATGGCCGACCTTGCGGACGGATTCATCGCCCTGCCGGGAGGCATCGGCACGCTCGAGGAGTTTTTCGAGATCTGGACGTGGGGACAGCTCGGGCTTCACCGCAAACCGTTTGGACTCCTGAACGTCGGAGGGTTTTTCGATCCACTCCTCGCGTTCCTGGACCAGCTCGCCGACCGTCGGTTTCTTCGACGGGAGCACCGTGACATGGTGCACATGCGATCGGTCACGTGCGACCTACTGCACGCCATGGAGCACTACCGACCAATCGACGTGTGGCAGTGGCTCTCGTCGTCGGAGTCGTGATCAACGCGGCGTGATCGCGTCAATCTTCGCGGCGAGGATGAAATCGTTTTCGGAAAGCCCGCCGATGGCGTGGGTGAAGATCTCGATCCACGCCGTCCGATAGCCCTCCAGATGCAGGTCGGGATGATGCTGCTCCCGTTCGGCCAGCGCCGCGACGTTATTGAGCATCTTGATGGCCGACCGGAAGTCTGCGAGTTTCCAATCGCGTCGGATGCGGGTGCCCTCGTGCGTCAGCCGCCATCCGGGAAGCTGCGTCACCTGCGCCTCCGCTTCGGCGGGCGTGTAGGCGGCCACGCCTCCCTCGCAGGGAACGCACTTCCTGGCCGCCAAGTCCGTCGGGCACTGTGCGGGCTTCGCGGACGGGTGCGAGGTGCTCATTCCCTCAGTATCGTCCCTCGAAGCCCGCGAATCCACCGTGCACGATCGTGCTCGATCCGGCGGTAATTCCCGATAGCGACCCCGGTGAGGTGATCGCCGTCGGCCACTGGGCGTCGGCCTGAGCGATGTTGCCGACGCCGACGACCCGGTAGCCGAGGCAAAGGCTCCAGTGATCGGTCACGTCCCATGCCAGGCCGGTGTCGACGGACCCGAGCCACGAGAACACGCCCAGCGTCGAGTGGACCTTCACAGGGCTGCCGTCGCTATCGAACGTTGCGTAGCTCCCGTCAGCCTGTTGGAGGGCGCTGGTGTTGGTGATCGAGTTCCCACCGATCATGAACTTCGGCACGACGTTCAGCCTCAGCCTGGGGAGAAACCGCCAGTCAAACTTGGCCCCCACCTGGGCGCCGTAGATGTTGTTGGCCGTGGCGACATCGAAATCGAGATCGCCCAGCGACGACGCGCCGGGGCTGTTCTGGAGCGTGAGTTGGTCAGCGACTCCGAAGTAGCGGAACCCCACCAGCCACATCAGGTTGATCGCGCGGTCTCGGGGAAGAAACTCCGGGCGATCCCACAGCGAGTACACCCAGTTGATCTCGACGTCGTTGACCACGTCGGACCGGCTGATCTGCTGCCCGCCGAGATTCGTCAGGAAGGTGGTCGCAGGCTGCCCCGCGACGGAGACTCCGAACGCCTGAGGCACCGCGTCGATCGACGCCGATGGGGAGGTCACGTCGGCCGTACCTCCCAACTGGTAAACGCCCCAGTAGATGAGTTCGACCGCATGCTGTTGCCGCATCCCGAACCAGCGGCCGAGATGCAGATCGACACCGCCGGGCCAGTTCGCCCCGGCATCGGCCGTGGTGAGCTGCGTGCCCCCGAGCGGCTGCATGGTGGCACTGCCACCGGGCAGCGTGCGTGTCATCACCAAGCCGCTCGCGCCGGCGAACCAGCGAGGCCACGACCGAGCCAGCCCATCGCCGAGGCCGACCGGGATCGCGGCGAACGCGTCGCCGGCCATCGGCTCGGCGACGTACATCGGCGGCTCGGCCGCGACCGAGACGGGCGGCGCCGTGGCGGCCCCGGGGGGCGGTGCATCCTGCGCGGTGACCGCGGATGCGACGCCCGCGAGGATCGCGGCGATCATGGCCGATCGATGATGGGAGTACCCCGGGGGCATCATGGACGGGAGGGTTGGAAACCGGACGGAGACCGTCAATGCCGGTTTCCCGGGGCGCTCCTTTCGGAGCCTGACTAGACTCTCCAGACCGCCCGGTCATCCGAGCGATCGGCCGTGGCCCTCGGCTGGCGTCGATGTCTGGGATCCCGCTGCTGATGCGTACGCCTTGCACCACCCGCCGCACCGCCGCCCATCACGAGCGTGTGATCCGCTGGCTCGACGCACGCGTGAACTACGAGCGCACGCCCGCAGGCTCGAACTCGTCGGCGACGTTCAGCCTCGGGCGCATGCGACGACTTCTGCATGACCTCGGCGATCCCCACCTTCGCCATCCTGTGGCGCATGTCGCCGGGACGAAGGGAAAAGGCTCGACCGTGGCCATGCTCGCGTGCATTCTCCGAGAGGCCGGGCATCGGGTCGGAAGCTACCTCTCGCCGCACGTCCACCGTGTCGAGGAGCGCATCGCCGTCGACGGGCGGCCGGTCTCGACGGCCGACTTTGCGGCGGGCCTCGAGGTGGTGATCCCGGCCGTGGAGCGAATCGACGCCACCGCGGCACGACGCGGCCGGTGCGGACCCACTTGGTTCGAAGTCATGACGGCGGTGGCCTTCACGCATTTCGCCTCGCGGGGTGTGGATATCGTCGTGCTGGAGACCGGCATCGGTGGACGCCTCGACGCCACGAATGTCTGCCATCCCCTCGTCACGATCATCACGAGCATCGGCCTCGATCACATGAAGCTCCTGGGCCCCACGATCACCCGCATCGCTGGCGAGAAGGCAGGCATCATCAAGCGAGGATGCCCGGTGATCAGCGGGGCTACGCAGCCCGCCGCCCGCAACGTGATCGCCGAGACGGCGGCCCGCCGCCGCGCCCCTCTTCTGCAACTGGGCAGGGACTTCGCAGTGCGGCATGTCGACTCGACCACTCGGCCGGGAACTCTCGCGGGCGCTGTCTTCGAGTTCGACCGCCACGACGGCGCGACGCCGCGACGATATGCCCTGCGGCTCGCGGGACGGCACCAGGCGGAGAACGCATCCCTCGCCGTGGTCGCCGCAGAGCAACTCCGCCGCCGCGGCATCAGAATCGACGACGAGGCGATTCGCCGCGGTCTTTCCAAGGCGACGCTTCCGGCCCGTATCCAGGTGGTGTCGACGCACCCGCTCGTGGTCGTCGACGCCGCCCACAACGTGGCCTCGATGACGGCGCTCGCGTCGACGCTTCGGCCCGTGCTCCACGATCATGCCCCACGAGTGCTGGTGTTCGCGGCGAGTGCCGACAAGCAGATCGAAGCGATGCTCAAGCCGCTCGCCGGCCTCCTCGACCGAGTGATCGTCACCAGGTATCTCGAGAATCCCCGGGCGGCCCCTCTGGACAGGCTCCGCTCGGCCTGTGTGGCCGCGGGCCTGCCCCACCCGACGGAGGCCGCCAGCCCCGACGAAGCCCTGCGCCTCGCCAGATCAGTCGCCGGCCGCAGCGGACTCGTGCTGGTCGCTGGCAGTTTCTTCCTTGCCGGAGAGGTCGGCGCGGGCTGAGATGGCGTCGAGTCCCCGCGCCAGCACCCGATCGATGTCTCGGGGCAGACCAGACACCGTCATCCAGGTCGGCACCGGGCCGGCGGCATCCCGCGCCCGACGCCAGGCCGCCACACGAGCCACCGTCTCCGCGGTGGGCGCGACCTCGTAGCCGGTGTCGGGGCTCACCCCCCACACGTCGTCGTCACCGTCTCCCTCCCGGCGATGAATCGTCGCCTGGCTCGGCCGCAGATACTCGGAGGTGGTCAGTTTCAGGAGACCGCGGTCATCCGACAGGGGAAGAATGGACTGCACGGTGCCCTTGCCGAACGTGCGGCTGCCGACCACCGTCGCACGGCCCGCATCCTGAAGACACGCCGCGACGATTTCGGCCGCGCTAGCCGTGAGTCCGTCCACCAACACCACCACCGCCACATCCCGCAGGCTTGCTCCAGCCGCTGCACGACGCGAGTCGACCGGAGTTGCGCCAGCGGCGTTGGATCGATGCTTCCTCGTGTGCACGATCACGCCCTCCTCGAGCAGGAGATCGCATGCTTCGACGGCGGCGGTCATCAGCCCGCCGGGGTTCCCGCGGAGATCGATCACGAGTCCGCGTATGTCACCGGTCGCCTCGATGGCCGCCAACGCCTTCGCGAGTTCACCCGCAGTCCGCTCGCCGAACGACGTGATCCTCACGTATCCGACCCCCGGTGCGCCCTCCAGCATCCAATCCCAGCGGCCGGCGGGGTCGCGGCGGTCACCCACCACGCTCTCCGTCTCGATCCGCTCGCGAACCAGCGTGACATCGCGGCGGGCGATCGGCTCCGGTCCCGGAGCCGTCGGGTCCAGCGTGGCCACCGGCGTCGGCAAGGCCGTCGCGACGTGCATCGACACCGTCTCGCCGACGCCACCCCGCAACCTGCCAACCACCTCGCGGAGCGGTCGGCCCACGGTCGACTCACCATCGACTGCCTCGATCCAGTCACCGGCACGCACCCCCGCGCGCCACGCCGGCAAATCGATCACGGGCGAGGCCACGACGGGCAACCGCCGCCGCTCGTCGATGACGAGTTCGAGGCCGACCCCGCCGAAGTTCTGGTCGAGGGTGGCCTCTAGGTCGGACCGATCGCCGCCACGAATATAGGCGGAGTTTTCGTCGAGTTCCCCAAGCGCCGCATCGACGGCCGCATCGAAGAGTCGCTCGTCATCGACCGATTCATAATAGGACGAGCGGACGAGCGACAGGACCTCGCCGAACCGACGCCCGGCCGCGGCCTGCTCCCGCGCCGCGTAGGCGGCGAGGCAGGACAGGCAGACCACGACGAGGAGGATGACGTTGCGTTTGGGCACCTCGTGAATATACGTCGATCGCACCGCGACGGGCCATGCCGAGCCCGTGAAAGGCCGGGGTTTCGCGGCTGAAGCGGTCTGGCGGACGTAGGAGCCGGTTCGTACCATCCGCCGCCCTTCGCAGCGGTATGCCCGCCGCCGCGCAGGCTGATGACAGCATCGTCGTGCTTGCATCGCAACCCGCAGGATGACGTTCCATGGCCAGCCGCTCCAGGCACTCCAGCCGCACGGACCGGGATTCCGACTCGATGGAGGCGATCAAGCCCCTCGTCGTGCTCGTGCTGTTCGGCACGATCCTCTATGGCGCCTACTCAGTCGTGCAGAAGGGGCCTGCATCACCAGGCGAAGCCACGACGAGTGTCGCTCCGGCCTTCGCACCCCCGCCCGTCGAGATGACGGCCTCGCCGCAGCCCGCCGCCCCGAGCCCTCAGGCACCGCCGGTGACGAGCGGACCAGTTCCTACCCCGACGGCAGTCGCGATGCCTTCTCCTGTGATGCCGGCACCACCCATTCCCACGATGCCGGCCGCCCCGCCCGTCGCGTCGATGCCTGCCGCGGCCCCCGCTGCCACCACCGCGCTTGCTGCAGCAGGTGCGGCGGCCGCGGCTAAGGCGGTCGAGCAGCCAGCGCCGCCATCGAACGCCACCACCTACCTTAGCGCCGAGTCGGCGCCTCCCCCGGTCCAGGAATCCGTCGCCGCCGCGGCGGCCATGCAGGGGACGGCCGCGGCCGATCGCCCTGATCGCTACGCCACGCTCTCCTCCACACCGCCGGTATCGGCCGCCCTGCTCACCCCGGGAGCGGCGCCGCAGCCGACGGCCGCGCTGCAGTCTTCGGCCGCGTTCACCACGGCCTGGACCGATGCCCACGAGAAGCTGGCCGCAGGACGCTACGCGGAGGCGCTGGCCGCCCTGTCGATCTGGCACGACGACCCCTCGCTCGGACTCGAGGAGAGCCAGCGGCTCGAAGATCTGCTCGGCCAGCTTGCGGGCACGGTGATCTACTCCCATCAGGATCTCCTGCACCCGCCGCACGTCGTGGCCCCGGGCGAGACGCTGCCTGCGGTGGCGATGCCTCTGGGCATCTCGTGGCAGCTGCTCGGGAAGATCAACGGTGTCGCGAACCCCACGTCCCTCGTGCCAGGGGAGCACCTCAAGGTAGTCCGCGGCCCGTTCGACGCCGTGGTCAGCATTTCGCGGCGTCGCCTCACGCTCCAGCTGGGCGGCTACTACGCCGGCAACTTCCCGGTCGTCGTCGGCCGCTCGTTCCTGCCCCGCGTGGGCAGTTCGATCGCCGTGGCCGAGGTTCGTCGAGCGCCAGGTGGCGACGGACAATCGCTGGGGGCTGCGGCCCTCGACCCCGCCACGAAGCCGGCGATCGTGCTTGCCGAGGGCCTCGTGATCGAGTCGGCGGAAGACACCGGCATGGCCAGCGACGCGTCCCCGGCAAGCAGCCTGGTGGTATCCGTGCGCGACTTCGCCGACCTGCTCGACATCCTCGGCCCCGGATCCAAGGTGCTGATCCGCCAGTAATCCGGCCCGCAGCCATCCGGCCTGGCGGATCGCGCGAGCCGGGGTCGGCAGCGGTTACGAGTTCCACAGGCTCGGGGGGTATTCGCCGGAGTCGACCAGCGTCCGGATGCTCCGCTGTACGATCGGCTTGTCCTCGGCGTAGGTCGCGCCAAACCACGACGACGTGGTGCCGAGCACCTCGCAGGTCGCTCGGCCGGTTTTGACCAGTTCGCCGACCGTCATCGGGATGTAGCACTCGCTCTTCGGTTCACGCCCATGAGCCGCGAGAAACTCCCGAAACGACGACTTGAGCTGCGGAAACACGTGGGGCGTGAAGCCCCACATGTTCATCGACACCGGCTCCCGTCCGGTGAGCGTGGTGACGCCTTCTCCCCCGGAATCTTCGGCGCCGTCGGCCGTTCGCCTCACCTGCAGCAGTTCACGAATGTCAGTGAGGAAGCCCCTCTCGTCGGTGCGACACACGCCCCGGGCCACGGTGCCGTGTTCGGACAGCGTGTTCGAGAGCGTGAATCCCACCATGCAGTACGCCGCCGAATCGACCGGGAGTGCCGCGAGGCGGCGACCGAGCACCGCGAAGGAATCCCGGCCGTAGAAGTCGTCGGCGTTGATCATCGCAAACGGCTCGTGAACGCGATCACGGCTGCAGAGCACGGCGTGGGTCGTGCCCCAGGGCTTCGTCCGCCCCTCGGGCACGGTGAATCCCGCGGGCAGCATGTCGAGCGTCTGAAAGACGCAGTCGGTGGCGATCCGGCCGGCGAAGCGGCTCATCACCCGCTCACGGAAGTCCCGCTCGAAGTCGGGACGGATCACGAACACGACCTTCCCGAAACCGGCACGGATCGCGTCGAACACGGAGTAGTCGAGGATCGTCTCCCCCGACGGGCCCATCGGGTCGATCTGCTTGAGGCCGCCGTAGCGGCTGCCCATGCCGGCGGCGAGGATCAGGAGGGTGGGTCTCATGCGGCGAAAGATAGCAGATCTCGCCACCGCGGATCAGGACGCACTGCGGGCCCGCGGCGCGTGAGCGC
>JBJTRH010000336.1:0-3255 GCA_046076065.1 Planctomycetaceae bacterium | reverse complement strand
CCCTTTCCGACTGCCAGCAGGCATGGCAGACCGGTGATTAACCGAAGGGCAGCCACGGGAAGCACCAGCGGCACCAGAACGGCAGCCGCATCCGTCGCTCCACCCGCCAGGCCACCTTCGCGCCCGCGACGGGCAGGCCGGTGTACGTGGTGGCCGTGCCGGTGACGGCGACGGCCTCGCCGAGCCGCACGGCCGTAGCCGGCGGGGCGAGCTCGACCTGGAACTTCGGCCGCTTGTACTCCTCCACCCGCACGCCCACGCCGCCGTTGAAGCCCTGCGTCGCGGCGAGCAGCATCCACTGGCCCGGCAGCCCGCCGCTGGGCACCGGGAACGACCCGTGGAACGAGCCGAAGCCATTGGTCACGTGTTTGGCCGTGGCGACCTCGCGGCCGTTGGCATCGCGGAGCGTGACTGTGATCGGCCGCTTCTCGAGGGCGCGGTGATCGCGGCGGTCGTGGTCGAAGGAGACCGCGATGCCTTTGTAGAACACGGTCTGGCCCGGCCGATGGATACCGCGGTCGGTGACGATCACGATCGACGTGCCGCGATGCTCCTGCCCGTGTCGCCAGACGTGCGTGGAGTCGGTCGGCACGGTCTGGATCACGCCGTCGATCGGAGCCTTCGCCACCAGCAGCAGCTCGCGGCCCTCCACGGCGGCGAGCTGGTAGCGGCCGTCGGCATCGGTCGTCGCCGATCCCTGCTCGCGAAACGCCGGTGGGTTGCCCCGCTCCTCGCGCACCATCAACGTCACCGTGGCGCCGGGAACCGGCTCGCCCGAGGCGATGTCGACCACGTGGCCGGAGAGCGGATCGCCCTGGGGGGCGTGCGGCTGGGCATGCGCCGCGACGATCGCCAGCCGGGTGATCCACACGAGCGTCGCCTGGACGACGTTGTCGGCTTCCCCGAAGCCGGGATCGTGGCTGGCGATCACCCAGTAGGCGCCCGGCTCGAGCGATTCGGGCTCGAGCACGCTCACGGGCACGTCGTGGTGCCGCGGGCGGAAGTCGGGCGTGGCGGGCAGGTCGACCGCCGCCGTCTTCACCGCGGGCAGGGCGAGGATCGCCGCGCGGTCGGCGTCGTCGAGCCAGCCCGGATGTGGCTTGCCGGCCTTGAGCCGGGCTGCCCAGTCGGCCTTCGCGAGCCGCAGGTGCACCTTCGCGAGATTGCGGTACGTCACCCGCACCACGGGCCAGGGGGCCGCCCAGGCCCGCTCGGTGACAAGTGACAGATCCCGCGACTCGATCTCCGCGACGAGATTCCGGCACAGCCTGCCGCCGGGGCTCGTGGGATGCCGCGCGGCGGCCTCGGCAGCGATGGTGCGAGCGCGGGGCATGTCGTCGTGCTCGCGGGCGATCTCGGCGAGTGCGTGCGCCGCCAGCGCCCCGGTCTCGTGGTCGCCGGCGGTGGCGATGAACGCCTCGAGGGCATCGGCCTTGCGGTCGGTCACGGTCACGTCGCCCGCGTCGACGGCGACGCCGGCGGCCCAGAGGATCCGGTCGAGATCGGCGGCGCGAAACGCCGTGCGATCGGCGTCGGCCGCGTGGAAGTCGAGGAGCGAGCGATAGAGCGCGGCCGCCTGGAGGATCGGCGAGTCGGTGTCGGTGACGGCCCGGTCGGCGTCGGGCCTCCAAGCCCGGAACTCGTTGGCCGTGCCCAGGGCGGGGCTCGTGGCCTCCAGTTCGAACGCGTCTTCGGGATCGGCGAGGCCACGTTCCCCGGAACTGGCGAAGGCGAGTGCGTTGCGCACCACCACGTCCCAGACCGTGGGCCGGTAGGCGTCGGGCATGGTGCCCTTCGAGAGGATCGGCTCCCACTCGGACACTGGGAGCTCCTTGAGCCGCTCCCCGCCGTCGATCGCCGCGGCGAATCGGCGGCGGATCTCACCCACGATCCCGGGCAGATCCCACTCGGCGATCCGTGCGAGGTTGGTGGCGTCGGCGCCGCCCGCGGTCCGCTGCTGGTACCGCCAGCGGTTCATCTGGAAAAAGCCCCACGTCCAGTTGGCGCGGATCGCCTCGAGAACCGGCTTCGTGTCTGGGGGCGCCGTCTCGATCGCGTTCGCGAGCCGCACGATCCGCTCGGGATCATCGGGAGCGCGGTCACGGGTTTCGGTGAGGATCCGCGTGGCGATGGCCCGCGCCGCCGCGGCCTGCGAACCATCCGAACGTTCGTCGGCGCGAACGTGCTCACCATCCATGAGGACTCCTCCGACGAGAATGAAGAACAATCCGACCGACGACGGAAGCGGGGGCATGCCGTGGATCTCCGAAGTGCTGGACTGGGCCGAGTCTGGCGTCGGCGGATTGTAGGGAATGGCGTCGGTTCGATTGGCCGATCCGCCAATCCGGCGAACGGTCGCCGGGCGGAATGCGTAGTGCTTTCGTTATGGGGCCGCTCGATCGTGCCTTGCCCCGCGCACCTGTCGACGCGAGACTCTTTTGATGGAGGGATGCTCGAGCCGAGGAACCCTCCGCAGGCCGCGGTTCGCACATGGGCAGCCAGGGCATGAATCGCACGCGTCGCTCCCGCGACCGGCACGCACGCCGGACGCTGGCCGTGGAGCGGCTCGAGCAGCGGCATGCGCTCGCGGACGCCACGGGCCTGCTCGATGTGATCCCGCTCCCGGAGCCGGCCGCCGCCGCCCTCCCCGCGCGGCAGGTCGAGTATCTCACCCGGGGTGTCAACGCGATCTCGCTCGGGTCGTCGAAGGTGTATGTCAACTGGCGGATGCTGGGCACCGACGCCGCGGCGATCGCCTTCAACGTCTACCGTTCCAGCGACGGCGCGGCTGCGGTGAAGCGCAACACCACGCCGCTCACCGCCACCACCGACTTCACCGACACGAGCGTCACGGCCACGAAGGCCACCACCTACTTCGTGCGGCCCGTGGTGAACGGCGTGGAGGGGGAGGCGAGCGAGTCGTTCACGCTGCCAGCCAACGCACCCGTGCGGCAGTATCGAACGGTCCCGCTGCAGATCCCGCCGGCCGGCGTCACGCCCACGGGCGAGGCCTACACCTACGCGGCCAACGACACGAGCGCCGCCGACCTCGACGGCGACGGCGACTACGAACTCATCGTGAAGTGGGATCCCTCCAACGCCAAGGACAACAGCTGACCCCCTCCCCAAATCCTGAGCCAGGTCTTGTGAGAGAATCCTGGTGCCTCGACAGGGGCTGGAAAGGGTTCTCTGATGAAGAAGCGACGCAGTGCAGAGCAGATCGTGGGCTTTGTCAGGCAGGCTGATGTGGACCTT
>JBJTRH010000335.1:0-5279 GCA_046076065.1 Planctomycetaceae bacterium | reverse complement strand
CACACGTAGGCCAGGCCGATCCCAGTGTTGCCGCTGGTGGGCTCGATGATCACGGTGTCAGGGCCGATCTTCCCGTCCCGCTCGGCGGCGTCGATCATCGCGCCGGCGATCCGGTCCTTCACGCTCCAGAGCGGATTCATGTTCTCGATCTTGCCGGCGACGGTCGCGGCGCAGCCCTCCGTCACCCGGCGCAGCAGCACCAGGGGCGTGCGGCCGATGCACTGCGTGATGTCGCTCTTGATTCCGGCGGGCAGCTTCGCGGTGACCATGAACCCCTCCCGTGGCGCGTCGCGGGCGGCCTCCGGCCCTTCGCCGGCAGAGCCCGCATCACCGGCATTATCGGCACGATCGGCCGAAAACTGCAGGCGAAGATCTCCGCACGGCGAGCTCGGAGATGCCCGCGTCCGGCCACGGGCACGGGCAGCCCCGAGCGGCGCGGCCTACGGCAGCCGCTTCACGCGGATGTTGCGGTAGTGGACCTCGCTGCCCGGGTCGTGGGCCTGCAGGGCGAAGGTGCCCTCGGAGAGCCTCCGCGTGCCGGCCACCCCCTCCGGCTCCACGAACTCATAGAGCACCGTGTCGTCCACCTTCACGCCCACCGCCTTGCCGTTGACCACCACCTCCATCGTGAACCACGTGTCGTCCTTCGCCGGGGGCGTGAAGGTCTTGACCACGTTGTAGAGGCTGCCGGTGCGGACCGGATCCTGCTGCGAGTTGTTGACCTGCACCTCGTAGCCCCGGGCCGGCCAGCCGTCGGGCTGGAAGGCCGTGTGGATGAAGATGCCGGAGTTGGCGACGGGCCTGGTGAGCACCTCGGCCTTGAGGTGAAAGTTGCGGAACTGGGCGGGTGCGGCCGGGTCGGACCCCACGTAGAAGAGGTGACTCCTCGGGCCCTTGCAGACGATCGCGCCATCCTTCACCGACCAGCTGCCCGGGTTTTCGTTGGCCTGCCAGCCGGCGAGCGACGAGCCGTCGAACAGGCTTGTGAAGCCCTCCTCCGCGGCACCGGCCATACCCGTGGTGACGGCCGCCAGGCCGATCGCCGTCCCCGCGATGGCATGCCGAACCGCCGCTCGCATACGCTCGTAGATCATGGATGAAACCCTCCTCGACGCCCGCGGCTGAAGGACACTGCGATCACGACGACCGCCCACCCGCAGGAGCATACGGCGGCGACGGGAGTCGGGCCACCGCCGACGGTTCCCGAGCACGTGCACCGGCGGCTTGACGCGGCCGGGCTCAACCACCGCCCCGTCCTGCTCTCGGTCGACACCGACGTCGCCCTCTCCGGCGATCCGGCCGCGGAGTGGCTCGTCGTCACGCCCGATCACCTGGCGGCGACCGACGGCCGCGAGACCCTGCGGACCGTCGCCTGGCCGACCGTGGAACGCGTCCGTACCACCGCCGGTGTCGGCGGTGGCTCGCTGCAGGTCCGCACCGGCGGAGTGTGGATCGACCTCGTCCGCTACTCCAACGCCCTGGCGACCAGATTCCACAAGGTGTCGCGGTCGCTCGAGCGGTCGCGCGAGCGGATCGTGGCCGGGCTGCCCGGGAGCCTCGACGGCCTCGACGGGCCGCTCGACCCACCCGCCTGCGGCAGCTGCGGCCTCCGCCTGCAGGCCGTCGAGGATGCCTGCCCGCGCTGCCTGCAGAAGGGGCAGATCCTCCGTCGGGTCGGCACGCTCCTCGCCCCGTATGCCCGCGGCTCCGTCGCCCTCTGCCTGCTCACGTTCGTGGGTGTCGTCGCGGAGCTGGTGCCGCCGAAGCTCCAGCAGACCATGGTCGACGACATTCTCTCGGCCAAGGCCGGCGAGGCCGGCGGACAGGCGCCCGACTTCAGGACGGCTCTGCTCGTCGTGGTGCTGGCGTTGGCCTTCTCGCGCGTGCTCCTCGCGGTCGTGGGCGTGATCAAGGGCCGGCTCACGACCGCGATCGGCTCGGGCATCACGTCGGCCCTCCGCGAGGAGATGGTCCGCAAGCTGCAGGGGCTGTCGGTGGCCTACTACGACCGCCACCAGGTGGGCTCGATGATCAGCCGCGTGGCCCACGACAGCGAGGTGCTCCACGGGCTGATGCACCAGATCACGGGCGGCTTCCTCCTGCAGATCGTGCAGCTTGTCGGCGTGGGCGCGATGCTCGTGTGGATCAATCCGAAGCTCGCCGCATTCACGCTGATCCCGGTGCCGCTGGTGATCCTCGGCTCGTGGATCTTCTGGCGGCACGTCTACCCGCGGCACTACCGGCTCTGGGACGCGGCCAGCAAGCAGATGACCACGCTCTCCGGCATGCTCTCCGGGATCCGCGTCGTGAAGGCGTTCGCCCAGGAACCGCACGAGCTCGACCGCTTCCACGGCGCCAGCGACCACCTCCGCCGCTGGCGGCAGTGGGTGGAGTACACCAACACGACCTACGCGGCATCGATGCAGATCGTGTTCAGCCTCGGGGGCCTGATCGTGTGGTACGTCGGCGGCCGCGACGTGATCGGCGGCAGCATGACGCTCGGGCAGCTGATCGCGTTCCTCGCCTACCTCGCGATGTTCTACGCGCCGCTGGGCGCGCTGTCGAACTTCACCACCTGGCTCACGAGCTTCCTGTCGGGGAGCAAGCGGGTGCTCGAGCTTCTCGACACGCCCGTGGTCGTGACCGATCCGGAGGCACCGGAGGCCTGGGACGACGTCCGGGGCGCGATCCGCTTCGCCAACGTGACGTTCGGCTACGACCGCAACCAGCCGGTCCTGCACGACGTGTCCTTCGAGGTGGCTCCCGGCGAGATGGTGGGCATCGTGGGCCGGTCGGGCTCCGGCAAGAGCACACTGGTGAACCTCCTGGCTCGCTTCCACGACGTCCAGGAGGGCTCGATCACGGTCGATGGCCACGACATCCGCCAGCTGTCGTCGCGGGATCTCCGCGAGCGGCTCGGGATCGTGTTCCAGGAGTCGTTCCTGTTTCGGGGCACGATCTGGAAGAACCTCTCCTACGGCCGGCCCCAGGCCACGATCGAGCAGGGGCTCGCCGCCGCCAAGGCCGCCGGCGCCCACGACTTTCTCTGCCGCCAGCCCCTGGCCTACGAGACGCTCCTCGGCGAGCACGGGGCGGGGCTGTCGGGGGGGGAGAAGCAGCGGCTCTCGATCGCCCGCACGCTGCTCTACGACCCCCGCGTGCTCGTGCTCGACGAGGCCACGAGCAACATCGACGCGGAGGCCGAGAAGGCGATCCAGGAGGCGCTCGCCGTGCTCGTGCGGGGCCGCACCACGATCGCGATCGCCCACCGGCTCTCGACGCTCCGCAACGCCGACCGGATCCTGGCCTTCGACCGCGGCCGGCTGGTCGAGCAGGGCACGCACGCCGAGCTCCTGGCCGCCGATGGCGTGTATGCGAGGCTCGTCCGCATCCAGACGCAGGTGACGAAGCAGCCCACCGTCGACACGCTCCTCGCCGAGCCGGAGCAGGCCGCTCCGGCTGCCATCGCGGAGCCTGTGGCCCCAGCCGGGCTCGCCTGGCTCGATCCGGCACGGCACCACTTCCGCATCGGCGAGCAGGAGCGGATCGAGCTCGCCGCGACCGACGGAAGCGCGCCCGCCGTCGTGTTCGTGACCCGCACGTTTCCGGCCACGCATCCCGAGGAGTATCTCTCGGTTCGTGGCTGGGACGAGCACGGCGACGAGGTGGAGCTGGGCCTGGTGCGCCGGCTCGACGACTGGCCCGAGGTAGACCGGCGGGTCCTTCGCGACGCACTGCGGCGGCGGTCGCTGATCCGCGAGGTGCTCCGCGTGCACGAGGTTCGGCTCGTGCACGGCTATCTCGATTTCGACGTGGAGGCCGACTGCGGCCGGCGGCGATTCACGATTCGCTGGACGCAGGGGCAGGCGTTCGACTTCGGCACCGGCGGCAAGCTGCTGGTCGACACCGATGAGAACCGCTGGGTGGTGCCATGCGTCGAGGGGCTGCCGACGGCTGACCGGGAGCGGTTCCTGCAGTACGTGTACTGGTGACGGTCAGGCCGCGAAATCAGCCGAAACTCGGCCGGCGGTGACGGTTTTGCGGGCCATTTGCGACCCCTCTGCGCCGCCACTACAACCATGAGGCCCGGGCAGAGGGGTATTCGCCGCTCGTCCGGAGCCGTTCGATCCGTCAGGGAAGACGGAGCCACCGACCGATGGACTTTCGTTTTTTCCTTCTGGAGCAGATTGATGAATATTTCGGACCTGATCATGAGCCAGCTGACGTCGCCGGACGTGCTGGGCAAGCTCGGCGGCCTCATTGGTGCCAGTGAGTCGCAGACCAAGACTGCCACCAACGCCGCAGTGCCCGCGCTGCTCAACGTGTTCGCCAAGATGGCCGGAACCCAGAGCGGCTCCGACCAGCTCGCCAAGGCGATGGGCGGCCTCGACCTCGGCATGCTCGGCAACCTCGCCGGCCTGCTCGGCGGCAGCCAGGCGTCGGGCCTCGGCGGCCTCGGCGGCAACCTGCTGACCTCGCTGCTCGGCAACAACCTCTCGAGCATCGTGGGCACGATCGCGTCCTTCGCCGGCATGCAGCCCGGCATCATGAAGACGCTGCTCACCTATCTCGCCCCGATGGTGCTCGGCATGGTCGCCAAGCAGTTCTCGGGCAAGCCGGATGCCGCCGGCGTGAGCCGGCTGTTCTCGGAGCAGGCGGGCAACATCCGCGGTGCGCTGCCCGCGGGTCTGTCGCTCGGCGATTTCGGCGGCACGTCCGGCGGCCGGCACAGCGAGCCGGCCCGCCACGGCGGTCACTCGCACGAGGCGGCGTCGGGCGGACTGCCCGGCTGGCTCCTGCCCCTCCTGGCCCTCGGAGCCCTCGGCCTCGGCTGGTACCTCTGGAGCCAGGCAAAGAAGAAGGAGGCAGAGGAAGTGCGTCACGTCGCAGTGAGGGAGACGGTGCGTCAGGACGGCCCGGTGACCATTCGCGAGGAGGAAGTCGTTGCCACGAAGGGCAAGGACGTGATCGACCTCGTCGCCGACGAGATCTCGATCGATCCCAAGTTCCTCGAGGCGGTGCGGATCGGCAAGAACGCCACCGAGCTGTTCGGGGGTCTAGGCAGCGTGCTCAAGGGTGTGACGAACGAGGAGACGGCACGGCTCGCCCTGCCGGAACTCGAGAAGCTCGCCCCGATGCTGACGTCGCTCGAGGACGAGGCCGGCAAGCTGCCCGTCGAGGAGAAGCCGGCGTTCGCCTCGTTCGTGGGCAAGAACCTCGGCCTGCTGTCGAAGGTGATCGAGACCGTGATGGCGATCCCGGGCGTCAAGGACCTGCTC
>JBJTRH010000334.1:0-3205 GCA_046076065.1 Planctomycetaceae bacterium | reverse complement strand
GCCGCTCCGGCCCAGCCGCCCGCAACCACCAGCCACGTCAGAGCGTGGCTAAGAAACCCCGGGGGCGGCAGGGACTCGAGGAGGGGCATGGCGACCCGATCGAAAGCGTCGGCACGAATGACCAATCCCCCTCACTATGGTTATTTTCCCTGCGCCGACAACTCCGCTGTCGCCCTCGCGAGAATGGGCCGCGAAACCCGGCGAGCGTGCTTCTCACGGCTCTGGAGAACCTGGGAAAACGGTACCGGTCATCCCCAGAATGCGGGAAATGCTCATGGATCGGGTCAGGTCGGGTCGATCACTCCTGACGATCATGCCGGTTTTTCGGCGCGGGGACCGCCCCGCCCGAACGATCGGACCTCGACAGGAAAGCGACTCCGATGCGGACACACGCCTTCGCCCGCCATGGAAAACGAGCTGCCGCCCGCCTACGGGCCATCCGCCGCCGGGCGGCCGACTGGCAGCGGCGGCTCCGTCGGGCCACCGCTCTAGCCCTCATCGCGGCCGGGTCCGCGGCGGCCGCTCCGTTGGCGCACGCCCAGATGGGTCAGATGGGCATGGCGCCGGCGGGCGGAGTCGTCAACCGGGCCGTCGCCGGATTCAAGGAACTCAACGCGAACGGCCCCGGCTGGCTTTACTACGGCATCAACGCGGCGGATCGCGGGCTCGGCTACAACGGTAGCTACATGACACTCGGGGCGTTTGTGCCCTACAGCCAAGACGATCTCGGCGGGCTATGGGCGCTCGATGCCCGCAACCACGTGTCGGAATATGGCGGCTACTTCGGCAACTTCGGCCTCGTCCGCAAGCAGTTCCTGGGCGGCAGCCTGCTCGGCGTGGGCGTGTACTACGACTACGACGGCGACGCCAACCAATACTCGATCGACGGACTGTGCGGCGTGGAACCCCTCGGCACCTTCGGACACGTCTACCACCAGGTGGGCGTGTCGGCGGAGTGGCTGACCGACTTCGGAAATCTCCGGAGCAATGGATACATGCCGGTGGGTACCACGGCCTACACCGCGGGCGCCCCGGGGAGCGCGTTTTATCAGAACTACGTGATGTGCGATTACGGCCTTGACGCAGCCCTCAGCGGCGCCGACCTCGAAGTGGGCGTGTATGTGCCTGGGCTCTCCGACTGGGCGGGCATGATCAGCGTCGGCGGCTATGCTCTCGGCAACGCCCGTTACGACTGGGATCAGGGTCCGCTCGATGGCGAAGACGTCGTCCCGTGGTTCGGGGGCGTGTACACGCGGCTCGACATGACGTTTCTCGAGAACTGGGACTTCTCGCTCCAAGCCAACAACGATAGCTACTTCGACTGGACCGGATTCGCGCGGCTCACCTACCGGATGGGCGGTAGCCGCCGCCGCAACGTGCCGGACCAGATGGAGCAGCCGATGATGAGAAACGAGCACATCGTGCGTGCGCACCAGACACCGGAGGTCGCCCTCAATCCTTCCACCGGCACGCCATGGCGGGTGATCCACATCGACAACACGGCGGCGCCCGGCGGCAACGGCACCAACGCCCGCCCCTTCGATTCCTTCTCGGCAGCCGATCGGCCAGACGCTGCAGGGGGCCTCGCCTCCGCCCCGGGCACGATCTTCTTCGTACATCGCGGTGATGGCACCGCGGCCGGATACGACACGCAGTTCACGTTCCTCGCCCCAAATCAGTCGCTAATCGGCGACGGCGGCCCGCTCTACATCCCGACCGTATGCTGCGGCGACATCAACATCGCAACCAACACCGGAGGACAGTTCCCCCTGCTCAGCAATCCCGGTGGCACGAGCGTGCTCATCGACGGCGCTCAGGGCCACAGCGCCACCGTCGCCAATCTGCAAATCACAGGTTCTCAACTCGGGATCGAAGGCACGGGCGATCTCGGCAACAGCCGGGTGACCAACGTCGCCATCTCCGGCAACGGCACCACAGCCCCACAGACGGGCATCAGCATCTCCAAAGCCACCGCCGGCCGCATCGAGTTCACCGACACCAGCGTCACGAACATGACGACGGCCGGACTCCTCGTCGAGCAGAGTTCCGCGGAGGTCTCCTTCCAGGGATCGCTGGTCAGCGATGTGGCCACCAACGGTGGTGCCGTCGCCCCCATCGTCTACCTCGCCGACAATGTGGGCGCAAAAATCGATATCGCCGCCGGCGGCACCCCAACCGGCAGCACCGTGCCAAACCAGGTGAGCGACACGGGGGGCCAGGGCATCCGCATCCTCGGCAACGACTCCGACACCAACATCCGCATCGGCAACGTCTCACTCAAGGAAAACCAGTACGCAGCGATCGCGGTAGCCAATGGCGACGAGTCGATAACAACCGTCACAGCAGACAGCGGCTCAGGGATCTTCAAGACCACGCCCGGGGCCGCAATCGCTGTCGAGAATAGCGCACCCACCTTCCGGTACGATGGCCCGATAACAAACACGCCCGCGGTTCCCTCGCCCCCTTCCTACCTACTCAGCGTGGCCAACAACTCGGGCGGCTCGGTGAAAATCTATGGCGACCTCAATGATACCGGCGACGGTATCCTGATCGTGAACAACACCGACACCAACATTGACGTCGATGGCGCCACGATCGACGGCCGCGGAGCCCAGGGCATTCTGATCGTCAACAACTCCGGCACCGGAACATTCGAGTTTTTCAACACGACGATCACTGGGGCCAGCAGCGCCGGGGTGCTGATCCAGACCACAGCCTGTTTGACCGAGTTCAGCAACCTCAACATCGAACTGGATTCGCCCACTGCCACCGGCTTCCAGGCGGTTGATTCCGGGCCAATCAACAGCTACTTCAACAACAACATCTCCACTGCATCGACCACCGCCCCTGCGGTGTCAATCGTGAACAGCGGCGAAATCTTCATGGACTTCAACACCGTATCTTCGGCTGTGCCCCCAGGCACCAACGCCGCGATGAACTTCACCGATAGTTTCGGCACGTTCAGCGTGCTGAGTCAGTTCCTGGTGTCGGGAAGCAGTGGCACGGTGGCCGGCGATGTCACCCCCGTACCCCCGAACGTAACGGTCACGGTACCGACTGCTCCATGATCGCCAGCAGGCTGCCGTCTCCCAGCGATCACCGCCGCACCGCTTCCTAGTCTGCCATGGGAAGTTTTCTCTATAACATATGACGGTCTGACCGGATTGGATTTCCTCTACCAGGTGATATGAGGGTTCAGGAACAG
>JBJTRH010000333.1:0-9715 GCA_046076065.1 Planctomycetaceae bacterium | reverse complement strand
TCATTCCGGCCGTTTGCACTGATCTGCACATCCATAATTTTGTTTAAAACTTGCATAATCTACCCCCTACGACGCTGGCCCACTAGTCCATTCAGGTCACAGCAGCAATTCCCGACTGACAGAGGTACATCACGTCAGTGTTATTCTTTGACTCAGCACACAGTACTCCGCCCGACTTCGCAGCGACCTTGCGGCCCTTCGACGGTGCCGCGGCCGCGCCGGTGCCCTTCTCGGCGTGCTTCACCCGAGCCGAAATCCGCGACTTGATGCGGGCTGCACGGTTGCGGTGGATCGTTCCGGACGACGCCGCACGGTCGGTGGCCTTCGCCATGCCGCGAAACTCCTCCTTCGCCGCCGCCACGTCGCCCGACGTGATCGCGGTGAGCACGCCGCGAATCTTCTTCTTGATCTCGGACTTGATGGCCCGGTTGCGTTCGCGGTTGCGGAGGTTCTGGCGGTTGCGCTTCTTGGCGCTGGCGGAGTGGGGCATGCGTGTCCTCGGGGCGTGGGCTCAGGTCGTGGGGGATTGTCGGCGGGGCCTGGAGCGGTCCCGGCCGGCGGGGGGAGCGGCCGGAAGGCGGCTCAGCCGTCGGCACCTTTATCCTTCGCCGGGCTCAACTTGTCCAGACGCTGGGCGACATCCCGGTATCCGAAGTCCAAACCGGCGAGAATCGACAGGTATTTCATGGCGGAATCGACGTCGTCGAGGCCCGCGGCGAGCACGCCCGCCCGGTACAAGGCCCTCTTCCGGAGCTCGAGTTCGCGGTCGGTCAACGCGTCGACCGCGGCCTGGTAGTTCTGCATCGCGAGCTGGTACTGCTTGATCTTCTGGAAGCATTCACCGAGCTCCAGTGACACGGCGCCCCGCCGCCGCACGTCCTTCATCGACTCCTGGAACTGGCGGATCGCCTCCGTGTAGTTCCCGGCCGACTTCAGCCGCATCGCGAGTTCGTACTTCCAGGTGAGGTTCTCGGGATAGCGGTCGCTGCGAGCCTTGTAGACGTCGATCTCGGCCTTGATCTGGGCGGCCCGCAGCCGCTCGACGGTGGCCCGCGTGTCCGCCGTGTCGTTGTCGGCCAGCCGCTTCTCGGCGATCAGCACCTTGTGCCTGCCCCAGCGGAGCTGGCGGTCCTCCATGTGCTCCCGCACCTTGAGGTCGTTGCCCGACACGGCCAGTGCCTCCTGCAGCACCCGCTCGGCTTCCTCCATGCCGCCGTCCCGCTCGAGCACGTCGGCGAGCTCGAGTCGCGACTCCACGTCGGTCGGGTTTTTCGCGATTGCCTGCTTCAGCTCCGCCGCCCGGCCTCCGGCGACGGGCGTCGACTCGGGCTTCCCCGCCGCCTTGGCCGCCGCCGCCGCCCCGCCGCGGCCGATCATGCCCTGGCCGGCGGCGATCGTCTTGTCGACCGACAGTTCGGCGATCGCCTTCTCGGCCTCCTCGGTGAGCCCCTTGGTGCGGCCGATCCGCCGCCAGCATTCGATCGCCTGGTCGAAGTTGCCCTGACTGGCGGCGAACTTGGCGCACTGGCGATTGACCTCGGGATCGGTCGGAAAGGCGTCGAGGGCCGCCCGCAGGTAGACCGCCTGCGAGTCGAAGAACATCAGGTTGCCGCACGCCTCGGCCATGGCGAGCAGGCAGACGTGGTCGGCGGGGTTGGCCTTGATGATGTCCACGCCCTGCTTGATGACGTCCCGCCACTGGGCCGACGTCGCGAGTTTCTTCAGGCCGGCCCGCGATCCCACCGAGAGGAACGACGTCAGACTCCCCGACTTCTTAACGCCGTGCTTCTTGCGGAGGGCGCCGAGGAACGCCTGCAGGAAGATGGCGTTGCCCGGGTCGCCGGCCACGCTCACGGCGAACATCTGGATCGCATAATCGGGGTTGGACTGCAGCGCCTGGGCGCCGGTCTGGTAGCACTTCATCACCCGGGCCCGCTCCCCGGGGGTGAGGGCCACGGTCGACGGCACGGTGGCCGGGTCGGCCGGCACGGGAGTCGCGGCGGTGGGCTCGTTGGCCATGGGTGCCAGGGCGGGTGGTGGCGGGCGAAGACCCCCCGAGTGTAGTGCGGCCCGGAAGGCCCACAAACACCGCCGCCGCCCATCCGGATATCCTGCCTTCCAATGGACGCACATCGCACGCCACCGCCGGGCCGGGTCTGCTTCGTGGGGGCCGGCCCCGGTGCCCCCGACCTGCTGACGCTCCGCGCCGTCGAGGCGCTTCGCAGTGCCGACGTGATCGTGCATGACGCGCTCGTGCCACCCCGGCTGCTCGACGCGGTCTGCTCCCGCGCGCGGCGGATCCCGGTCGAGAAGGCCCGCCACGACGCCGACGATCCCGGGTCGGCCACCGGCCGGCTGCTGGCTCGCCTCGCGGTCGACGGAGCCCGGGTGGTGCGTCTCAAGGGAGGAGATCCGGCGATCTTCGGGCGGCTCACCGAGGAGATCGAGCCGGCGCGGCAGGCTGGCGTGCCCGTCGAGATCGTGCCGGGCGTCACGGCCGCGCTGGCGGCGGCGGCGGCGGCCGGTGCGTCGCTCACGAGCCGCGTCGACGCATCGAATGTGAGCCTGCTTACCGGCCGGGAGGCCGACGGCAAGGATGGCGGCGTCGACTACCGCAGCCTCGCGACGCTGCCGGGCACGCTCGCCGTCTACATGGGCGTCGAGCAGGCGGCCAGGTGGTCCCGCGAGTTGCTGGCGGCGGGCCGCCCCGCCGACACCCCCGTGACCGTCGTCAGCCGCTGCGGCTGGCCCGACGAGCACGTGGCCGGCACCACGCTCGGCCGCTGTGCCGACGATGCCGCGCGGCAGGGATGGCGGTCGCCGGCCGTGGCGATCGTCGGCGCGGCCCCGGCCTCGAGCGGTCCGCTGGCGGGCCGCGTGGTGCTGGTGACGCGGCCGGCGGGGCAGGAGGGCGATCTCGTGGCCGCTATCCGGGCCGCGGGAGGCCGGCCGCTCCATGTGCCGCTCGTGGAGATCGCCGACCCGCCCACGTGGCAGCCGCTCGACGATGCGCTCCGCGCCGCCTCGACCTACGACTGGATCGTGTTCGCATCCGCCAACGGCGTGCGTGCCTTTCTCCACAGGCTCGAGGCACTGCGACTCGACGGGCGGGCGCTCGGCACCGCGCGGCTGGCCGCCATCGGGCCCGCCACGCGGCGGCAGCTCGAAGAGGCCGGCTATCGCTGCGACCTCACCCCGACGGTCTCGCGGTCGGAAGACCTCGCCGCCGAACTGGCCGCCACGCTGCGCGGCGGCCGATTCCTGCTCGTGCGGGCCGATCGCGGCCGCGAGGAACTGCGGTGCGGGCTCGAGTCGCGGGGGCATGTGGTCGACGAGGTGACCGCCTACCGGACGCTGCCCCGGGAATCGCTCGCCGCCGACGAACTGGAGGCCGTGTCGCGGGGGGCGGTGGACTGGATCGTGCTGACGAGCCCGTCGATCGCCTCCGCGGCTGCGCGGCTGTTCGGCGACCGGATCCATGGCTGGAGGATCGCCACCATCAGCCCGGTGACGTCGGCGGCCCTCGAACCGCTCGGGCTTTGTGCGACTGCCGAGGCCGCGCAGGCGACGGCCGACGGCGTCGTCGAGGCGATCGTCCGCTGCGTCATCGAGGCCGCAGATTCCCCGCCACCGGCAGTGGCGGCCGACGCGGCGCAGGTTCCCCCGTCCCCCCTTGGCTGACCACGCACGGGTGGCGGTGGAGCGGGCTGCCGCCGCGGGTCGATAGCCATTCCTGCCCGCGCGAGGCGGGCAGGGGCAGGGGGGCTGATGATGCGACCACGACCGCCATCCACGCTGGTGCTCTGCGCGGTTGCTCCGCGGTTCCCGGCGGGCCGGCAGGCCGCCTGGGTCGAGACGGCTGCGGCCGTCGGGGTGCCGGTGTCGTGGCTCGTTGGGGCCGACGACTTCGTGCCCGCGCTCGAGGGACTGGATGTGGCCCTCGACATTCCTCCGGCGGCCTGCAGCTCCCGGCGTCGGCTTCGCGACCTCCTCGCCCGAGCCAGGGATGTCGTGCCCGGGCTCTCGACGGTATCGCTCCGCGGCCCGACCGCGATCGAGCAGCGTGTGCTCCTCGCCGAGTGGGGCATCGCGGTGGCGCTCGTCGACTCCTTCTCAGACGAGGGCCGCGGCTGTCGGCGGCCGGCGCCCCGCGGCTGGGGGTGCCGCAACGTGGTGTGGGGATTGTGGGAGGTGCTCGTCACGCCGCCTCGGGCGGACGGGGTGCTCGGCTGGCTCGGGCTCGGCGGCCAGCCGCGGCTGCGTGCCGGCGGACTCCAGGTGCTGCGAAGCGATGCGACCACCGCCGGCACCTCGCCTGCCGCCGTGGTGCCGCCGAGGCTGCAGCGCTGGATCGCCTGGGCGGCGCAGCGGCGCGAACGGGGAACCATGAACGTGGCGAGCCTCTCGGCCGTGCCGCGGATGATCGCGGGTGGCGATCAGCAGCCGATCGCCAGGTCGGTGCTCCGGGCCGCCTGAGGCCGGCGCTCAGCGTTTCGCCCGCGCGCCGATCTGCCAGCTGAGATACGCCACGATCATGCCGGCCAGGATGAACCCGACGTCGGCGGCGACGCTGACCCGCTGGAAGGGGAACGCCGCCACGAGATCGGCGAGGAACAGGATCACGACGATGCCCGAGACGATCAGGCCGGCGAGCGAGAGCACGTGCGGGGCGTTCCGGGGACTCGTGGGGATGTTTCCGAAACCGGCAATTCCATACCATACCTTCGCGGTCGGCGGGAGTCGCCGCTCGGCGGGAGCGGGCGGACCGCCCACCGCCGGTCGCCGGACAGCGGAGCAGCAGCCGTGAGCCAGCCTGCGGGACGCGTGGCCGTGTACACCGGGTCGTTCGATCCGGTCACCCTGGGCCACCTCGACGTGATCGGCCGGGCGAGCCGCATTTTCGACGCGATCGTGGTCGGCGTGGGCATCAATCCCGACAAGCATCCGCTGTTCTCGCTCGAGGAGCGGGTCGACCTCGTGAAGGCGGCGGTCGCCGGGTTCGGGAACGTGCGGGTGGAGCGATTCAGCGGGCTGTCGGTGGCCTTCGTGCGGGAGCAGGGGGCCCACGTGCTCCTCCGCGGCGTCAGGTCGCTGACCGACATCGAGGCCGAGTTCACGATGACGCTGGCGAACCGCAAGCTCGATCCGGACGTGGAGACCGTGTTCCTGATGGCCGACGCCGCCTACTCCCACATCTCGTCGTCGCTGCTCAAGCAGATCACGCCGCTCGCCGACGACGAAGCCCTGTCGCGGTTCGTGCCCCGGCCGGTGGTGGCGGCGCTCCGCCGCAAGCTCGCCGTGCGGTGACCGCCGCTCAGTTCTGCGGCGTGCCGCCCTCGAAGTGGCGGCGGAGGTAGCGGGCCCGCTCGATGTTGCGGTCCTTGGTGTCGAGTTCCACGCCCCGCAGTTTCTGGAGATGGGCCGGCTGGGTGCGGATCAGCAGGGAGTTGATGTCGGCGATGTTCACGTCGCCGATCAGGCCGAGCAGCACGCCCATGCGGACGCGTGACAGCAGCTGCATCGTCTCCTCGGCGGTGATCGTCTGGGCGGTGCGCAGGATGCCGAACGCCCGGCTCACCTGGTCGTGCACGTTCTGCTGGGTCTCGCGGACAAGGAACTCGCGGGCCCGACGCTCGTAGTCGATCAGGACCGGCACCACGTCGCCCACCTGCTCGACGAGCTCCTCCTCGGTCTTGCCGAGGGTGGTCTGGTTCGAGATCTGGTAGAAGTCGCCCATCGCCTGCGAGCCCTCGCCGTACAGGCCGCGGACCGCCAGCGAGATCTTGTGCAGGCTGCGGAACACCTTGTCGATCTGCCGGGTGATCACCAGCGCCGGCAGGTGGAGCATCACGCTCACCCGGATGCCCGTGCCCACGTTGGTCGGGCAGGCCGTCAGGTATCCCCAGCGGGCCTGGAAGGCGTAGGGAACGACGCGGCCGATCTGGTCGTCGACGCCGCGAATCTGCTCCCAGGCTCCCCGCAGGTCGAGGCCGCTGTGCATGCACTGGATCCGCAGGTGATCCTCCTCGTTGATCATCAGGCTGACCTGTTCGCGGCCGTCGATCGCCACGCCCCGGGCCCCCTGCGCCTCGGCATGCTCCCGGCTGATGAGCTGCCGCTCCACGAGGAACTGCCGGTCGACCTCCTCGAGGCCGCCGACGTCGATGTACTCCAGCTCGCTGCCGACGGAGGACGACGCGATCCGCTCCCGCAGGAATCGCTCCACCTCGGCCCGGTCCTGCTCGGACATCCGGCTGACGAACGGATAGTGGGCCACGTTCCGGGCGAGCCGGACACGGCTGCTCATCACGATGTCGGACTCCGGGCCGGTGCCGCGGAGCCATTCGCCGACGGCGTCACCAGATGCTCAAGTTTCATCGTTCGCCCCGTCGGCCCGCCGTGGGGAGGTGGGCGCGCCGCGGTCCCGCAGCCAGCGCTCCTCGATGCCGCGAATCGCGTCCCGGTCCTCGCGGGCCTTCTCGTAGTCCTCGCAGGCGATCGCCTCCTGCATGCTTCGCCGCAGGCCGATCACCACCGTGAGCTCGTCGGTCGCCTCCGGAAGCGGCGGTTCCATGGCCGGGTCGCGGACCGGCCGGCGGCCGCGGTGCTGCGTCGAGCCGTGGATGTTGGCGATCAGCGGCTCGAGTTCCTTCTCGAAGTGGACGTAGTCGTGGGCGCATCCGAGGCGGCCCTGGTTGCGGAACTCGAAGAACGTGATCCCGCACATCGGGCAGGCCTTCTTGTCGAGGAGCGAGAGTTCGTCGGCCGTCTGCCCGACGGCGAGCGGCCCGCCCCCCGTCTCTCCCGAAGGCTCGCCCGCCTCCGCTGGCTCGGCCTGGTTCAGATAGGCCCGGGCATGGTCCTCGCAGAGGTGCACCTCGCGAACGTCGCCCGACTCGAGCTCGGTGATGTGGAACACCGCCGGCTTCTCGCACTGCTGGCACTTCACGGTCCGGCACCCTCCGTTTCGGTCGACGCCTGAATGATAGCGGCTGCCCCGCCCCCGGTCGCCATCGGATCGCTGCGGCGGCGTGTTGTTGGCATCCGGGAGCGGGGGTAGTCTCTGGCGACCAGCCCCGACGGCCGCCCTTGCGCCCATCCGATGCCCCACCTCCCGGACAGGTCCCGTTTTGGCGAACTCGCCCGGTCGCTCCCGGCGTGCGGCGCCGGGGTTCGCCGCCTCGTTCCGGTCTACCGGCGGCTGTTCGCCGACGGCCTCACGCCCCTCTCGGCGTTTGCCAAGATCGACTCGGGTGCCGCCGCCTGCCTGTTCGAGAGCGTGGTCGGCGGGGAGAAGGTGGGCCGCTACAGCTTCCTCGCAGCCGATCCCTTCCTGCGGTTCGAGGCCCGAGGAACGCTCGTCACCGTAACGGGTGCCGGCGGCGACGAGTCGTTCACCGCGGTCGACCCGCTCCGCGAGCTCGAGCGGCGGATGGCCGCGTTTCACACGGCCCGCCTGCCGGAGCTCCCGCCGTTTACGAGCGGCGTGGTCGGCTACGCCGGCTACGACACCGTGCGGTACGTCGAGCGGCTGCCCGATGCCCCGCCCGACGACCGCGGCCTGCCGGACCTGTCGTTCGGCTTCTACGACCACATGATCGTGTTCGACAACGTCACCAAGGCGATCGACGTGGTCGTGCTCGCCGACGTGGGAGACGCGAGCCCGGCCGCGATCGCCGCGGCCCACGCCGCCGCCTGCAGCCGCATCGACGCCACGATCGCGCGGCTCTCGGCGCCGCACGGCTGGCCGCCGGCCGCCGACATCGGGCCGCGACGCGAGCCGGCCTGCCTCGCCGATGGCACCGCCGCGAGCACGTTTTCCCGCGAGCAGTTCCTCGCCGCCGTCGGGCGGGCCATCGACTACATCCGCGCCGGCGACATCTTCCAGGTGGTGCTCAGCCGCCGGATCGACATTCCCTTCACGGCGGCCCCGCTCGAGCTCTACCGCACGCTCCGCGTGGTCAATCCGAGCCCGTTCATGTTCTTCCTGCGGACGCCCGACTGCACGCTGGTGGGCAGTTCACCGGAGATCATGGTCCGCTGCGTGGACGGCACGGTGACGGTGCGCCCGCTGGCGGGTACGCGGCGGCGGGGCGCCACGGCCGCGGAGGATATCGCGCTGGCCGAGGACCTGCTGGCCGATCCCAAGGAGCGGGCCGAGCACGTGATGCTGATCGACCTCGGCCGCAACGACGTGGGCCGGGTGGCGGCGATCGGCTCGGTGCAACTCTCGGACGTGATGGTGATCGAACGGTACAGCCACGTGATGCACATCACGAGCAACGTGACCGGGCGGCTCGCCGACGGGCTCTCGGCCTTCGACGCCCTGCGGGCCTGCCTGCCCGCCGGCACCGTGTCGGGCGCTCCCAAGATCCGGGCCATGGAGATCATCGACGAGCTCGAGCCGGTCCGCCGCGGACCCTACGCCGGCGCGGTCGGCTACGTCGACTTCAACGGCGCGATGGACACCTGCATCGCGCTGCGGACCGTCGTGATCGCCGGGGGCCGTGCCCACGTGCAGTCGGGGGCCGGCATCGTGGCTGACAGCGTGCCCGAGCTGGAGTTCGAGGAGACGCTCAACAAGGCCAAGGGGCTGCTCGTGTCCATCGAGATGACGGAGGAGCGGCTCGCGGGCGAAGGACGCCCCGCCTGACGCGGCCACGCGGATGATCCGCTGCGAACGTGCCACCGTCGAACGGTCCGGAAGGGTGGTGGTCGAGTCCCTGTCGCTCGTCGTCGGCCCCGGCCAGGCGACGGCCCTGATCGGCCGCACCGGTGCCGGCAAGAGCTCGCTGCTCGCGGCGGCGGCCACCGCCCTGCCGCTGCACGCGGGCGAGATCCTGGTCGACGGCCGATCGGTGCGCGGCGCGGCCGCGGCCGTGCGTCGCACGATCGGCTACGTGCCCGACCGGATGCCCGTCTGGCCGGGGCTCCGGGCCGGCGAGTTCCTGGAAGTCTTCGCCGCCGCCGCGGGGCTCCAGGGAGAGCGGCTTGCGGCGGCGGTGCATCGCGGCCTCGACCTCGCAGGCCTCGCGGCCGCCGGTCGCACGCCGCTCGATTCCCTGGCGGCCGGCCACCGCAAGCGACTGCTCGTGGCCCGCGCCCTCGTGCACGAACCAGACGTGCTGCTGCTCGACGACCCGCTCGGCGGACTCGATCCACACGAGCGGACCGAGATAGTGCGGCTGATCGGTGACGCCCACCTCATGGGGCGGACGGTGCTCGCCGCCATCGACGACGCCGACGTGCCCGCCTGCTTCACCCATCTCGTCGTGCTCGCCGAAGGACGGCTGGTGGCATCGGGGCCGGCGACCCCCGAGGGCCTCGCGGCGGGGCGGAACTGGCGGTGTGCCATGATGTGCAGGGGGGCGGCCGAGGTCGCGGCCCGGGCGATGACGGGGCTCGTCGGCGAGGTTCGCTGCGAGGATGGCGACCGGCTCACCTTCGCGATCGATGCGCGGCGGACGACGCTCGGAGCCGTGGTCGCGGCGGTGGTGAAGGCTGGGGTCGCCGTCGAGTCGGCGGGCTTCGATCCGCCGTGGCCCGCTCAGTTGATCGCGTGATGCGGGCCGTTCGGGAGGGCTCGGGATCACCCACGCCCCGTCGCCGGACGTTCGAGGATGCCTTCGTGGCATCCTCTCACTCGGATGCCGACGGCGCTTCGCCATCGTGGCTGCGCTTGTCGGCATACGCCGGCTCCCGGGGCGTGGGTGAT
>JBJTRH010000332.1:0-6730 GCA_046076065.1 Planctomycetaceae bacterium | reverse complement strand
GGGCCCGAATGCCCGCCTTTTTACGCGGTGGCCGCCCCGTCCGCTACCGGCGGTCGTTGAGCTTCGCCAGCAAGCGGAGAATCTCCATGTACAGCCAGACGAGCGTCACCATCAGCGCGAACGCGCCGTACCACTCGAGGTACTTCGGCGCTCCCCGCTCGGCGGCCTGCTCGATGAAGTCGAAGTCGAGCACCAGGTTGAGGGCTGCGATCGCCACCACGACCACGCTGAACCCGACGCCGATCAGGCCGCTGCCGTAGAGCGCGGAGAACAGCGTGAAACCGAAGAGCCCGGCCACGAACGTCACCAGGTAGAGCAGCGCGATTCCCCCGGTGGCCGCCACGATCCCGAGCTTGAGGTTGTCGGTCGCCCGGATCATTCCCGAACGGTAGGCGAGCAGGAGACAGAAGAGCGTGCCAAACGTGCAGCCCACCGCCTGCACCACGATGCCCGGATACCGGGCCTCGAAACTCGCCGACACGCCTCCCAGCAGCAGTCCCTCCGCGATCGCGTAAACCGGTGCGAGGATCGGCGACCAGGTGTGCTTGAAGCAGATCACGAGCCCGGCCACCAGCGCCACAAGGGCACCGCCGACGACCCAGCCCGCCGCGGCGCCGATCCCCGCGCCCGGCCCCGCCTCCGCGACCGCCGCGGTTCGCGACCACGTGAAGCACGCGGAGCCGACCGCCAGCGCCAGCAGAAACAGCGTCTTGTGGACCGTGCCGAGAATCGTCATGCCGTCGCTGGCGGCGACGCCCACCTCTCCCCGGCGATAGACGCCGAAGTTCTCGAAGGTGGTGGCGTTGAGCGCGGGATTGCCGGTGCGCATCGGTGGATCCTCGGTGGAACGGCTGGGCGACCCCCGAACAGGGGGAACCCCGAGTGTGGCCGGGATACGCGGGCGATGCAACGGCGATCCCTGGGCGAATCGCCGCGCGTTACGGCGCCTCGCCCTGATCCTCGACGGCGAAGAGGTGTTTCTGCGAGGCCACGTAGAGCGTGCCATTCGCTGCCGTCGGCACCGACCACACCGCCGAGCCCAGCCGCACGTCGGCCAGATGCTTCCGCTCGCGGCCGGCCTGCAGCACCGTCAGGCCGCGGCGGGTGCCCACGTAGATCCTGCCGTCCGCCACCAACGTCGACGACCAGATCTCCTCCCGCGTGTCGTAGACCCACACGAGATCGCCCGTCGCTGCATCCAGGCAGTGGATCCGGCCGGCGTGCTCCGCCGCGTAGACGAGCCCGTCGGCGACCGACACCGTGGAGAGCGATCGGCCGATGCCGAGATACCGCCAGAGGACGCCCGAGTGCGTCACGTCGCCGCTCCCGTCGGCCCGCAGGCACGTGAGCGCCCCGCGACCCGCCCCGTGCAGCGGATCCTGGCCGATGGTCACATAGATCCGCCCGTCGTGAAACACCGGCGAGCCGATGATCTCGCTGGGGCTCACGAGCATGCCGTCGGCATCGAGCGTCCGCGGGCCGCCCCGGACGAGCGCCCAGTAGTCGATCGGCTCGCCGCCACGGTCCCGATACCCCGGCGGGTTGCAGTCGCACCTCCAGGCCTGCCGCAGCAGCGCCGCGCCACTCGTCGCCGGATCCACGCACTCGAAGCCGTAGCACACGCCGTCGCCGCCGCCGTAGACGACGAGGCTGCGGCCCCCCGCCGACGCGAGCGTGGGCGACGACCACTGGCCGTGGAACGTGCCGGCGCTGATCGAGCCGTCGTCCTTGCCGAGCAGGCGGCCCGTCCGCTTGTCGAGCGCGATCAGCGAGGCCGCGTCCGGCAGCACCATCTTGCCGTCGTAGACGCCGTTGCCGGTGCCGACATACGCACAGTCGCCGGCCACCAGGATCGAGCAGTTGGTGGCGTCGTGCGGAAACACCGGCAGGTCCCGGAGCATGTCGAACCGCCAGACGATGTCGGCGTCGGCCGGGCCGAGCTCGATCGGCTTCGCGCCCGAGGGCACCATGAACGACGCCTCGTCGGTGAACGGTCCGTCGTTGCCGTCGGCCATGCCGTCGGCGTCGAGGCAGAGCGCCTCGCAGCGGTTTGTCACCACGTAGATCAGGTCGCCGTCGACGGTGGCCGACGAGCAGATGCCGAGCTTCATCGCGTCGAAGTCCTCGCTCACCTTGGAGCGGTCGATTTCGAGCTTCGGCACCACCAGCCGCCAGAGCCGCTCACCTGACCGCTCGATGAGGCACTCGAGCACGCCACCTTCGGTCGTGATGAACCGCGGATCGTCGATCTCCTCGTCGTTGGTGCCGACGTACACGCGGCCCCCGGCCACGACGGGGCTGGAGTAGTTCTCGCCGCCGATGCGGGCCACCCAGCGGACGTTCTTCGCCGTCGCCGGGTCGAGCCCGAGGTGGTCGCGGCGTCGCTTGCCCGGGTGGAACGACGTCGGCAGGCCCCGCTCCGCCGAGGCCAGGTTGCGGAAGCCGGTGCCGCCCCACTGCGGCCAGTCGCCCGCCAGCGATGTCTGAACGCCCGCCGCCACGAGCGCTGCCAGCACGATCGTCCGCACCATCGATGAACCTCCCCGAACGCCCGTCATGGACCCGCCCGGCCCAGGGAGCCACGATGGTACGCACGGCCCACGGGAGGCACCACCTCCCCGCCCATGCCGCGGGTGAGCCGCGTCAGGGGGCGGGCGGGGGCGGATCGATCCGCTTCAGCAGCCGGAAGAAATCGCTCTCGGTGGTGAACACCACGGTCGAGTCGCTGCCGAGGGTCTTGCGGTAGGTGTCGAGCGTCTGCAGGAACGAGTAGAAGTCGGCCGCGGACGGGCTCGAGGTGTAGGCCCTGGCATAGACCTCCGACGCGGTGGCGTCCGCCGCGCCCTTGATCTCCTGCACCTTGCGGTAGGCGTCGGACTGGATCCGCTGCAGGTCCTTCTCGCGGCGGCCGTCGATCTTGGCGGCCTCGCCGGCCCCCTCCGAACGGAACCGCTCCGCGATCTGCATCCGCTCCGAGATCATCCGGTCGTAGATTTTCTCGATCACTCCCTCCTTGTAGTTGACACGCTTGAAGCGGACGTCGAGGAGCTCGATGCCCCAGAGGCCCATCTTCGGCGCGGCGGCGGCGAGGATCTCCCGCTCGAGCTCCTTGCGGCCGAACTGGATCGGCGGGAGCGTGCCGACCGTGGCCGACGCCTCCACGAGCGTGGCGTCCTGCTCGGGCTTGCGGGACTTGTCGGACCGCACCAGCTCGATCAGGTCGTGGCGGGCGATCACGTTGCGGGTTTCGCTGCCGATGATGTCGTCGATCCGCGACAGGGCGCTCCGCTCGTCGCGCAGGCTCTGGAAGTAGACGAGCGGGTCGACGATCCGCCAGCGGGCGAAGGTGTCGACCACCACGTAGAGCTTGTCGCGGGTGGTCATCTCGCTGGGCGGGCCGTCCCACTCCAGGATCCGCTTCTCGAAGCGGTTGGCCTGCTGCACGAACGGGATCTTGAAGCGGAGGCCCGGCCCCGAGCCGCCGCCGCGGTTGGAGTTGATCGGGTCGCCCACGGGCCGGCCGAACTGCGTGAGCACCACCTGCTCGGTCTGGTCGACCGTGTAGGCGCAGCCGAACACGAGGATCGCCAGGACCACCGCGGCCGCCCCGCCGAGCGGGGAAAACAGCCAGTCGGTGAGCCGCCGTGACCACTGCAGCAGGGGGTGATTGATCGGCAACGGGGTCATCGCGTGGCCCTCGGGGATTCGGGCCGCGGCGCGGGCAGGTTCATCAGCGGCAGGAACTGGCTGGCATCCTCGTCGAGGATGATCTTCCCGCCGAGCTTCGGGAGCACCTCCGCCATCGTCTCGAGGTACAGGCGGCGGCGGGTGACGTCGGGCGCCTTGTCATACTGCTCGAGCAGCGCCCGGAACCGAGCCACGTCGCCCTCGGCTTCGTTGACCCGTTTCAGCGCGTAGCCCTCGGCGTCGCTGAGCTGCCGCTGGGCCTCACCGCTGGCCCGCGGCACCACCTTGTTGTATTCCCCGTTGGCCTGGTTGATCATCTGCTCCCGCTCCTGCTGGGCGCGGTTCACCTCGTCGAACGACCGCTGCACCGGCGTCGGTGGATGCACGTTCTTGAGCTGTACCTGCTGCACCCGCAGGCCCATCTTCAGCTCCTGCACGAGCGCCGTGAGCCGTGCGATCGAGTCGGTCTCGATCCCCTGGCGACCGATCGTCAGCACCTCGTCGACGGTGCGGTCGCCGACCACCTCGCGCATCACGCTCTCGGCAAGGTCGCGGAGCGTGGGCCCCGGCTCACGCATGTTGAACAGGTAGGCCTCGGGGTCGGCGATCTCGTACTGCACGACCCACTCCACGTGGGCGGCGTTGAGGTCGCCCGTGACCATGTCGCTCTCCTTCGATTGCTCGGGCGACGTCTGATCGGAGTTGCTCGCGCCGGGGGAGCCGAACCCGAACTCCATCTTCAGCTGCCGCTTGACCGGCAGGATCGTCACCGTGTCGACGCCGAACGGGATCTTGAACCGCAGGCCCGGCCCGACCGTGCCGATGAACCGGCCGAACCGCTGCACCACGCCCACGCTCTCCGGGCCGACGGTGTAGACGCCCCGCGCGAGCCCCGCGGCGAGCAGGGCGAGCAGCCCCAGGGCGGCCAGCCCCCGGAAATCGATGCCTCCGGGACCACGCTGGATCGAAAACGGCTGGCGGGAATCTGTCATCGACGCGACGGTGCCTCGGGGCGAACCGAACCGGAAACCGGACCTGAAACAGTCATACCCTCGCCGCGGGGACGGGTCGAATCGGTGAAAAAGCGACTGGCCGCGATGGGGCAGCCGTGCGAAAATCTGCTCATGAACCGGATGCGGATGCTCGTGGCCGCCGTCGCTCTCCTTTCGTCCGGCGGGCCGGGCCGAGGCGACGGGCCCGACTTCGCCCGTGACGTGCGGCCGATCCTCTCCAACCGCTGCTTCAAGTGCCACGGCCCCGACGAGGAGCGGCAGGAGGCCGGGCTGCGGCTCGACCTGCGCGATGCGGCCCTCGCACCGCTCGACAGCGGCGCCCGGGCGATCGTGCCCGGGCATCCGGACGACAGTGAACTCGTCGCCCGGATCACGAGCACGGATCCCGACCTCGTGATGCCGCCGCCCCACGCGAAGGTGGCGCTCTCGGACGACGAGAAGCGGATCCTCGCCGGCTGGATCGCGGCGGGGGCCGAGTACCGGGTGCACTGGGCCTTCGTGAAGCCCGAGCGGCCGGCCGTGCCGCAGGCCGAGAACGACGCCTGGCCGCGGAACGACATCGACCGCTTCGTGCAGGCGCGGCTCTGCGGCGAACGGCTCGCCCCCGCGCAGGAGGCCGACCGGGCCACGCTCTGCCGCCGCGTGCACCTCGACCTCGTGGGCCTGCCGCCGACGCCGGCGGAACTCGACGCCTTCCTGGCGGATGAGATGCCCGACGCCTACGAGCGGCTGGTCGACCGGCTGCTGGCCAGCCCCCGCTACGGCGAGCGCTGGGCCCGCCGCTGGCTCGACCTCGCCCGCTATGCCGACACCAACGGCTACGAGAAGGACCGTGACCGCTCGATCTGGCCGTGGCGCGACTGGGTGATCCGGGCCCTCAACGACGACATGCCGTTCGACGAGTTCACGATCCGGCAGGTGGCCGGCGACCTGCTTCCCGACGCGGCGCCCGACGACATCGTGGCCACGGGATTCCACCGCAACACGATGATCAACGAGGAGGGGGGCATCGACCCGCTCGAGTTCCGCTAACTCGCGATGGTCGACCGCGTGGGGACCACCGGCGCGGCGTGGCTCGGCCTGACGACCGCCTGCGCGCAGTGCCACACGCACAAGTTCGACCCGCTCACGCACACCGACTACTTCGCGCTGATGGCGCTTTTGGACAACGCCGATGAGCCCGAGTGGACGATTCCATCGGTGGGCCTCGACCGCCGTCAGGCGGGGATTCGGAGGAGCATCGACAAGGCCTGGGCCGCGATCCTCGCGCGGCGGGAGGAGTTTCAGAAAGACTTCGATGAGTGGGAAGGGGAGGCGGCGCGGCGGGCGGTGGCCTGGCGGGTGACCAAGCCCGTGGCGGTCACCTCGAGCCAGCCGCACCTGACGGTGCGGGATGACGGATCGGTGCTCGCGGGAGGCGACGTTGCCAAGAGCACCGTGTATGAGGTGAAGCTGCCGCCTGCCGCTACGGTCACGCGGTCGATTCGGCTGGAGGTGCTGCCCGATGGAAGCCTGCCGGCACACGGCCCCGGGATGATTTCGTACGAAGGCCCGAAGGGCGACTTTTTCCTGTCGGAGTTCGAGGTGACGGCCGGCGGCCGGAGGATCGCCGTGGCGAAGGCCACCGAGTCGTACGCGGGCAAGCCGTCGAGCAGCCGCGAGGAGGGCTCGGCCTCCAAGACGGTCGACGGCGAGATGTCGAGCGGCTGGGGCGTCGACGGCCGCCAGGGACGCGCGGAGGCGGCGGTGTACGTGCTCGCCGAGCCGGTGCCGGCGGGAGCGGCGGTCGTCGTCACCCTACGATGTGAGCGGCATTACGCCTGCGCGCTGGGCTGCTTTCGGCTCTCGGGGTCGGATCGGGGCGATGCCGAGGCCCTCGGGCATACGGCCGCGGTCGAGGCGATCCTCGCGGCACCGCGAGCCGAGCGTTCGACAGGCGACCAGGATCTGCTGTGGAGGCGGTTTTTCGAGCGGGCCCCCGAGGTGGCCGATGCCATCAAGAAGATCCGCCGGCTGGAGCGCGACCTCCG
>JBJTRH010000331.1:0-11978 GCA_046076065.1 Planctomycetaceae bacterium | reverse complement strand
GCTCGTGCGGCCGGCGTCGCGATTGGCCCGCCACCAGGCGTTGATCTCCGCGGCGATCACGTCCGGGCTCGGCCAGCGGTAGATCGGGAGGCCGAAGGTCGATTCCGTCACGAACACGTCGCACGGCACCGGCTCGAATGGCTCGCAGGTCGGGTCGGGGGCGAGCTTGTAGTCGCCGGTGACCACCCACCGCACGCCGCCATGCTCGATCCGCACCTGGGCAGAGCCGAGGAGGTGGCCGGCCGGATGGAGCGACACGGTCACGCCGTTGATCGAGGTGCTCTCGCCCCGACGCAGCGTGTCGATCGGCGACCCGCCGCCGATCCGCGACCGCAGCACGAGCTTGCCCTCGGCCGCACACAGGTAGCGATCACAGCCGGCGCGGGCATGATCGGCGTGGGCATGGGTGATCACCGCCCGCGGCACGCGCCGCCAGGGATCGACGAAGAAGTCGCCCCGCTCGCAGTAGAGGCCCGACTCCGTCACGCGGAGGAGATCGCCGGCGGATGACATGGCCTGCATGGCGCGCGGTTCGTGCCGGCTTCGGGAGGGACGACCTGAAGAATCCGAATTGTAGCCGGACGATCAGCCGCGGCGGCCCGGCCACTGCGCCATCAGGACGAGCCGCTCCCGCCCCTCGCGTTCCGGATAGGTGGCGACGGGCACGTCCGCGGCGAGGATCTGGAATCCTGCTCGTGCGAAGCGATCGTGGAGTTCCTCGGTCGTGCAGCCGTGCGGCGGCCCGCCGCCGGGGCGATGCTCGCCGCGGTAGGGGTCGAGATAGAAAACGCCCAGCAGGTGCCCGCCGGGCCGGAGCGCCATGGCGACGGCGGCCGCGTAGGCGTCGCGGCGGTCGACGTCGATCGCGCAGAAGCAGGTGTGTTCCCAGATCCAGTCGAACCGCCCGCGGAGGTCGAGTGGCAGATCGAACAGGTCGCCCTGCCGGAAGGCCGCGTTGCCCGGACCCTCGATGCCGGCGGCTGCGGCGATCGCCGACGGCGCGAGGTCGAGGCCCAGCACGTCGGCCGCCGGTTCCGCGACCGCGATCGTCCGCGCGTCGTGACCGAGGCCGCAGCCGGGCACCAGCACGGCTCCCGTCATCCGGCCGGGGTGCCCCGCGAGCCAGCGGCCGAGGGCGGGGTGGGCAACGCCCTTGTCCCAGGGCGTGTCGGCCTGGCGGTAGCGTTCCTCCCAGTCGGTGGTCATCCGTCGCGGGCTCCGGTGGCTCCGGCATTGCACGGCCGGGCGACAAAAGCCCGCCAGCGTATCCCTCCGGCGGCGACCACGCTATTCTCTCGGGCCCGGTCGCCATCTCTCCCGTTCCCCGGCATGACGCCCCATGATCTCCAGCGCCCCCGCACCGGCGACGCCCGCTGAACTCGCCGGCATGAACGTCGCCAGCTTCTGTGCCGACATCGAGCGGCTCAAGGCCGACGCCTACCGCCAGATCGGCCCGGCCGACTTCGCCCACCTCCGCAAGATCGAGCGGTACGGTCGCATCGCGGCCATCCTCGGCCTCGCCACGGCGTGGACGATCCCCAATCCGGTGACGGCGTTCCTGCTGAGCCTTGGCCAGTTCACCCGCTGGCTGCTCGCCCACCACATCACGCACCGCGGCTACGACCGCGTGCCGGGAATCCCGGCCCGCTACACGAGCCGTGTCTTCGCCCGTGGCTGGCGGCGCTACGTCGACTGGTTCGACTGGCTCGACCCCGACGCCTGGGATCACGAGCACAACATCCTCCACCACTACCACACGGGCGAGGAGTCGGACCCGGACCTGGCCGAGCGGAACCTGGAGTTCCTCCGGCAGATGCGGGCGCCGCTGTGGGTGAAATACATGCTCATGGCGCTCGCGGCCTGCACCTGGAAGATCATCTACTATGCCCCCAACTCCCTGAACGTGCTCGACCCGATTACCCGCAGGCGGCTGCACCACTCGCGGGTCGTGGCCTTCACGATCGGCAGCGTGTTCGACTTCCGCCGCCCCACGGTCCGGCGGCTGTGGGCCACCTGCTACCTGCCATATGCCACCTGGCACTTCGTGGTGATTCCGCTGATGTTCCTGCCGCTGGGCATGACCGCGGTGTGGTGCGTGCTCGGCAACAAGCTGCTCGCCGAGGCCATCACGAACGCCCATGCCTTCCTCGTGATCGCCCCCAACCACACCGCCGACGACCTCTACCGGTTCTCCTTCCACTACCACCACAAGGACGAGTTCTACGTGACCCAGGTGGTGGGGTCGGCGAACTACCACTGCGGCAACGAGCTCACCGACTACATGAGCCTGTGGCTCAACTACCAGATCGAGCACCACCTGATCCCCGACCTGCCGATGCGGCAGTACACCCGCATCCAACCGCAGGTGAGATCGCTCTGCGAGCGGCACGGGATCCCGTACCGCCAGGAGAGCGTGTTCCGCCGGTTCGGCCGGATGCTCGACGTGGCCGTCGGCCGCACGAGCATGCGGGAGCTCGAGGCGTTTCCCAGCCAGCTGGCGGCCGGCCGCGGGCAGCTTTCAGAGCGTGCCCACGCCGAGGTTGACGGGGCTTCCGGCGATGTTGCCGATGATGCCCTGGACGATGTCGGAGCCGTCCTCGGATCGTAGCCGGTCATACCAGGCGCGGGTCGCGGCTGGATCGAAGGCGTGCGTCTCGTGGCACCGCTTGCGGGCGCGGAGCACGAGGTCGGCCGCCCGCGGGGAGCGGATCTTCTGGTAGCGGAGCAGGGCGTCTTCGATGCCCTGCGTGTTGGTCGCCAGCGAGATTGCCAGCGCGAAGGTGTCTTCGAGGGCTGAGCACGCCCCCTGGCCGATGTCGGGGGATGTGGTGTGGGCGGCATCACCGAGCAGCGCCACGCGGCCCCGCACCCAGGTGTGGAAGGGGTCGACGTCCCAGATCTCGACGCGGTTCAGCGACACCGCCGGATCGATCGCGTCGATGAGCGTCCGGACGCCGGCCGCCCAGCCGTCGAACGCCTCCTCGAGCGGCCGCGTGCCGGCGGCGCGATCGTAGGGCCGGCCGGCCGGCTGCGGGACGTCGACGAAGAAGTAGAAGCGGTCGCCCGCCACCGGCATCACCGCGCACCGCTTGCCCTCGGCCACGTACGTCGTCCACTGCGTCGCCGGCCCGATCGACTCGTCGATGGGGATCAGGCCGTTGAAGTTCACGTACCCGGCATAGGTCCGCTCGATCCGCGGGCCACCCTCGGCGGCCGCCGTCACGTGGTCACGGGCCTGCGAGCGGGCGCCGTCGGCCGCGATCAGCATGTCGGCCGTGGCCGTCGAGCCGTCGGCGAAGGTCGCGGTCACCGTCGAGCCGTCGTCGGCGAGGCCCACGAGCCGGGCGCCGAGGCGGATCCGATCCACGCCAAACCGCTCCATCAGGAGTGCCTGGAGATCGGCGCGGGCCACGACATAGGGCCGCTGCCCGGTCGCGGTCGTGACGGGAGCGAGACTGAACCGGCAGAGGGTTTCGCCGCTATGGCCGTCGAGGTAGGCCATGTCGTCCATGCAGCCGCCGAGCGCCGCGACCTCCGGACCGAGCCCGAGCCAGTTCAGCACCTTCACGCCGTTGGACCACAGCGAGAGCGCAGCCCCCACGGGCCGGTTCTCGGTCATCTGGTCGTACACCGTGACCTCGTGCCCGAGCCGCGTCAGCGCGATGGCGGCGCTCGCCCCACCGATCCCGGCTCCGACGACGATCACCTTCATGGCCGACTCACGGAGCGGCTAGCGGTAGGCCTGGTTGCCCACCGCCGGGAAGCGGTAGCCGCCGAAGCCGAGCGGCGCGTAGGTCGGCCAGTCGCCGGGGACGACGCCCGGCGGCGTGCCGTACATCTTCCAGGTCGGCGTTCTTGGATTGGTCGGGGGCACGAAGTACTTCGGCCGGGTGCCGTGGCCGGTCACGTAGGGCGAGGCGCCCGGCGCGTAGGGAGCCTGCTTTTGCGGCGTGCCGAGCGACATCGGCGACCGCGGCCCGCTGAACCAGCGGCGGCCTGCGGCGTCGGCGGGCGCTGCCGTGGCGACGACCGCCGCGACGATGAGGACCGGAATGAGACGTCGCATGGTGGCACCGAGGGATATCGAGGTCTTAGAGGTATCGGCATGCACTGCCATGCAGCGTGCCGGTGTCCGCCGGCGTCACGCCTCTGCCGCCTGCGCGGGTCGTAGGGGCGCGGTCAGGGGCATGCGCTGCAGGCTCGGCGGGAGGCTCGGGGCTGCCCGTGCCCGGTCGCCGGACGTTCGGGTTGGCTCGGGGCTGCCCGTGCCCCGTCGCCGGACGTTCGAGGATGCCGTCGTGGCATCCTCTCACTCGGATGCCGCCGGCGCTTCGCCGTCGTGGCTTCGCCGACCAATCCGCCGATGGCGGATCGGTGCCCGGGCATACGCCGGCTCGCGGGGCACGGGCAGCCCCTCGCTGAGTTCGGGCCGGAGTGTGGCCGGAGTGTGGGATCGTGGTCTGGCCTGAGCGGTGCCTGATTCGCGGCGGGCGTCAGCCGGCGGTCGGGGCTGCGTTGGCCCAGCGGACGTCGACCTTCATGCCGAACACCTTCTCGAAGAGGTCGGTGCGGCGCTCGGCGCCCCAGAGGTCCACCTGCGGCTCCTGGTCGGCCACCACGTCGAGCCGCACGCGGCCGTCGTCGACCATTGCGAGCACGTCGCGGACCTGCTGCGACCGGCTGCGGTCGAGGCCACCGGCGATCCGCAGGAGGGCTGCGAGCCGTTCGACGCGGTGCTGGTCGTCGGGCGACAGCCGCGAGAAGTTTTCGTGCTTCTTTTTGGGCAGGGCGCCGCGGTGGTAGCGGGCCACGTTGGCGATCAGCTCGAGGTCGTGCGGCCGCAGGCCGGGCAGGCGGCTGTTGCGGATCAGGTGGTAGCTGTGCTTGTGGTGCTGGTCGTAGTTGATCACGTAGCCCACGTCCTGCAGCCTGGCGGCGCACTCGAGCAGCAGGCGGTCGCCCGCGGGCAGGTCGAGTGGTTCGGCGAGTTGCTCGAAGATCCGGCCGGCCAGGGCCGCGACCGTGCGGCCGTGCTCGGCCTCGCCCGAGCACGCGGCGGCGAGCCGTTCGATCGCGGCCTCGCGAAGCGCCGTCTCGTCGCCGCCGTCGCCCGCCACCGCCGTCTCCTCGATCATCTCGCGGAGCAGGCCGTCGCGCACCCCGCGGGTGTGGATCGCGAGGGTGTTGACGTGGAACCGCCGCATCAGCGCGTCGACGATCGAGAGCCCCGCCACGATGATGTCGGCACGGTCGGGCGTCATGCCCGGCAGGCTGCGGCGGGCCCGGAGCGGCATCTTGCGGAGCCGGTCGAGCAGGTGGCGGACCTCCGCGTGCGACACCTTGTAGCCGGCCACCGGCAGGTCGGCCTCGCGCTTCGTCGCCATCACGAGCTCGGCGAGGGTCGTGAAGGTGCCGCCGCAGCCGACGAGCAGGTGGGGGGCGAAGAGCGGCTTCGTCGTCCGCTTCTTGAGGACGGCCGCGATCTCCGCATCGAGTCGTTCGAGGCCGCGGGCCGCCTCCGGGGTCTCGCAGCAGTCGCCGAGCGCGAACTGCTCAGTGAGCCGCACGGCGCAGAGGGGCGTCGAGAAGATCGACTCGATGAGGTTGCCCGTGGCGAACACGATCTCCGTGCTGCCGCCGCCGATGTCGGCCACGACCGTGTTGCGGCCGGTGAGATCGAAGGCATGCTGCACGCTGGCGAAGGCCAGACGGGCCTCGCGTTCCCCCGTGACCACCTCGACTTCGAGGCCCACCTCCTCGCGGACGCGGCGGCAGAACTCGGGGCCGTTGCGGGCCTCCCGCACGGCGCAGGTGGCGATCGTCCGCAGCCGGGTGGCCTGGTAGCCGACCGCGATCTCCTTGAAGGTTCGCAGGGCGGCGATCGTGCGGTCCATCGACTCGTCGTCGAGCCGGCCGTGCGCGGAGGCGCTACGGCCGAGCCTGGTCGGCTCCCGCTCCTCGTCGAGGATCCGGTAGGTGCCGCCGCGGAGCGCCTCGGCGACGAGCAGCCGCACGGAGTTGGAGCCGATGTCGATCGCGGCGAGCCTGCAGGCGAGGTCGGCCGTGAGGTAGATCTGGCGGTCGTCGGTGACGGGCGGCGCGTCGGGCACGGGTCGGCGGTCTCCGGGTGCGACGCCATCATACCGTCGGCCGCGTCACTTCGCGGTACACTGCCGCCGCCATCCCACTCCGTCTTCTCGGGTGCCGCCGCCACCGTGCACGCCCTCGCCGATCCGATCGTCTTTCCACGCGGCACGAGGCTGCCGGCGTCGTGTGCCGTGGCCGTGGGCAACTTCGACGGCGTGCATCTCGGACACGCCGTCATCGTCGAGCGGCTGCGTGCGGCCGCCGCGCGGCACGGGGTGGCGGCGGTCGCGGTCACCTTCGATCCGCATCCGGCGAGCGTGCTGCGGCCCGCGGAGGCGCCCGTGCCGCTCACCACGCCCGAGCGACGGGCCGAACTGCTGCTCCGCCTCGGCGTCGACGCGGTGTGCGTGCAGCCCGCCGACGCGGCGCTGATGGCGGTGGAGGCGGAGGATTTCTTCCGGCGCGTGCTCCGCGATCGGCTCGCCGCCCGGGCGGTGGTGGAGGGGGCCGATTTCCGGTTCGGTGCCCGGCGGCGTGGCGACGTGCCGCTGCTCGGTCGCCTCTGCGCGGCCGATGGCGTGGAACTCGACGTGGTGGAGCCGGTCGTCGTGGGCGGCGAGCCCGTGTCGAGCTCGCGGCTTCGCGGGCTGATCGCGGCGGGACGGGTGGCCGACGCCCGCGGGCTGATGACGGCGGCCTACCGGCTCTCCGGGGTCGTCGTGGTCGGCGCCCGCCGCGGGGCGACGCTGGGATTCCCCACGGCGAACCTCGGCGACGTGGCCACGCTGCTGCCTGCGGTCGGCGTGTATGCCGCGCGGGTGACGGTGGATGGCAGGGACCACGCAGCCGCCGTGCACGTGGGCCCGAACGTCACCTTCGGCGAGTCGAGGGTGTCGGTGGAGGCGCACCTGGTGGGCTTCGCGGGCGACCTCTACGGCAGGACGCTCGACGTTGACTTCCTCGACCGCGTGCGCGACACTCGTCGCTTCGCGTCGGTCGAGGATCTCAAGGCCAGCCTGGCCGACGACGTGGCGACCGCCGTCCGCATCGCCGCGGCCGCCGCGTCCCCTTCCGGAACGACATGATGCGACTCGACTGGTCGGCGCTGCTGGAGGTGCTCCGCGGCTGCTCGAAGGTGGTGCTCACGAGCCACGTGCGGCCCGACTGCGATGCGCTTGGCAGCGAGCTGGGCATGGCAGGGATCCTCGAGGCGATCGGCAAGAACGTGCGGATCGTCAACGCCCAGGCGACTCCGGCGAACCTGAAGTGGATCGACCCGCGGGGCAAGCTCGAATCGCTGGCCGAGAAGGTGCGGCCCGCGGACCTCGCCGACCGCGACCTGTTCATCGTGCTCGACACCAGCGCCTGGGCCCAGCTCGGCGCGATGGGCGACGTGGCGAAGTCGATGCGCGATCGTGTGCTCGTCATCGATCATCACGTGAGCGAGGACGACCTCTCGGACCGCTGGTTCAAGGACACGGCGGCCGAGGCGACCGCGCGGATCGTCTACGAGATCGGCCTGCGGCTCCGCGTGCCGCTCACGGAGGCGATCGCCACGCCGCTCTATGCCGGCCTGTCGACCGACACCGGGGGCTTCCGGTTCCCGAGCGTGAGCGGCGAGAGCTTCCGGATCGCCGGCCGGCTCGTCGACGCCGGGGCCAATCCCACCGCGATCTACCGCGAGCTCTTCGAGCAGGACACGCTGTCCCGGCTGCATCTCGTGGGCCGCACGCTCGCCGGGGCGGTCACGAGGCACGACGGCCGGGTGATCGTGTCGACGGTCCGGCAGCAGGACATCCGCGAGGTGAAGGCGCAGCCCGCCGACACCGAAGACCTCGTCAACCTCACGCTCGCGGTGAAGGGCACCGAAGTGGCCGTGATCCTGATCGAGCAGCCCGACGGGCGGATCAAGGTGAGCTTCCGCAGCCGCGGCCGGCTCGACTGCAATGCGCTGGCGGCCCGGTTCGGCGGCGGCGGCCACAAGGCGGCGGCCGGCACGATCATCGAGGGGCCGTTCGACTCGGCCCACGAGAAGGTGGTGGCGGCCGTCGACGACACATGGCTGACGCTGCAGGCCGTGCCCGCCTGACACCGGGCCGGCATCGAGGAGGGATCGATCATGGCTCGACGTGACGCCCATCGCCGCGACTTCCTCGCCAAGGCGGTCGCGGTCGCCTGCGGTGGCCTCGCCACGCTGCCCCCGGTGGTCGCCGGGCTGTGGGCGTTTCTCGATCCGCTCCGGAGGACCCGCGGCGTTGCGTCGTTCCTGCCGGTGGCCGATCTGGCCGCGATCCCCGACGACGGCGTGCCCCGACAGTTTCCGGTGATCGCCGACCGCGTCGACGCCTGGACCGGGTTCGCCGCGGAGCCGATCGGGGCCGTGTACCTCCGCCGCGCGGAGGGCTCCCGCGAGGTGCAGGCGCTCTCCGCCACCTGTCCGCACGCCGGCTGCTTCATCGATCTCGAGAAGACCGGCCGCTGCTTCCGCTGCCCCTGCCACAACAGCGCCTTCACGCTCGACGGCGGGATCGTGGCCCCGAGCCCGAGCCCCCGGGCGATGGACGAGCTCGAGTGCCGGGTGGGCAGAAACGGCGAGGTGGAGGTGAAGTGGCAGACGTTCCGCGCCGGCGTGGCGGCGAAGGTGGTGCAGGGATGACGCCCGCACGCAAGGGGCCGCTGGGCCGGCTGGCCGACTTCCTCGACGACCGCACCGGCTACCGGGCGGTCGTGCACGAGGCACTCTACGAGCGGGTGCCCGGCGGAGCCCGCTGGCGCTACGTGTGGGGCAGCACGCTGGTGTTCGCCTTCCTTACGCAGGTAATCACGGGGCTCTTCCTCTGGGCGAGCTACGCGCCCAGCGCCCAGACCGCATGGGAGAGCGTGTATTACATCCAGCACGAGATGGCCGGCGGCTGGCTGCTCCGCGGCATCCACCACTTCATGGCGCAGGCGATGGTGGTGCTGCTGGCGCTGCATCTGCTCCAGGTGGTGATCGACGGGGCCTACAAGGCGCCCCGCGAGGTCAACTTCTGGCTCGGCCTGGTGCTGATGCTGCTCGTGCTCGGCATGGCCCTCACCGGCTACCTGCTCCCCTGGGACCAGAAGGGCTACTGGGCCACGATCGTGGCCACGAACCTCGCGGGCATCGTGCCCTTCGTCGGCCCGTCGCTCCAGCAGCTCGTGATCGGCGGCCCCGAATACGGCCACCACACGCTCACCCGGTTCTTCGCGCTGCACGCCGGTTTTCTGCCCGCCACGCTCGTGCTGTTTCTGGTGGTGCATCTGGCGGTGTTCCGCAAGCACGGCCTACACGCCAAGCAGCCGATCACGAAGCCCGACGGCATGTTCTGGCCGGACCAGCTGCTCAAGGACGCGGTCGCGATGCTGGCCGTGATGGCGGTGGTGCTCGGCGTGATCCTGGTGCCGGCGATCCGGGCGATGCTCGCCGGCGAGTCGGTGCAGCCCGGCCACCTCGGCGCCGAACTCGGCGCCCCGGCCGATCCCTCGCAGCCCTACGCAGCCGCCCGCCCGGAGTGGTACTTCCTGTTCCTGTTTCAGTTCCTGAAGGTGTTCGAGGGCTGGGGCGCGACGGGCGAGTTCGTCGGGGCGATCCTCGTGCCGGGGCTGATCATGACGGTGATGGCCCTGATGCCGATCATCGGCGGCTGGCGGCTCGGCCACCGGTTCAACGTGGCCTTCACGCTCGGGGTGCTGGCCGGGGTGGGCCTGCTCACGGCGTTGGCCCTCAACGAGGACTACGCCGCGCTGTGGGTGAACCGGGCGACGCTGGCCGAGGCCGAGCGGCTCTACGACGAAACGGGCGGCGACGCGGCGAAGCTCGCGGCGGCCGTCGGGGGCGACGCCGCGAAGGCCGGGGCGATCGAGCGGCAGTGGAAAACGGTCGAGCGGGTGCGACGGTCGCAGTCGTTCCTCGACGCCGTCCGGAAGGCCAAGGCCGACGCCGCCCGGGCCGTGGAACTCGCCGGCCGTCCGGAGAAGATTCCGCCGGCCGGCATGCTCGAGCTCGTGCGGCAGGATCCGCTCTCCCAGGGGCCGCGGCTCTTCGCCCAGCACTGCGCAAGCTGCCATGCTCACGTCGATCCGCGCGCCCCGGACGCGGCGGCCGTGATCGCGCACTCGTCGGCCGCAAATCTCTTCGCATTCGGCTCGGTGGACTGGATGCGCGGCCTGCTCGACGCCGGGCAGGTGGCCGGCCCGGCCTACTTCGGCAACACCGCCCACAAGGACGGCGACATGGTGAGCTTCGTTCGCGACGACCTCGCCGACGAGACCACGTGGCCGAAGGCCGACATCGACGCCGTCGTGGCGGCGATGGCGGCGGAGGCCGGGCGGCCCGTGCCTGGCGACATCGCCGGCCTCGTGGAGAAGGGCCGCGCGCTCGTGGCGGCCGGCGACCGCTGCGGCGCCTGCCACGCGTTTCGTGACAACGGCACCGAACCGGGGTCCGCTCCCGACCTCACCGGCTGGGCCGGCCGCGACTGGCTCGTGGGGATCATCGCCGACCCGACGCACGTGCGGTTCTACGGCGACACCAACGACCGCATGCCGAGCTTTGGCACGGCCGCCGAGGGCTCGCTGCCGCCGCTCACCCGCGAGCAGATCGGGCTCCTCGCCGACTGGCTCCGCGGTGTCTGGTACCGGCCCACGGAGCACTGATGCATGCGGAACGTCGATGGCATCCTCCGCGGGCTGACGCTGGTCGCCGTCGCGCTCGCGGCCGGCGTGCTGCGTGCCGACGAGACGGCCCCGGCGCGGAAGGCGTCTCCGCAGGGCACGCTGTCGGTGGTGTTCGTGGGCGACGTGATGCTCGACAACGGGCCGGGCCACGCGGTCGCCTCGGGCCGGGATCCGTTCGCCGCCTGCGACGACCTCCTCCTCGATGCCGACTTCACGATCGGCAACCTCGAATGCGTGCTCGGCAAGGCGGGGAAGATGGTGCCGAAGGCCTACTCATTCCGGGCCGCCGGGGACTCGCCGCGGTTCCTCAGTCGGTATTTCACGGCGCTGTCGCTGGGCAACAACCATGCGTTCGACTTCGGGCCCGAGGGGCTCGTGGAGACCTGTGGGATCCTCGATCGCAGCGGCATCGGCCGGTTCGGCGCCGGCCACACGCTCGCCGAAGCCCGTGCGCCGTTCGTGCTCGAGAAGGACGGGCTGCGGATCGCAATCCTCGCCGCCAACGGCTTTCGCCCCGACAGCTACGCGGCGACCGACACGGCCCCCGGGGTGGCCCCGCTCCGCGAGGCCGACCTGCTCGCCGACATCGCCGCGGCCCGGAAGACGGCCGACGTGGTGATCCCCTACGTGCACTGGGGTGACGAGCTCGTGGCCGAGCCGCTCGCCGCGGATCGGGCGTTTGCCAGGAAGATGGTCGAGGCCGGTGCCGCGGCGGTGATCGGCGGCCATCCGCACGTCCCGCAGACGGTGGACGTGCACCGCGGGGCGCCGATCGTCTACAGCCTCGGCAACTTCGTGTTCGACTACTACCCGTGCGATCCGCCGGAGTGGACGGGCTGGGTCGTGAAGCTCACGGCGACCAAGGGCGCGGCAGTGGAGATCGAGACCCGCGCCGTCGTGCTCGATCCGGCAGGGCTGCCGAGGCCGGCGGTCGACGGGCAGTAGCGGGCCGTGTTCGGGTTGGAAGGCTGCGGGGCTCGTGCGGTGGGCTCGGGGCTACCCATGCCCCGCCGCCGGACGTTCGAGGATGCCGTCGTGGCATCCTCTCACTCGGATGCCGCCGGCGCTTCGCCATCCTGGCTGCGCTTGGCGGCATACGCCGGCTCCGGGCCACTGGCAGCCCCTCGCTGAGTTCGGGCCTGAGCGAGGGACGCGGGCAGGCTCTCGCTGCGTTTGTGGTTGAGAGCGGGGGG
>JBJTRH010000330.1:0-2722 GCA_046076065.1 Planctomycetaceae bacterium | reverse complement strand
CAGCTCGCGGCACAGGCCAGAACCGACAGGAACGTGGTCAGCACCACCAGCGGCATGCTGATGCCGTCCACGCCGAGCAGGTACTCGATGTTGAAGGCCGGAATCCAGGGCCGCTTCACCACCGCCTGCATCCCCGCCTCGCCGACGGTGAACTGGGCCGGGCCAACCGCGCCGAAGAGCGTCGGCCACGCCATCCACAGCGACAGCACGAACACCACCACCGTGGTGGCCAGCGTGATCCAGCGGATCGCCTCCTCGCGGGCCTTGGGGATGATCGGGAGCGCGAGCACCGCCGCCACGAGGGCCGGCAGGAACACGATCGTCGTCAGGGGCCAGAGGGCGGGCTGCGTGAGGGCGTCGGCGGGGGTCATCGTGGCATCCGTTGACGGGGCGGTGAGAGTCGGGGTCAGCCGGCGAACGTACTTCGGAACAGCAGGCTTGCGATCACGAACAGGGCGACGACGCCGGCGGCGATGAACGTCACGTACTGACGAAGGCTGCCGGTCTGGAGCCTCGTGAGGCCGTGACCCAGCGACCAGGTGGCCCGGGCCGTCGCGTCGACGAGGCCGTCGATGAACGTGCGGTCGATCCAGGCGTCGAGGGCCGCGACCTGCCGGGTCGTCCAGGCGAGGAAGTTGATGAACGGGTCGATCAAACCCTGGTCGATCCCGCTGGCGACGGCGGCGAGGCCGTGGGCCGGCACAACGAACAGTCCGTGGTAGAGCTCGTCAAAATACCAGCGGTTCGCGAGGAAGGTGTAGACGGGCCGGAACATGGTCGCCACGACCGAGGGCGAGAGCACCCGCCAGACATACATCGCCGCGGCGAGCAGCACCCCCCCGAGCGCGGTCGCGAAGGCGGTCCAGGTGGCCGTGGAATGGAAGGGCTCACCGTGGCTGAGGTGCTCGGCCGGATAGGTGAGCGTCTGGCCGAACGCGAACCCGCCGGTGGCAGTCTCGGCGGTGCCGGCCGGTCGCGCCTGCTCCAGAAGATTGGCGATCCCGAACCCGCCGGGCAGCGTCCAGCCGGCGACGACGGCCAGCACCGCGAGCACGAGCAACGGCATCACCATCACTTGGGGAGACTCTTGGGCATGCTCGGCGACGTGATGATCGCGGGGCTCGCCGGCGAAGGTCATGAACCACAGGCGGAACATGTAGAACGCGGTGAGGGCGGCGCCCCCCGCGACGGCGTAGAACAGGCTCGCGTGCCGCGGATTGGCCTGCGCGAAGGAGAGGGCCTGGGCGAGGATGGAATCCTTCGAGTAGTAGCCCGACAGGCCGATCACGAATGGGATGCCGGCACCGATGATCGCCAGGCAGCCGACCAGCATCGTGCCCGCGGTGTAGGGCATCACCCGGGCGAGGCCGCCCATCTTCCGCATGTCGTTCGTATGGCAGGCGTGGATCACCGAGCCGGAGCAGAGGAACAGGAGGCTCTTGAAGAAGGCGTGGGTGACGAGGTGAAACAGCCCGGCGCACCAGCCGCCCACGCCGAGGGCCAGCATCATGTAGCCGAGCTGGCTGACGGTCGAATACGCGAGCACCCGCTTGATGTCGTTGGCGACCAGGGCGATCGTGGCCGCGATAAACAGCGTGATCGCGCCGACGTAGGCGATCACGAGCAGCACGTCGGGGGTGAGCACGGGATAGAAGCGGCCCACGAGATACACGCCCGCCGCCACCATCGTGGCCGAGTGGACGAGCGCCGAGACGGGCGTGGGTCCCTCCATCGCGTCGGGGAGCCAGACGAACAGCGGGAACTGGGCGCTCTTGCCCACGCAGCCGCAGAAGATGCCGACGCCGGCCACGAACAGCAGCCAGCGGCCGAACGTCTCGGCCCGCCAGGTGTCGATCTTGCCGGGCACCTCGGCCGCCGGCGTGTGGGCCACCTTGTCGGCGGCGGCGAAGGCCACCATGCCGTCGGGCACGTCGAGCCGGTGGCCCGTGGCCGCGGGCCGGACGAGGCTGAACAGCCCCGGTGCCGTCGAGGCGTGGCCAGCGGCATCCTTCGTAGTCGTGTCGGCGAACTGCAGCGTGCCGAGCGCGCCCCAGAGCGCCATCAGGCCGATCAGCATCCCGAAGTCGCCCACGCGATTGACGATGAACGCCTTGTTGGCGGCGTTGGAGGCACTGCGGCGCTCGTAGTAGAAGCCGATCAGGAACCACGAGCAGATGCCGACGAGCTCCCAGAAGATGAACACCATCGCGAGATTGCCGGCGATCACGATCCCGAGCATCGAGAAGCAGAACAGCGACAGCGCCTGGAAGAACCGGGGAAACCTGCCGGGCCGGTGCAGGTGGTGGCCGTCGGCGAGCGTCACCTCGTGGTCGGTCACGTCGTGGAGCTCGTCGTGCATGTAGCCCGACGCGTAGACGTGGATGCAGGTGGCGATGAACGTCACCACCACGAACATCAGGATCGTGAGTGAATCGATGTACCAGCCGATCGAGAGCCGGAGCCGGCCGCCCTGGTAGAGCGTGTACCAGTCGCCGGAGTAGGCGATCGGCCCGTGAGCGGCGTCCCCGTGGCCGTCCCCATGGGCGGCAGCGCCATGGCCGGCATCGGTGGCGTGGCCGCCGGCAGCCGCGTGGTCGCCGGCGTTGTCGGTCGCGTGAGCAGCCCCGTGATCGCCGCCATGGTGCGCCGCCGTGACCGGATGGGCGCCCAGCCACGAAACGAACGCCACGAGCGACAGCACGAGCGACGTGACAATCGCACC
>JBJTRH010000329.1:0-11262 GCA_046076065.1 Planctomycetaceae bacterium | reverse complement strand
TGCTGCTGCCGGCGGTGCAGGCTGCGCGGGAGTCGGCGCGTCGGACGCAGTGCACCAATAATCTCCGCCAGATCGGCCTCGCGGCCCTCAACTACGAGAGCGCGAAGAAGTTCCTCGTGCCGGCGTTTCTCGGCGACAACTCCCTGATCAGCCAGTCGGGCGGCTACAACTCGTGGCCCACGTGGGCGGCCCTCCTACTGCCCTACATGGAGGAGAAGACGATCGCCGATCTCTGGGATCTCAAGCGGGTGGTGGCGGCCCAAGTTCCCGCCGCCTACCAGACGCCGGTGAAGGCGTACTCGTGCCCCTCGAGGCCGCCGGCGGTGTTGAGCGAGAGCGACTTTGCGACGCCGGGTGGGATGACGTCGGACTATGCGGCGAGTTTCGGCACCCAGGTTACGCCGGTCAGTGACACCATCTTCAGCCAGGCCAACGGCGCCGTCGTGCCGGCGATCCCCAGGGTCGGGCCTGCCGACGCGCGGGGCCCGGTGTTGATCTCGTCGATGCACCAGGTGCCCGTGGGCAAGGTCACCGACGGGACCAGCAAGACCGTGATGTTCGGAGAGAAGTGGATCTCTGCGACGGAAACCCGCGGCCGGAACGGCGATGCGAGCGTCTACAGCGGAATCCGCAACACGCAGCGCCGGATGATGGGCTTCAGCGCGCCCGAGAACGGCGGTCGGAAGCTGCTGCCGCCCGTGTACGGGGCCGGCGACGTGCCGATCTCCGTGGCGGGCAGCTACTTTGGCGGGCCGCACGTCAATCTTACGATGTTCATGTTCGTGGATGGCCACGTGCAACCGGTGGCCAACACGGCGGCCGTCGAGGTGCTCACGGCGCTCGCCACTCGAAATGGCGGCGAGACGCTCGATACCAACAGTCTTTAACCGCGGGACGCAGCCCGCCGATTCCTTGCTCCGCGGGGGTTTGGCGGGATAATTCCGGCACGCGCGACCCTTTGGGAAGAGTGTTTCGTAATGCCGTGGTCCGCCAGATCCTGGTCGTCGTGTCGCCCCGGTAATCGTCCCCGCATCAGTCGCTTCAGTCCCTGAAAAACGGTCACTCATGGCTCGGCGAGCGAGACGAGCGAGACGAGTGGCGCTTCGCCGGAAAGACGCGCTGCTGCGCGGCGGCGAGGCGCTCGAAAGCCGTCGCGTGCTGGCGGTTCAGGCATCGCTCGTGTCCGGCGAACTCAGGATCTCGTTCACGCCGACCTCGACGGTTCCGGAGCAGATCGCCCGGCTGTCGAGTGACGGGACGAACTACACGGTCCGCAACACCAACAACGTGTCGATCGGCACGTTCTCGGTGGCGACGACGACGGCGATCTCGGTGACCGGCTCGACGGGTGTTGACCGGCTGGAGATGCCGGCGACGGGATCGCAGCCGATCGCCGATCCGCTCACGGTGGCGTCGACGATCGAGACGACGGTGATCGCCAAGCCTCTGGCTCCGGGGGCCGGCGGGGTGGAGATCGGCTCGCCGTCGATCACGCTGGCGGCGAACGTGACGACGCCGGGCAGCCAGACGTATGCGGGCAACGTGAACCTCGGTGCGGCGGTGGTGGCCCGGACGACCGCGGCCGGATCGCGGGTGCGCTTCGAGGGGGTGGTCGGCGGCGTCGCCGGGACCTCGCTCGAGATCGATTCGCCCGGCGCCTCGTCCCTGCTCGGCGGCCTCGGCGGAGCGGCTCGGCTCGTGAAGCGTGGGGCCGGTTCGCTTGAGGTGACCAACGCCGGTCAGTTCGCCGCGGGTGCCACGGTTGACGCCGGCGAGGTTGTGGTCCGACAGGCGACTGGGCTGGGCAGCGGCATGCTGTCGGTCGGGAGCGGCGGCAGGCTGCGGCTCGACGCGGGCGCGGCGCAGTCGGGCGTGCCTGGGCTGGCGCTGGCGGCCGGCGGACGCCTCGACCTTGGGGCCGGGGGGCTGCGGATCGCCGCGGGTGGCTACGACATCACGACAGTGCGGCAGTGGCTGGTGACGGGCCGGAACGGCGGCACGTGGGACGGCTCCGCGGGAATCGTGTCGTCGGCCGCCGCAGGCACGTCCGGTCGAGCGATCGGATATGCGACCAACGACGACGGCAGCCTCTCCGTCGCGTTCGCGGCGGCGGGTGACACGAACCTCGACGGCTTCGTCGACGTGCTCGATGCCACCAACATCATCGCGTCGGGGGCGTTCGACACGGGGACGCCTGCCGCGTGGACCGCCGGCGATGTGACCGCCGATGGCCTCGTGGACGTGCTCGACGTGGCGGAGTTGATCGGCACGGGCCTCTACGACAGGGGCGGCTACCTGCCGGCCGTGGTGACGTCCACGGGATTCGGCGAGACCTGGGAGCGAGCGGCGACGAGCCGGCTGCCGTCGAGCGACTGGGTGCTGCAGACGGGCAGCTGGGGCACGGTGGCGCAGCAGGACGCCCGCGGGGCGGGACGCAAGTATGCGACGGCCGCGAACCAGCCGTCGCGGCTGATGCGACCGGTGGACCTCTCCGGGCGGGACCACGTGGTCGTCCAGGGCTGGTTCTCGGATTCGGCGGGCACGAACCGCGGGATGCTGGGCCTGGCCTCCTTCCCCACGGTGGCGGATGCGGCGCTCGTGCGGATGGGCGCGGCGGCGAAGAGCACCTATCGCATCGAGTACGTTAATCCGGCGCAGCCGGGCGCGATGGCCGAGATCGACACGGGCCTCGCCGCCGAGGCGGGCTGGCACTTCATGCGGCTGGATCTGGTGCGTGATTCCGCGGCCCCGACGACCTGGCAGGCGACCTTCCGCGGCTGGAACGCCGCGCGGACGGCCGAGGTGAAGACGACGTTCTCGTTGGCGTTCGATCCGACGCTCGTCCGCTGGGCGACGCTCGGCACGGCCGTGGCCTCGACGGGGGCGACGGCCTGGGACGACGTCCGCGTCGGCCCGCTCGCCGACGTCGGGCCGCCGCCGGCGCTGCCGGCGGTGTCTCCTGTGACCGCGACCGCGTCGTCGAGCCTCGTCGGGTGGGAGCCCGGCCGCGCGATCGACGGCTCGTCCGGCACGGTGTTCTCGTCCACGAGCCGCGGCGCGACGGCCGTGGCCACGGAGTGGCTGGCTGTCGACTACGGCATGGGCATCACTATGAAGGGCGTCACACTCGTCCCGCGACCGGGCGGCGGGTGCTTTCCGGTCGACTACGAGATCCAGACCTCGACCGACATGACCACGTGGACCACCGTGCCTGGCGGCTCGTTCACGGGCCAGACCGCTCCCGCCACCAGCGTCACGCACGCCTTCGCCGCGGCCGTGCAGGCGCGGGGCATCCGTATCCTCGCCACCAGGCTCAGCCCCGACGGCAGCGGCAACCATTACCTGCAGCTCGCCGACGTGGAGGTGCCCGGCTATGCGGCCGTGGACTACCAGGCGTGGGTGACCCCGGCCGAACTCCGCGACAAGAAGTCGGTGGGCGCGGGCATCTTCTCCGCGGTCAATCTCGAACGCCCTGACGCCCCTACGCCGGCATGGCTCGCGAGCCACCCTGAGTATCTCGCGAACCATCCCTTCGACGGCATCACCATCCCGATCCCGATCGACCCGGCCTGGACCGTGTCGCAGGGGGTGACGGCGAATCCGGTCTACGGGTTCCACAACATCGGCCTCACGAAGTTGCCGATTCCGTGGTCCGTGGTCGCACCGGCCGTGGCCGACCTCAAGCGGGTGCAGTGGGGCGACGTGACCGACAACTTCATGTGGTACGGCGTCAGCGACATGACCCGGGACGACGACAACATCGCCTACACGATCGATCCGGCCAGTGCGGCGGACTGGAGCGTGGCGGTGCAGAACGCCGCGGTCGCCGCCCGCCTCTGCCGCGAAGCCGGGCTCAAGGGCTTCATGATGGACACCGAGCAGTACACCCGCTACGCCAGCGGCGAGGAGTATCCGTTCGGGCTCGGCACCGCCGCCACCTGGCGGGAGCGGGGCAGGCAGTGGATCGAGGCGGTGCAGGCGGAGTATCCCGACATCACCATCACGATGTTCTTCTCATGGGGGCCCGAGACGCAGGCGGCCGGCTGGCAGCACTACCAGAACCTCTCGTATTTTTCCGACGGCATCCTCACCGGAATCCAGTCGCCCGCGCGGCTCGTGCACGGCTGGGAGAGCACGTTCTGGTACGGCCAGGACCGCGAGGCAGACGGCCAAGTCGTGACCTACGCGGGCGACCGCAATCCATACGCGCAGACCCGATCCGACATCCGCAACGTGTGGCGGACCTACGCCGCCGATCCGGCGAAGTATGACGACTTCATCGAGGTGGGGATGGCGGCCTGGGTGGAGAGCGATCCCTACAATCTCGTCGATGGGTGGCCGAGCGGCTTCCTGCGGCCGACGGGCCCCTGGTCGAATCTCCAGACGACGCTCGCCTACAGCGACGAGTATGTCTGGACGTGGTCGGAGCGGACGAGCTACCCGACCACGTCGAACGTCCTCAATCCCTTCCTGGCGTCGATCGCCAACCGCACGTTCAACCTCGGCACCGAGGCCGTCGCCTCCTTCACCGACGACTTCTCGTCGGACCCACTGACGTCGGGCTGGTACTTCGACTTCGACATGCTCTCGATCGGCCGCAAGTCGGATCCCGACCAGGTGACGCCCATCATGACGACCGACGCGGTGGCGTATGGGTGGAATGCGGGAGCCGGGGGCGTGGACGTGCGGGCAGACTGGTCGCGGGGCTTCTTCGGCGAACACGAGGGACTTCTGGCCCCGCACCGGCGGCGGTACGTGAAGCCGGTGGAGCCGTTGACCCGCGGCGACGACATCCGGCTGGAGGTGGACCTCACGATCTCCTCGTTCGGCAGCGACGCCGCCAATCCGATCCTGACGGGGCTCTTTCACTCGGCGGCGACGACGGCGCGGCAGAGCCTGGCGGTGGAAGTCGTCGACGCCTCCACGGCCCGCGTGGTGGTGGCGGGCGACGGCACGCCGTGGTCGCTCACCCTCCCCCTGGCGGCGCCGCTCGAGACCGGCCGGGCCTACCGTGCGGCGATCGCCTACACCGCGACGACGCGGCAGCTGGCGGTGGAACTCCGGCGCGTGTCCGACGGGGCGATCGTCGCCCAGGCGACCGACGCGGTGCCGGCGACGGCGGGGCCGTTCGTGTTCGACGAGGCCGGGATCGCCCAGCGGGAGGCGGCCTTCGCCACGCCGGCCGCGGCGGCCCACCGCTTCCGGCTCGAGCGGTTCGCGCTTTCGCGCGGGTAGCGGCGGCGAAAAACGGTTTTTCGACCAAATCTTGACGGTCGAGATCGCGTGATAATAAAACATGTTGACGAAGGCGTTCCGGGGGTCGGCGGCGGGGTTCGACGCCACGATTTCGGGATGGGCCGGAAGGCGTCGATCATGCAGCAGCGCGGGGGTCGCGTCTGTTTGCTCGCGATCACGGCCGTCGTCTTCACGGGCGGCGCCGGTTGGCAGGCGGTGGGCCCGATGGCGGCCTGACGCCGCCGACGACGGACATGGCCGAACGTGGTGGGAGGTGGACGATGCGGCGACGATTCCTGCACGGGCTCGGCATGGTGCTGGCTGTCGCCGGTGCGGCGGTGGTTCGTCCGGTGTCGGCCCAGAACACCTGGACCGGCAGGGGGACGTCGGCCCTCTGGTCCGACGCCGGCAACTGGTCGGGGCCTTCCGGTTCGCCCACTCCCCCGGCCACCGATGCGATGCTGTTTTTCCTGGGGTCGACCGGCACGTCGAGCGTGAACAATGCGGCGGTGGCGAGCGTGATGCCGAAGGTCGTCGGGGCCTCGTCGGGGCTCGTGTTCCGCAACGACGGGCTGGGAGGGAACACGGCGGGGCATCGACTGTCGGGCAGCCCGCTCGTGCTCAAGGGTGCCATCGAGACGCTGTCGGCCGTCACGTCGCCGGCGCTGGCCATCACCGACGAGATCGCCCTCGATCTGCAGCTCACGAGTCCGACCTTTACCGAGATCAGGACGGCGGCCTACGGCGCGTTCTCGCACAACCTGGCCGTCAGTGGGGTGATTGTCGAGGACGGCACGCCCCGGACGCTCCGCAAGGCGGGCACGGGAGCGACTCTCACGCTGACCGGGGAGAACGTCTTCACCGGTCAGCTGCAGGTCAACGTGGGGATCGTATCGGTCGACAGGCTCGAGAACATCGGTCAGCCGAGCCCGCTCGGCGCGGGCAACCTGCCGGTGCGGCTCGCCACGGGCGCGCTCTACGGGATCCTCCAGTACACGGGCACGGGCGAGGGGACCAACCGCTACTTCCAGATCGGCAGCGGCCCGAACATCTCCGCCACGGGCACGGCCTGGGTCACGCACAACGGCACCGGGCCGCTGGTGTTCACGGCCGACGGTCGCGATACCACGCACCCGCTGTATGGCAACGATTTCTTCAATCAGAACGACGGGGCGGTGACGAGCCCAGGTCGGATGCTCGTGCTCAACGGCACGAACGCGGCCGCCAATGAGATCCGCACGGTGATCATCGACAACGTGAACACGACGACGGGCAACCTGGGGCTCGTGTCTCCGGTGTCGCTCACGAAGGCCGGTTCGGGCCGCTGGATTGTGTCCGGGAAGAACACCTACACGGGCACGACGACGGTGAGCGGGGGCGTGCTTCAGGTGGGGAACTCCGGCACGACGGGGACGCTGGGCGGCGGCCCGGTGGTGAACAACGCGACGCTGTCGTATAAGCGGTCGGACGACGTGACGATCGCCGCTGCGATCAGCGGGTCCGGCGGTTTTGTGCAGGCCGGAACGGGTGTACTGACGTTCGGCACGTCGCAGGGGTACACGGGCCGGACGAGCATCGAGGCGGGCACGCTCTCGCTGGGTGAGGCGGGCTCTGTGGCGTCGTCGTCGTCGGTGACGGTGTCGCCCGGGGCGACGTTCTACGTGGCGGACGTGGCTGGGGGAGCGTATGCGGTTCCCTCGAGCCAGTCGCTGGGCGGCGGCGGCACGGTGGTGGGCCTGGTGTCGGTGGCGGGGGGCGCGACGGTGTCGCCAGGCATGAGCCCTGGCACGCTCTCGGTCACGGACGCCGTGACGTTCGGCTCGGGCGGCAACTACAACTGGCAGCTGCTGTCGGCGTCGGGCACGGCCGGGGCGGTGGGAGCGTGGGACCTTCTCGACGCGGGCGGGGCGTTGACGATCGCGGCGACGTCGTCGGATCCGTTTCGGCTCAACCTGTGGACGCTTTCGGGCACCGGCCCGGATGTGAGCGGCAGCGTGGCGAACTTCAGTTCGGGCCAGAGCTACTCCTGGACGATCGCCAAGGCGGCCGGTGGCATCACGGGGTTTGCGGCCGACAAGTTCGTGATCAACACGTCGGCCACGAACGGCACCGGTGGGTTCACCAACCCGCTCGGTGGCGGGACGTTCAGCATCGCCCAGAGCGGTAACGACCTGCGGCTCGTGTTCACCTCCGCCGCCCGGAGCGTGATCACGATCAACGTGGCCAGCGGCACGCAGACGCAGACCCAGGCCGGGTATCCCACGCTCTCGGGCTCGATCCCGATGGTGAAGACCGGCGGCGGCACGCTGGTGCTCGATCAGGCCAACACGCTCACGGGCAGCACGACCGTGCAGGGGGGCGTGCTGCAGCTCGCCAACGGGTCGGCGCTCTCGGCGAGCCGGCTGGTGGTGGTGGCCGGCGGCACCGGGCAGGTGGCCCCGGTCACCAGCGCGGCCGTGGCGAGCCTCGACCTCGCATCCGGCAACGGCCTCGTGGATCTCACGCGCGGGGCCCTCACGATCGCGGGCGGGATGACCGCCCCGGACCTCGTGGCCGAGATCCTCGAGGGCCGGGGCGACGGCTCCTGGAACGGCACCTCGGGCATCACGTCGACGACGGCCGCGGCCCAGGTGGCCGCGAGCGTGCCGCGGGCGGTGGGCTGGATCGACAACGGCGACGGCTCGCTGACGGCGGCCTACGCGGCCCCGGGCGACACGAACATCGACTGGACGATCGACATCCTCGACGCCTCCAACTTCCTGGCCGGCGGCAAGTTCGACACGGGCCTGCCGGCGACGTGGAACGAGGGCGACTTCAGCTACGACGGGATCGCCGACATCCTCGACGCTGCAGACTTCTTCGCGACGGGCCTGTACGACGCAGGGAGCTACAACACGGCGTCTGGCGGCGGCGTGGCGGCCGTGCCGGAGCCGGTGACGACGGCGGCTGCGGCGGCGGTGGCGCTGCTGGCGGCCGCGGGCCGCGGCGGGCGTTCGCTGCGAAGGGGGAAGAACCGGTGATGACCCCTGCCCTGCCCTGGCGTGCCGACGCGTCGCGCGGCCGTCGTGGTCGCCGCGAGGGCTTCACGCTGGTGGAGCTGCTGGTGGTGATCGCGATCATCGCGGTGCTGATCGGGCTGCTGCTGCCGGCGGTGCAGGCTGCGCGGGAGTCGGCGCGTCGGACGCAGTGCACCAATAATCTCCGCCAGATCGGCCTCGCGGCCCTCAACTACGAGAGCGCGAAGAAGTTCCTCGTGCCGGCCTACCTCGGCGACAACAACTACATCAACTCGCAGGATTCGTGGCCCACGTGGGCGGCCCTCCTGCTGCCCTACATGGAGGAGAAGACGACCGCCGATCTCTGGGATCTCAAGCGGCTGGTGTCGGCACAGAAGCCGGCCGCCTACCAGACGCCCGTGAAGGCGTATTCCTGCGCCTCCCGGCCGCCGGCCGTGCTCAGTGTGAACGACTTTCGCTCGCTCAGCGGCGTGACCGGTGGAATCACGTCGGACTATGCCGCCAGCTTCGGGACCATGCACACCAAGGGCGAGGACAATACCGCGGGGGGCCAGCAGTCGGTGCAGCAGCGTTTTCGGGAACTTGACGGAGCCGTCGTTCCGGGCATCCCGGTGGTGGAGCCCGCGATTCCCGATCCCGGCATCGAGCCGAAGGTCGTGGCGACGCAGCACCAGGTTTCCCTCGGCAAGGTCACCGACGGGACGAGCAAGACGACGATGTTCGGCGAGAAGTGGATCGACCCGACCGTGGCCCGCGGCGACGGCGGCGATCGGAGCGTGTACAGCGGCGCGAGAGCCGCGTCACGGCGGATGCTCGGCAAGAGCCGCCGCACCAGCGAGGTGTTTCTCTACAAGTTGCTCGAGCCTCGCAGCGGCTCGGCGTTCTCGCTGGCGGAGGTCAACTCTGGGGCACCGCAGCGGCACTTCGGCGGCCCTCACCCGGGCAGCACGCAGTTCGTGTTCGTCGACGGCCACGTGCAGGCGATCCCGATCACCGCGGACGACGCCGTGGTGACCGCCCTGGCGACCAGATCGGGTGGCGAGACAATCCCGGAGACCGGTCTGTAGGGCGTGCCGAAACCTTTCCCTCCCCACCGACCGGGGTAGGATGGACCCGAGGGATCTGGGGGGCCAGGCGGCACCCGGGTGGTCGGCGACGCGGTGTGAAGCGGTGTATGCGACCGATCAGAGCGACGAACCAGCGACGCGGTGCCCGGAGCCACGGCCTCGCCCTGGAGCCGCTTGAGAGCCGTCGCCTGCTGGCCGTGCAGGCGTCGCTGGTGTCGGGTGAACTGCGGATCACGTTCACCCCGTCGTCGACCGTGCCGGAGCAGATCGCCCGCCTCTCCAGCGACGGCACGAACTACACCGTCCGCAACACCAACAATGTGTCGGTCGGCAACTTTCCCGTGGCGACGACGACCGCGATCTCCGTCACGGGCTCGACCGGCGTCGACCGCCTCGAACTGCCGGCGACCGGGGCACAGCCGATCAGCGACCCGCTCACGGTGGCGTCGACGATCGAGACGACGCTGATCTCCCGGGGGCTCAGCCCGGCGTCGGGGGGCGTGGAGATCGGTTCGCCCGCGATCACGCTCGCCGCGAACGTGGTCACTCCGGGCAGCCAGACCTACGCGGGCAACGTGACCCTCGGCGGTGGCGTGATCACCCGGACCACGGCGGATGGCTCACGCGTCCGCTTCGAGGGCGTGGTGGCCGGTCCTGCCGGCACGTCGCTGGAGGTCGACGCCCCCGGCTCCTCCGCGATCCTCGGGGGCCTCGCCGGCCAGGCGCGGCTCGTGAAGCGCGGCGGCGGTGGGCTCGAGGTGACCAACTGTGGCACGCTCGCTGGAGGTGCGGCGATCGACGGCGGCGACGTGCTCGTGCGGCAGGCGACCGGACTCGGAGGCGGGATCCTGGCGATCGGCCACTCGGCCCGGTTGCGGCTCGACACGGGCGCGTCGCGTCCTGCTGCGGGCGGCCTGCAGGTCGCGGTTGGGGGGCGGCTCGACGTGGGGTCGGGCGGCGTGGTGGTCGCGGCGGGCGGATACGACCTCGCGGCGGTGCGGCAGGCGCTCTATGCCGGTCGCAATGGCGGCGGCTGGAACGGTCCGACCGGGATCGTGTCGTCGTCGGCCGCCGCCCGGGCGGGCCGAGGCGTGGGCCACGTGGTCAGCGACGACGGCGGGCTGACGATCGCGTTCGCCGCCCTCGGCGACACGAATCTCGATGGTGTGCTCGACGTGCTCGACGTGACGAACATGATCGCCTCCGGCAAGTATGACACCGGCGGGGCGTCCACGTGGTCGGATGGTGACGGCAACGCCGACGGCATGCTCGACGTGCTCGACTTCGCCGACCTGATGACGACCGGGCTCTACGACGCGGGCTCGTACCTCCCCGCGGCGAGCGGCCCCGCGGGATTCTCGGAGACGTGGGAGGAGGCCGCCACGAGCCGCATGCCCGCGAGCAACTGGGTGCTGCAATCCGGCAGTTGGGGCACGGTGGCCCAGCAGGACGCCCGCGGGGCGGGGCGGAAGTATGCGGCCGCCGCGAACCAGGCCTCGCGGCTGATGCGGCCGGTCGACCTCGCCGGGCTGGATCATGTGGTCGTGCAGGGCTGGCTGTCGGACTCGGCGGGCACCAATCGCGGCATGCTCGGCCTGGCCTCCTTCCCCACCGTGGCCGATGCGGGGCTCGTGCGGATGGGAGCGGCGGCGAAGGGCACGTATCGGATCGAGTACGTCGACGCGTCGCAGCCGGGCGTGGTGGCCGAGATCAACACGGGCCTCGCCGCCGAGGCGGGCTGGCACTTTATGCGGCTCGATCTGGTGCGTGATTCCGCGACCCCGACGACCTGGCAGGCGACCTTCCGCGGCTGGAACGCGGCGCGGACCGTCGAGACGAAGAAGACCTTTTCGTGGGCCTTCGATCCGACGCTCGTCCGCTGGGCCACGCTCGGCACGGCCGTGGCCTCGACGGGGGCGACGGCCTGGGACGACGTCCGCGTC
>JBJTRH010000328.1:0-3596 GCA_046076065.1 Planctomycetaceae bacterium | reverse complement strand
TACTCCTCGAGGTCGGTGTAGCCGTCGGCGTCGACGTCGCCGTTGTGATTCGCCGCCGCCGAGTCGAGGCCCAGCGCTCGCTCCCAGGCATCGGGCATGCCGTCGGCGTCGGTGTCCCAGCCCACGGGGCGGGTCTGGAGCGGGGCGTTTTTCAGCGCATTCCACTCGGCGCCGTCGGTCGCATCGCCGGGGTTGTCGGCCCAGGCGATGATCTTGCCGGTGCCCGTCCGCGTCTCCTGGATGATCCGCTCGTCCACAGTGTCGATGACCCCGTCCCGGGACCACCAGCGGGCTCCCACGAAGGAGAGCACCCGCTCAAACGCCGCCGTGCCCGAGTCGGTGATCCCCACGTAGCCGGCGTCGTAGGGGGTGGCCACGATCGACGAGGAGCCGAAGTCGGAGTTGGCCAGGGCCGTGCCATCGTTGCGGTCGCCGTCCTTGTTGGTGTCCTTGAGGTTCAGCGTGTGATGCACGCGTGTACCCGATGCGTTGAGCCCGTCGAAGATGCCCGTGCCACCCGGCGACGTGGTGATCGCCGCGGTCGTGCCGCCGACCGCGTTCTCGCCCCCCGGCCCCGCGAGGTAGAAGTTGCCCACGAAGTTGTTGAAGCTCGGCTGGCCGCTCGCCCCGGTGCCGGCCGTGCCGAACCAGTTGTAGAACACGTTGTTGCGGAAGTCGTTGATCGCTCCCGTGCCGACGGTGCTGCCGACCCGGGGCAGACGTCCCTTCTGGTGAGCGTAGAGGTTGTGGTGCACGCTCAGTTTCGCGCCCGTGCCCATCTGGAGCAGCGAGCCGAATGCATGGCCCGTGTAGGTGCCGTTGGTGTCGAAGTTGGGGTAGTTCTGCCCCTGCGAGATGTTGGTGTATTGGAAGGTGATGTCGGCGGCGAGTTCGTTGGCGCTGATGTGCTCGTCGGTCGCGAACACCGTGGAGCAGTGGTCGATCATGATCCCCTGCCCGCTGATGTCGAAGGCGTCGTAGACGTAGCTGTCGGGGATGCCATCGGCCCCGATGCCGCGGGCGCCGTAGCCGGGGGCGACGGTGAGGTTGCGGATGATCGTGTTGCCCCCCGCGACCTTGATCACGCCGCCCATGACCGTGATGCCACCCGGCGCCGTCTCCCCGGCGATCGTGATGTTGCGGCCCGTGGTCAGTCGGCACTGCGTGTCCCAGCTGCCGAGGTCGATCGTGCCGCCGACGTCGAACACGATCGTTCGCGGCTGAACCACGCCATTGACGGTGAAGTTGGCGTCGGAGAGCCCGTAGGCAAGCGTGCCGAAGGCCGCGCGGTTGGGGTCGTTGTATCTGCCGGCGAGGCTCGTGACGTGGTAGACGCCGCCGCCGCGGCCGCCGGTGACGAGGCGACCGGCACCGTCGGCTCCGGGGAAAGCGGGGAGCTGCGCATGCGCTGCCACGGCCACGGCCAGCCAGGCAGCCGCCGCGATCGTGATTCGGCTGTCTCGCGATCCGAGCGTCATGGGTGGACGAGTCCTCAGGGGCATGCCGTGATCGTAGTCGGACCGGATGGTGACGACACGCATTCGGCGCGTTTGCAACCGCACCTCACCGCTCTATGATCCGCGAGTGCCGCCAGCGATGACGGTGGCCTGCGCAACTACGAGCCCTGCGAATGTCACGACCTGAGCCTTCCGGCGATGATTCGCCCACGTGGGAGCAGCGCTGGCATCCGCTTCGCGAGGAGTGGGTGCTGTTCACGGCTCATCGCGGCGGGCGGCCATGGCTGGGCGAGACGAAGCCCCACGCGGCGGCGGCCGCGCCCGCCTACGATCCCACGTGCGCGCTCTGCCCCGGCAACCGCCGGCTGGGCGGGGTGAACCCGGCCTACGCGGGCACGTTCTGGTTCACGAACGACCTGCCGTGCTTCGGGCTCGACGCGCCTGCACGGGTTCTCGGCGACGACCTCTATCGCGTGCGGCCGGCGCACGGCACGGCGGAAGTGGTCTGCTATCACCCTGATCACTCCAAGACCATGGTCGACCTGACGGTTGACGAGACGGCGGCCGTGGTCGATCTCTGGGCGGAGCGGACCGCCCAGCTCGCGGCGCGGCGCGAAGTGCGGCACGTGCTGGTGTTCGAGAACAAGGGAGAGCTCGTCGGCACGTCGAACCCCCATCCCCACTGTCAGATCTACGCAGGCGATCTGATCTACGGCCATACGGTGCGGGAAGTGGAGTCGGGGCGGCGGCACTTTGCCCGGACCGGCCGCTTCCTGGCGCAGGACATCCTCGACCGCGAGCGCGCGGGCGGCCGAGTCGTGGCTGAGAACGAGGCCTTCGTCGCCTGCGTGCCCTGGTTCGCCCGCTATGCCTACGAGGTGATGGTTCTCCCCAGTCGGCCCGTCGCCTCGCTGCTCGACCTCGCCGCGTCCGAGCGACGGCTGCTCGGGGCGATGATCCGGGAGGTCGCGATCCGCTACGACAACCTCTGGCGGATGCCGATGCCCTACGTGATGGCGGTGCACCAGGCGCCGACCGACGGCGGCGACCATGCGTCGTATCCGTTTCATGTCGAGTTTCATCCCCCGCTGCGGAGACCGGACACGCTGAAGTATCTCGCGGGCCCCGAAGTCGGCGGGGGGTCGATGACCAATGAATCCAATCCCGACGAGAAGGCGGCCGAGCTCCGCGCCGCCGGCGGGCCGCACTACCGCGCGGCGCGCATCGAGGGGCCGGGGGCATGAGCGATGCCGGCGGCGCGAGGCGCGGGGAAGGGATCGCGCCCGGCCGGCTCGACGTGCTCGGCGGCGTGGCCGACTACAGCGGCAGCCTGGTGCTGCAGATGCCGCTCTCGCTCGTCACCCGCGTCACGATCACCGAGCAGCGCGAGCCCGGCATCACGGTGGCATCCACCGGCACCCGGGCCGTGCGGGTGCCGCTGCCCCCCGGCGACGTCGTTGCGGCAGCGTTGACCGATGCGGCACCGCTGCGGCGCTGGCTCGACGCGCAGGCGGTGCCGACATGGGGCCGGTACCCGCTGGGCTGCCTGGCGCTGTTTGCCGCCGCGTGGCGCTGGCGGCCCGCCGGTGGGCTGGCCATCACGATCGCGTCGAACGTGCCGACGTCGATGGGCGTGAGCAGCAGTGCCGCCCTCGAGGTGGCGACGCTGCGGGCGCTCGAGCGGCTCGTGGGCGTGCGGTTCGCCGGGACGGCGCTCGCCCGGCTCGCGCAGCGGGCCGAGAACGAGGTGGTGGGCGCCCCGTGCGGTCTGATGGACCAGCTCGCCTCGGCGCATGGCCGCGCGGGAGAACTGCTCCCGATCCTGTGCAGGCCCGATCTGCTGGACGAGGGCGTGCGGCTGCCGGCCGGCGCGGTCGTCGTGGGCTGGCCGAGCGGCATCCGCCACGCCGTGGCCGACTCGCCCTACGCCACGGCCAGGGCCGCCGCCTTCATGGGCCGCGCGATGCTCGAGCACACGCTCGGCCGGCGGTTCGGGCATCTGGCCGAGGCGACGCCTGCCGAGCTGGCCATGGCAGGCCGCGACCAGCTTCCCGAGTCGATCACCGGCGCGGAGTTCCTTGCCCGGCATGGCACCATCGACGATCGGCAGTCGCGGATCGATCCAGGCCGCCGCTATCC
>JBJTRH010000327.1:0-17932 GCA_046076065.1 Planctomycetaceae bacterium | reverse complement strand
CTCGCGGCGACGGGCACAGTGGCCGGCATCGGCATCCCGCAGGACGCGGCGCGGGCCACTCGGGCGCCCCGGCTCGCGAAGCAGGACGGGCTGGTGGACTGGTCGCAGCCCGCCGCCGTGCTCGAACGGCTGCGGCGGGCGCTCGAGCCATGGCCCCGGCTGACGACCTTCGTCACGCGGGGCGACGGCCAGCGGCAGCGGCTCGTGCTCGACGACGTGGAACTCGCGGCGCACCCCGCCGCCGCAAGCGGCGTCGCGCCGGGCACCGTGCTCGACACCTCCGGCGGCCGGCTCGTGGTGGCCTGCGGCAACGGCACGGCACTCGCGATCACGCGGGTGGTGCCGGAGGGCCGCCGCAGCATGCCCGCGGCCGACTTCCTCCGCGGCAGCCCCTTGCTCCCCGGCGCAGTGCTCGGCGCGGAGTGACGCGATAGCGACGCCCGCTCGTCGGCAGCCGTACGCCTGACGGCGTTCCGCTTCCTGAATCGGGCCTGCACTCAGCTCGGGGTTGCCCATGCCCCGAGAGCCGGCGTATGCCGCCAAACGAAGCCGCGACCAATCCGCCTGCGGCGGATCGGTGCCCGGCGAAGTGAAGGCGGCATCCGAGTGAGCCGAGGCCACGATGGCCGAGGTGAACGTCCGGCGACGGGGCATGGGCAACCCCGAGCCCACCCCGAGCGTCGCGTGCCTGAGCAATGGCACCCCGCATCGCTCGTGAGAGTGCGGCTCTCTGGAGCCGGAGTCCTGCGAACGGCTCCCGAACCAACCGCGGGCGGAGTAGAATCCGCCTCATGACCAAGCGGCTCTGGATCGAGACCGTCGGCTGCCAGATGAACGTGCTCGACAGCGAGCTCGTGGTGGCGTCGCTTCGCCGGCAGGGCTGGGAGATGGCCCCCGCGGCGGCCGAGGCCGACGCCGTCTTCTACAACACCTGCTCCGTCCGCCAGCACGCCGAAGACAAGATCTACTCGGCGCTCGGCCGGATCCGCAGCGTGAAGGCGAAGCGGCCCGACGTGGTGGTCGGCGTGCTCGGCTGCATGGCCCAGAAGGACCAGGACCTGATCCGCAAGCGGGCTCCGTGGGTCGACCTCGTGGTCGGGCCGGGGCAGCTCCACCAGGTGCCGACGCTCGTGGGCGAGATCCTCGCCGGCGGCGGGCCGCGGATCGAGGTGAGCCTCGACCGCAAGGCGGGCAGCCGCGACGCGATCGCGCGGAGCTTCGAGAGCTACGACCCCGATCGCGATGCCGCGATGCGGCCCACGCCCTTCCAGGCGTTCATCCGCACGCAGACGGGCTGCGACAAGTTCTGCGCGTTCTGCGTGGTGCCGCACGTGCGCGGGCCCGAGCAGGCGCGGGCGCCCGAGACGATCGTCGCCGAGGCGCGGAAGCTCGTGGCCGAGGGCTGCCGCGAGATCACGCTCATCGGCCAGACGGTCAACAGCTACCGCTGGTCGGACGGCGGCCGCACCACCCGGCTGGCCGACCTGCTCGCGCTCCTCGACGGCGTGGACGGCCTCGACCGGATCAAGTTCGTGACGAACTACCCGAAGGACATGACCGACGACCTGATCGCGGCGGTCCGCGACCTGCCGACGGTGTGCCACTACCTCCACGTGCCCGCCCAGCATGGCTCCGACGACGTGCTCGCCCGCATGAAGCGGGGCTACACGATCGGGGAGTACATGGAGATGCTCGGCCGGATCCGCGCCGCGATCCCGCATGCGGCCGTGACGAGCGACTTCATCGTGGGTTTCTGCGGCGAGACCGACGCGGAGTTCCAGACGTCGCTCGAACTCGTGAAGGCCGTGGGGTTCAAGAACAGCTTCATCTTCAAGTACAGCCCGCGGCCGGGCACGAAGGCCTTCGACCGGCTCCCCGACGACGTGCCGGAGGAGGTGAAGAAGGAGCGGAACCGGCTCCTGCTCGAGGCCCAGGAGGAGGCGAGCCTCGCGGGCAACCGCCGGTTCGTGGGCACGCGGCAGCAGGTGCTCGTGGAGGGGCTCTCCACCCGCGACGAGAAGCGGGCGGTCGATCCCGGGCCCGACGGCATGGCGCAGCTCACGGGCCGCACCATGTGCGACCGGATCGTGGTGTTCGACGCCCCCACGCGGCTCATCGGCCGGCTCGTCGACATCGACATCCTCGCGGCCGGCGCGTGGTCGCTGTCGGGCGTGGTGGCCGACGGCCTGGCCGACGCGGTGCCGCTCGCCGAACTGGAAGCGGGCGAGTCGCTGCCGCTGCATGACATCGCGTTGCCGGTGAACCGTGCGGCGTCGACGACCTCCGGCTCGTCGCGGGGCTGACGTGGCCACGGCCGACGACGTGGGCCGGCTCCTCGACGACGCGGCTGCCGCCGCCGCCTGGGGCGAGGCGGCCGGGCTGGCGGATCCGACGGTCGCGCAGCGGAGCCTCAGGGCCATCGCGGTCGCCGGCGTGTCGCTCGACCTGCTCGCCGGGCTCGCGGCGCGGCTGGCTGCTGCGTTGCCCCGCGTCGCCGACCCCGATCGCGTGCTCGTGGCGCTCGAGAGGTTTCTCGCGGCGGTGCGGAGCCCGCTGGCCACGGCCGCGCTCTTCGACCGTGATCCACGGGCGCTGGAGATCCTGCTCGGCATCTTCGCCGCGAGCCCGTATCTCGCGGAGCTGGTGATCGCCGACCCCGAGGCGTGGGAGGAGATTCGCGTCGGTCGCGGGCGTCCGGAGAAGCAGGAGACGCTCGCGGCGGCGCTCGCGGCCGAGGTTGGCGGAGGCGACGAGCCGGATCGTGTGGCCCGGGCGATCCGGCGGTTCAAGCGGCGGCAGATGCTCCGGATCGCCTACGGTGACATCGTCGAGGGCCAGCGGCTCGAGACGGTCGTGCAGCAGATCTCGCACGTGGCCGACTGCGTGGTGGATCTCGCCCTGCGGGCGGCGTTGGCCCAGGCGACCCGCCAGCGGGGCGTGCCACGCGAGCCCGACGGCCGCCCGGCGACGATCGCGGTGTTCGCCCTCGGGAAGCTCGGAGGCCGTGAGCTCAACTACTCAAGCGACGTCGATCTCGTGTTCGTGCACTCGGCCGACGGCCGCGTCGACGGGCCGCGGCCATCGACCAACCAGGAGTTCTTCGACCGCGTCGTGCAGAATGCCGTGCGGCTCGTGGCCGATGCCACGGAAGATGGCGTCGCCTACCGCGTCGATCTGCGACTGCGGCCGCACGGCCGCACCGGGCCGGCGTCGCTGGCGCTCGAGCCGATGCTCCGCTACTTCGACCAGGCGGGCCGCACCTGGGAGCGGCAGGCGTGGGTGAAGGCGCGGTGCGTGGGGGGCGACACCGATCTCGGCGGCCGGCTGCTCGAGGCGCTGGAGCCCTGGATCTGGCGGCGCTGGCTCTCCCGTGCCGACATCAGCGGGATCAAGGCCCTGAAGCGGCGGATCGAGCAGCGGTCGATCCGCGCAGGCAGCGATGCCACCGACGTGAAGACGGGCCGCGGCGGGATTCGCGACATCGAGTTCACGATCCAGTTTCTGCAGCTGCTCGCGGGGGGCGACACGCCGGCCGTTCGCACCGGCACCACGCTCGAGGCGATCCGGCGGCTGGCTGCGGCCGGCAGCCTCACCGATCAGGAACGGGAGATCCTGGAGCGCACCTACACGCTCCTCCGCACGGTCGAGCACCGGCTCCAGATCCTCTACGACCGGCAGACGCACAGCCTGCCCACGTCGGACGTGGAGCTGGGCAGGCTGGCCAGCCGGCTCGGCTACGGCGGCGAGGCGGCCGGCCGCGAGCGGCTGCGGGGAGAACTCGCGGAGGCGACCGCCCTCAACCGCCGCATCCTCGATCACCTCCTGCACGACGCCTTTCCGGACGACGCGGCCCCCGAGCCGGAGGTCGATCTCGTGCTCGATCCCGAGCCGGATGCCGACACGGTGCGAGCCGTGCTCGCGGGGCACGGGTTTCGCGATCCGGCGGCGGCGCACCGCATGCTCACGTCGCTGGGCGAGGAGCGGGTGCGGTTTCTCTCCACCCGTCGCTGCCGTCACTTCCTCGCGGCGATCGCCCCCCGGCTCCTCGCCGCGGTCGGGGGCACGCCCGATCCCGATGCCACGCTCGCCACGCTCGCGTCGGTGGCCGATTCGCTGGGGGGCAAGGGCGTGCTCTGGGAGCTGTTCAGCTTCCATCCGCCGTCGCTCGACCTGACGGTACGGCTCTGCTCGGCGAGTCCGTTCCTCGCGAACCTGCTGGTCACCAACCCGGGCATGATCGACGAGCTGCTCGACGGCCTGCTCATCGAGGGGTTGCCGACGGCCACGTCGCTCGACGAGAGCCTCGCGGAGCTCTGCCGCGGGGCGGTCGACGCCGAGCCGATTCTCCATGCCTTCAAGTCGTCGCAGCAGCTTCGCGTGGGCGTTCGCGACATCCTCGGCCGGCAGGACGCCGACGCCACGACGGCCGCACTCACCGGCATCGCCGAGGCCCTGGTGAAGCAGGTGGTGGCGCTCGAGATGGCGCGGCTCGTCGAACGGCTCGGGCGGCCGACGGCCGCGTCGGGCGAGCCGGCGGGGCCGGTCGTGCTCGCGATGGGCAAGTTCGGCGGCCGCGAGATGAACTACGCCAGCGACGTCGACGTGATCTTCCTCTATGACCACGACGGCGCGACGGTCGCCGGCAGCCGCAAGGCCGGCGGCGGCACCAGCAACGCCCACTTCTTCGGCGAGCTGGCCCAGCGGACGATGCGGGTGTTCAACGCCTTCGGCCCGCAGGGCCGGCTCTACGAGCTCGACTCGCGGCTGCGGCCGAGCGGCCGGAGCGGCCCGGCGGCGATCTCGCTCGACGAGTTCGCCCGCTACGTCGCGGCCGACGGGCCCGCGGCGATCTGGGAGCGGCAGGCGCTGGTGAAGGCCCGCCCGGTGGTGGGCGGTGCGGCCGCGATCGCCCGCGTGCAGTCGCTTATCGACGAGGCCACCTACGGCCGCCCCTGGACCGCGGCCGACGTGGAGGCGATCCGGCGGATGCGGTTCCGCATGGAGGAAGGCGCGAAGCCGACGAACCTCAAGCGGGGCCCGGGGGGCGTGGTGGACATCGAGTTCGTGGCCCAGATGCTCCAGCTCGTGCACGGCCGTCGCGAGCCCCGCCTGCGAACCACCGGCACGCTCCCGGCGCTCGTGGCGCTCCGCGACTGCGGCGTGATCGACCTCGCGAGGTTCGCCTTCCTGGCGCGGAGCTACCGCATGCTGCGGTCGATCGAGGGCCGGCTCCGGCTCTTGGCCGCGGCCGCCCGCCACGATTTTCCGGAGGCGGATGCCGAGCGGCACACCCTCGCCCTGCTCCTCGGCTACCCCGACGCCGCGTCCCTCGCGGCCGATGTCCACGACACCGCGGCCCGCGTCCGCGGCGAGTTCACGGCCGTGTTCGACGAGACGGCCCGGTCGCTGGCGTGACGCTCGGGCAGGGGCGCCCTGTGTGGGCTCGGGGCTACCCGTGCCCCGACCGAGCCGCGCGGCGGGCCGACCACATCTCCCACGCGATCGGCAGCACCGACACGAGCACGATGCCCACCACCACGAGCTCGAAGTTCTCCTTCACCACCGGCACGTTGCCGAAGAAGTAGCCGGCGAGCGTGCAGATCAGCACCCAGGCGATGCCACCGACCACGTTGTAGAAGAGGAACGTGGGGTAGTGCATCCTGCCGACACCGGCCACGAACGGCGCGAACGTGCGGACGATCGGCACGAAGCGGGCGAGCACGATCGTCTTGCCGCCGTGCTTCTCGTAGAAGGCCTGTGTGCGTTCGAGGTGCTCGTGCTTGAGGAACCAGCGGTTGATCGTGAACGCCCTGGGGCCGATCCAGCGGCCGATCGCGTAGTTGAGCGTGTCGCCGATGATCGCGGCCACCGAGAGCAGCCCGAGCAGCAGGAACACGTTCAGGTCGTCCGGATAGAGCGCCGCCATGGCGCCGGCCGCGAACAGGAGCGAGTCGCCCGGCAGGAAGGGCGTGACCACGAGCCCCGTCTCGCAGAGGATGATCGCGAACAGCAGCGCGTAGGTCCACTGGCCCCAGGCCTGGAGCACGCCATGCAGGACCTCGTCGAGCTTCAGGAAGATGTCGAGGATCGAGCCGGGGGCGTCCATGGCGGGTTCCGGGATGTGATCCGAGCGGGTGCGGCGGGGCCGAGAGTGTAGCCCGTCAGGCAGCCGGAATCCCGTCTGCCGGCCGGCCCCGCACCGCCGCGAGCGCGGCCACCATCGCGGGCACGGCCAACGCGGCGACGGCCACCCACTGGAGCGAGTCGGCGTCGCGGCCGAGGGCGCCCGCGAGAGTCCAGGCGAAGGCGATCGCGAGGTTGGCGGGGGCGGCGGCGGCGAGGAATGACCGCCACGGCATGCCGGCGGCGCCCGCGAGGATCGCCGTCGCCTCGGCGAGGATCGGCAGCGGTCGGGTGAGCACCACGGCGAGCGGTCCGAAGCGGCGCTCCCGGGCGGCGAGCGCTGCGCGGGCCGATGGATCGACCCCCGCGAGGCGTTTGGCGGCGGCGATCCGGCCGAGCAGCCAGCCGGCCATCGAGCCGAGCGTGAGGCCCAGCCCGCCGCAGGCGCTGCCCGCCACGACGCCCAGGCTCGCGCCGCCGAGCGTGGCCACCAGGCTCGACGGCACCGGCAGGAGAATGTCGGTGGCCAGCACGCCGATCTCGGCGGCGGCGAGCACGGCCGGCGGCGGGGGCGGATCCAGCCAGGCCGCGACCGCATGGTCCAGCCGCGCGCCCCAGAGAAGCCACGGCACCAGCGGCACCGCGATCGCGGCGAGGGTGAGCGAGAGCAGCAGTCGGGTGGTGCGGGGCATGAAACGGCGGCGCATCACGCGATCCTGGTCACGTGGACTGCCACGTGGATGTCGTGGCGGCCGCCCCCCACGCACACGCCCTTCACGGGGCTGACGTCGCCGTAGTCTCGGCCCCAGGCGACGGTCACGTGGAGGGTGCCGGTAACGCAGTCGTTGGTGGGATCGAGATCGAGCCAGCCCTCGTCGCCGCCCCAGCACGACACCCAGGCGTGCGACGCATCGGCGCCCACCATGCCGGCCTCGAAGGCGCCCTCGCCGGCCGAGCCTTGCATCCGCCGCTCGTTCGAGAGATAGCCACTCACGTAGCGGGCGGCCAGGCCGAGCGACCGCAGGCAGGCGATCTGGAGGTGCGCGAAGTCCTGGCACACGCCGCGCCGCAGCGAGAAGACCTCGTCCACCGGCGTGCCGGTGGTCGTCGCCGCGGGGTCATAGGCGAAGTCGCGGTGGATCCGGCGGGTGACGTCGATCACCGCCTCCGTCCAAGGGCGGCCGGGCGTGAACGACGCAGCCGCCCAGTCGGCGAGCCGGGGCGACGTGCGGACCAGCGGCGAATCGTCGGTGAACTGCCGGGCCTCGAGCGTGGCCTCGTCGGTGCCCCGCCGGAGCCGGTCGCGGAGCGCTTCCCACGGGATCGGGGCGAGCGTCGTCCAGTCGCGCGGCGCGTCGACCTCCACGCGGCTCGTGGCCACGATCGCGAGCCGTGCGTGGGGTTCGTCGATCGAGAAGATGCCCGCCGTGTTGCCGAATGAGTCGACATGCGTGGAGACGTGGCCAGGCTGCGGGTCGACCGCCACGAAGGACGACAGGAGCCGCTGGGTCGGAAGGTCGCGGGGCACCAGGTGGATCTGGTTGTGGCAGACCGGCACCGACTCGGAGTAGGTGTAGGTCGTGGTGTGCCGCACGTCGTAGCGGGCCGGGCCCGCCGGCGATCCATTGCCGGTGCGGATCAACGTGGCCGGACTCGTCATGGCACCACCCGCTCGCGCCGCGCCTGGTCGGCGATGTCGAGGCCCACGAGCCCGCTCCATGCCTCGAGCAGGCGGCGGAATGTCGGGCCCGGCACGCCCGCTCCGACGGGCCGGCCGTCGAACCTCGCGACCGGCAGCACGCAGTTGGGCGTGCTCGTGAGCAGGATCTCGTCGGCGGCCGTGAGGTCGGCGGCGGTGAGCGACCGCTCCACCCAGGGCATGCCGAGCGCAGCGGCCAGCGTGCGGGCGCATGCCAGGCTCACGCCGCCGAGCGCGTCGGCGGGCGGCGGAGTCGCGATCCCGTCGGCGGTGACGATCGCCACGTTGGCCGTCGAGGTCTCGCTGATCCGCCTGTCCGCGTGGGCGAGCACGGCCCGCGCGCCGGGCTCGGTGGCGTGGGCCTCGCGATCGGCGAGGTGGTAGTGGAGCCGGCTGCGGACCTTCGCCGCCAGCGGCCAGCACGACTCGGGCACCTGCGTGACGCGGACGGTTCGCAGCGACACGCCCCGGTCATAGGCGTCGGCCCAGAGGCCGAAGGCCAGCGGGAAGGTATGGATCGCCATGCGGGGCCGGCCGCTACGGCCCTCGTGCTGGGCGGCGAGGTCGCCGGGAGTCGCGAAGATCACGAGCCCCAGGTCGGCGGAGGCGGGCCGGAGTCGATGGTTGGCGGAGGCCACGCGCTCCGCGGCCGCGAGCAGGTCGGCCACCGGCCACGGCGGCTCGATGCCCACGATCCGGCACGACTCGACGAATCGCCGGCCGTGGTCATCGGGCAGGAAGAGCCGGCCCGCGAAGGTCCGTAGCTGCTCGGTGACGGTCGCACCGAAGACGAACCCGGCATCGCCCACCGGGAGCGTGAGGTCACGACGGGGCAGGAATCGCCCGTCGAGCCAGGCCAGCTCGGAAGAGGTCGCCTCGGCCGCAGACATCGTGTGGATCGGAGTGGAGGATAGGGGATTCGAACCCCTGACCTTCTGGCTGCCAGCCAGACGCTCTCCCAATTGAGCTAATCCCCCGAAGTGTGCGGTGACCGTAGTGTGCGGTGACCCGGGCGGGGCGATCGACGGGAGTCTGCATGCCGAGGCGTCAAGTTCCTCGTGCTGAAACGGTATCGGGTGGCGGGGGGCATGTCAACGCGAGCGGACTCCCGACCGCGAAACCACCCCGCGATTTCGCGGGAATCCGGCGGCACTGGCGGGATGGTGTCCCGCCGATCACACTCCACCCCGACATGGCGCACGCGAGGCATCGTGGCACGGACCAGACGCCGTCGGATCGGCCGTCGGAGGCGGTCCGCGCCGGCGTCACGGTCGCGCTCGGCCTCGTGTTCGTGGGGCTCGTGCTTGCGATCGCCACCAACTCGCTGAGCGGATCGTCCGCCCTGCTCGGCACCGTGAAGTCGCGGCTCTTCTCCCCGTGGCTCGTGCCGGCGTGGCTCGACCTGGGCTGGGACTACCGGCTGAGCTACGGCCTCGCCGAAGATGCCGACCACGAGATCGAGCTCGCGGGCCGCGGCGGCGAGGCGGTGGTGTCGCTGCCGGCGGACCGCCGCGGTGAGCGGGCGGCGCGGTGGCGGCGGCTCGCCCGCACGATCGCGGTGGGCGGACTCGACGGCGACGGCGGCGTGGTGGCCGCGGGCGTCGCCCGTGGCGGCTTCACCATCACCGGCACGACCGACGTGGGCGTGCGGGTGATGCGCATCCCGCAGCCGGACCGCGATGCGGCCGTCGAGCCCGAGGTGGAGCAGGTCTACGCCGCGCGAGTGCGACGCGTGGGCGACGACGTGCAGCTCATCCGGGACGAGCCCCGGGGTGAACTCGCGCCGCTCGTGAAGCCCCCACAGGATCGGAGCGGCCCGTGACCATCGAGCCACAAGCCCCGGCCACGTCGCCGATCGCCGATGCCTGGCAGCGGTTCTGGTTCGCGCCGGCGTCGGTGCGGCCGCTGGCCGTCGTCCGCATCCTCGCCGGCCTCCTCGGCCTGCTCCTCGCCTGGTCGTATGCCGACGATCTGCTCGTCTGGTTCGGCCCCGACGGCACGATCCCGCGCGACGTCTCCACCGCCTGGCGACCGCCGTGGGGCGTGTCGCTGTACGACGCGGCGACCACCGCCACGGCCGTCCGCGGCCTGTTCGGGCTCACGGTCGCGGCCTTCGTGGCACTCACCATCGGCCTCGGGTCGCGGCTCGCCGCCGTGCTCGCCGCCGTGCTCTGGGCCTCGCTCATGCACCGTGGCCCGATGCTCGCGGGCCCTGCCGACGACTGCCTCTCCGTGTTGCTCTGGTGCCTCGCGGTGGGCCCGTGCGGCGGCGACCTCTCGGTCGATCGCCTCCTTGCCGGCCGTGGCCCGTCGGCCCCGTCGCCGTGGGCCCGACTCTCGCTCGGACTGCTCCAGGTGTATGCCTCGGCAATCACGCTCGCGGCGCTGCTCGCGCAGCTCAAGGGCGATGCCTGGTGGAACGGCACGGCTGCCTGGTGGCTCGCGTCGCGGGCCGGGGCCGTCGATCTACGAAACGCCTACCTGAGCTCCGAGTACCTGATGAACCTCATTACGCACGCGATCGTGGCGTTCGAGATCCTGTTCGCAGCCGGCATCTGGTTTCGGGCGACCCGGCGGCCCGTGGCGCGAATGGCGATTCTCGCCTGGCCGGTGATCGGGCTGCTGGCGGGCGAGCCGCTGTGGGGGCTCGCCATGGGGGTGTTTGCGGTGCCGCTCGCCGAGGTCGTGGCGGACGCCGCCGGCACGTGAGCGATGCGGACTTGCCGCGCGGCTCCGGGCTGCCCGTGCCCCGTCGCCGGACGTTCGCTCAGGACATCCTGTCCTTCGCTCACTCGGATGCCGCCTTCGCTTCGCCATCGTGGCTTCGCTCGACGGCATACGCCGGCTCTCGGGGCACGTGCAGCCCCGAGCTGAGTTCGGGCCTGGCGGGTGCGCTGTGGGGGCCTCGCACGGCTCGTGCTCCAGGAAGCCGCAATCGCGTGAGCGATGCGGGCCGCCCCGCTGCTGGGCTCGGGGGCTGCACGTGTGTTACGCGTCGCCGGCGAGGAGCTTCTTGAATGCAGCCTCGTCGAGCACGGGCACGCCGAGCTTCTGCGCGCTCGCGAGCTTGCTGCCTGCTTCCGCGCCGGCCACGAGGTAGTCGGTCTTCTTCGACACGCTTGACGAAGCTCGTCCGCCCGCCTTGCGGATCGCCGCCTCCGCGTCCTGACGCGAGAAGCCCTCGAGCGTGCCCGTCACCACGAGCGTCTTGCCCGTGAGCGGACCGCCCACCACGCGGTCGGCTTCGGGCACGTCGAGCCGTACGCCCGCGCCCTGCAGGCCGGCGATCGTCCGTCGGCCGTAGTCGCTCGCCAGCCACTCGTGCACGCTCGCCGCGATGATCTCGCCGATCTCCGGCACGCTCGCGAGGTCATCGGCCGAGGCCGCCTGCAGCTTCTCGATCGACGGAAATCGCTCGCAGAGGAGCGACGCCACCCGCGGGCCCACGTGGCGGATGCCGAGCGCGTTGAGCACGCGGACGAGGCCGCGGGCCTTGCTGGCCGCGATCTGCTCCACCAGGGCCGCGGCTGACTTCTTGCCCATCCGGTCGAGCGGCTCCAGCTGCTCGGGCGTGAGCGCGTAGAGGTCGGCGTAGTCCGTCACCAGCCCGGTCGCCACGAGCTGCTCCACGAGCTTGTCGCCGAGGCCCTCGATGTCCATCGCGCCGCGGGAGGCGAAGAACCGCAGCCGTTCGCGGCACCGGGCCGGGCAGGTGACGTTGGGACAGCGGATGTAGACGCCGTCCTCGTCCTTGACGACCGCCGTACCGCATTCGGGGCACTCGGTGGGGAACTTCCAGATGCGGGGATGCCCGGTGCGGAGGTGCTTCTCCACGCGGACCACGTGGGGAATTACCTTGCCCGCCTTCTCCACCACCAGCACGTCGCCGATGCGGATGTCCTTGCGGACGATCTCGTCGGCGTTGTGGAGGCTTGCCCGCCGGACGATCGTGCCCGCGAGTTCCACCGGTTCGAGGTCGGCCACGGGTGTGATCGTGCCGCCGCGGCCCACCTGCACGCGGATCCCGGCGAGCTTGGTCGTGGCCTCAAACTTCTCGAACTTCCAGGCAATCGCCCAACGCGGGCTCTTCGCGGTAGCGCCCAGGATCCGCTGCTGGTCGAAGCGGTTGACCTTCACCACGAACCCGTCCACCTCGAAGTCGAGCGCGTGGAGCTCCTCGATCAGGGCGATGCCCCGCTCCACGAGCGCGTCGAGCGACTGGAACACCTGCGTGCCGGGAGCCACCGGCAGCCCGGCGGCCACCGCCCACGCCAGGAGATCGGTCTGCGAGGCTGCGCCGAGACCGGCGGCGTCGCCCACTCCGTGGCAGAAGAATCGCAGCGGCCGCTTCGCGCACTCCCGCGGGTCGAGCAGGCGGATACTGCCGGCGACCACGTTGCGGGTGTTGGCGAACGGCGGCAGGCCTTCCTTCGCCTGCGACTCGTTGAGCGCCACGAGGTCGGAGTTGGTCATGTAGACCTCCCCGCGGATCTCGATCGACGTGGGGGCCGCGTCGAGGCCGAGCACGAGCGGCACGCCGTGGATCGTGCGGACGTTGTGCGTGACGTCGTCGCCCGTCACGCCATTGCCGCGCGTGGCGCCCAGCTTCAGCATCCCGGAGTCGTAGGTCAGCGACATCGCCACGCCGTCGATCTTGAGCTCGAGCACCCACTCCACGGGAGCGTCGTGGCCCGCGTCGGCGAGGAGCTTCTCGACCCGCCGGCCCCAGGCCGCGAGATCGTCGGTGCCGTAGGTGTTGTCGATCGACATCATCGGCACGCGGTGCCGCACCGGCTGGAGCTCGGGCACCGGCTCGTCGCCCACCCGCTGCGTGGGGCTGTCGGGCGTGACGAGATCGGGATGCCCCGCCTCGAGCGACCGGAGCTCGTCCACGAGGCGGTCGTAATCGCGGTCGCTGATCTCGGGCGCCGCCTCGACGTAATAACGGCGGTCGTGGTGCCGGATCTGCTCGCGGAGCCGGGCGATCCTCGCGGCGGCCGTTGCGGTCACGACCGGGCCTCGGAGGGGTCGTCGTCTTCCGGGGGCCGTGGCCCGCCTTCGCGAATCTCCCGCCGCACCTCCCGGTGTCCAAGCTCGTCGACCGCGATCGCCCCGACGGTGCCGACGGCGAGGAGGGCGATTTCGACCGCCAGCAGCGTCGTGCCGTGGCGGTCCATCAGCCGCTGGAGGGCGTGCGGCTCACGATCGGCCGTCTCCGGCCGGATGCCCCGGAGCACCGACACACAGAAGCTCGCCGCCGTGATCGTGAACAGGAAGCCCACGATGCCGAGCAGCGGGTAAAAGAGATTGCGACGGGCGCGGGCCATGCGGCGACTCCTGCGGAGACTGCCGAAGTATAGGCGCCGTCAGGCGGCCTGCGCCCGCGAGAGCAGCGACTGCGTGGCCGCCAGCACCGCGTCGACCTCGATGCCCGCCATCGCCAGCGTGTCGGACTTGCGGTCGCTCCACGCCGGTCGCAGTGCGGCCGACGGCTCCACGCACACGTGCCGGCGGCCGTAGGGGCCGTTGCGGCTGCCCGCAACCGGGCCGAAGAGCCCGATGCAGGGCGTGCCCACCGCGGCCGCGAGGTGGAGCGGGCCGGTGTCGCTGGAGATGAACACCCGCGCGAGGCGGGCGAGTTCGCCGAGATCCTGGAGCGAGGTCTGTGGGGCGAGCACCGCGGCGCCCTGCGCCTCCTCGACGATGCGTCGGGCGGCCGCGTGTTCCGCGTCGCCTCCCCAGACCACGACGGTGGGCACGCCGTCGCGCCGCCGCAGACCGCGGGCCACCGCCGCGAACCGATCGGCCGGCCAGAGCTTCGACGGCCAGCCGGCGCCGGGATTGATGATCGCCGGCGGCCCGCCCAGCCGCTGCGACGCCAGCCACTGCTGCATCCGCAGGCAGCTCACGGGCCAGTGCGGCATGTCGAACTCGGGCATCGACGCGACCACGCCGAGGGGACCGAGCAGGTCGCAGTTCTGCTCGACGACGTGCGACAGCGACGCGGCGACGGGGTGCGTGTAGGCCAGCCACGCTCGCTCCCGTGACGTGGGCTGGGCATGGCCGATGCGGACCGCCGCCCCGGAGAGCCACGTGGCCACGCCGCTCTTGAGGAGGCCCTGGAGATCGATCGCCACGTCGGCGGAGAAGTCACGGAGCTGCCGCCGCAGCGACAGCACCTGGCCGGCCGACTTCAGCCAGCCGCGCGGCATGCGGAACAGATGGTCGATCGCGGGATGGCCAGCGAGCACGTCGGCCGCTCGGCCCTCCACGACCCAGCCCACCCGGCAGTCGGGAAAGGCCCGCTTGGCGGCCACGGCCACCGGCACCCCGTGCAGGACGTCGCCGATCGACGACAGCTTGACGATGACGAGAGACCGTGGTGCATGCATGGCCGAATCCCTGGCCCGAGAAGGCGTGGAGGATCGTCTCCCCGCCGTGATGACGCAAGGCCAGTTTCAGGGCGCCGGGTGCCCGCGGCCACGAGCGCTCACGACGTGAGGTCGCAGAGAAAAGCCTCGGCGACGGCCTGTGGGCAGCTCCACACGAGGAAGAACAGCGACTCGCGGACGAGCCGCTCCACCGGATGGCCGGCCACGAAGCCTGCCCCCTTCGTCGCGGTGAGGGCGGCCTGGGCGGCGCGGACCACCAGGCCGTTGGCATCGGCCCGCAGCCGATCGCGATCCGCCGGATCGAGGCCGCGGTCGGCCGCCGTCAGCAGTCGGGCATGAAGGGCCGCCACTTCGCCGGCGAACTCAGCCGCCACGCCGACGAGACCCGGCCGCGTCTCGCTCTCGCGGGCGATCACCGCGACGGCCGCCCGCGCCGTGCCGATGGCGAGCGCCGATGTCGAAAGCCCGCCCGTGCGGGCGGCCCCGGCCGCGGCCGCCTCGATCTTCGTCGTGGGCCGGACGCCGTCGAACCGCACCGCCGACGTGCGGCTGCCGGAGAGCGCGAGCATCGTGAGGGGCGGCTCGATCGTGAGCCCTGCGGCGTCGGTCGCCACCACGAAGAACGCCTGGCCGCCGTCGTCGGTCGTGGCTCCGGTGACGATCGTTCGCGTCGAGTCGGCGCCGGTCACCCACGGGCAGAGGCCGTTCAGCCGCCAGCCGCTGCCGTCACGCGATGCCGTGAGGGCCGGTCGCCCGAGGTGACGGCGGCTGGTGGTGAGCTGCGAGATGCCGACCGTGGTCGGGTCGTCTCCGCGGGCGAGCCGTGGCAGGAGCGGCGCGCGCACGTCGGCTGGCGCGGACGCGATGATCCGCACTGCCGCGGCCCACTGCGTGACCGCGAGGGCCGTCGTCAGGCAGCGCTCGGCGATTGTGACCAGGGCGTCGATGATCACTGCCTCGCCGAGTCCCGTGCCGCCGTCGGGTTTCGGGATGAAGGCCGCGAGCAGTCCGTGCCTCGCGGCCGCCGCGAACGTGCCGCTTCGCCACGGGCCCTCCAGCGCCGCGCGGTCCGCATGGCGGGCGAGCGCGTCGAGCAGCGGCACGAGGTCGAGCGGCGGGGGTGGCGAGGAGGCGGGCATGAGCGGATTATGGCCCGCGGCGGGCCGTCGCACGCGAATGCGGGGCAGGTATACTCTCGCCACCTTCTGGCACGGTGTCCCACCTCTCCCTCCCCCCTCGGAGCCAGCACCCATGAGCCAGGCCAAAGATTTCAGTCCGCGTGCAGCCGTGTCGCCCGGCGTAACGGCGTCTGCCAACGGGTCGGCGACCCCCGCGCCCCCGCGTCTCGATGAGCTCTCGCCGCAGAATCTCTACGACAAGTGCACGGCGCTGGCCCGCAACCTCTGGTGGAGCTGGCACCCGGAGGTGACCAACCTCTTTCACGACCTCGACCCGATCCGCTGGCGGCAACTCGACCACAACCCGATCGCCCTGCTCGCCGAGTTCACACCGGAGCGGCTCGAGGCCCGGGCCGCCGAGCTCGTGCTCTACAGCCGCATCAACCAGGCCTACCGGCGGCTCAAGGAATACATGGCGTCGGAGTCGACCTGGAGCACGGTGCACGCCGGCGTGCTGGGCTCGAAGCCGGTCGTCTACTTCTCGGCCGAGTTCGGCATCCACGAGTCGGTGCCGATCTATTCCGGCGGCCTCGGGGTGCTCGCGGGCGACCACATCAAGAGCGCCAGCGGCCTGGGCATCCCGCTGATCGCCGTGGGCCTGTTCTACGACCAGGGCTACTTCCGCCAGCAGCTCGACATCGACGGCTACCAGCACGAGGAGTATCTCCAGTCACGGGTCGAGTCGCTACCGATCGAGCCCGCCCTCGACACCGAGGGCAAGCCCGTGATGGTGCAGGTGGACACCCGCGGCGGCCCGATCCATGCGAAGGTCTGGAAGATGGCCGTCGGCCGGGTGAGCCTGTTTCTGCTCGACACCGACGTCGAGGGCAACTCGCCCGAGGATCGCGAGCTCACGAGCCGGCTCTACGGCGGCGACACCCGCACCCGCATCCGCCAGGAGATCATCCTCGGCATCGGCGGCGTGAAGGCGATCCGCGCCATGTGCATCGTGCCGGGCGTGTATCACCTCAACGAGGGCCACTCGGCCTTCGCCACGCTCGAGGCGGTCCGGGGCCGCATGGAGCGCGACGGCTATCCCTTCGACGATGCCGTGCGGAGGGTGGCGCGGCAGACCGTGTTCACCACGCACACGCCCGTCCCGGCCGGCCACGACCGTTTCGACTCGGGCCTGATCGAGGAGCACCTCGGCCCCACCCGCGACGCGCTGGGCATCCCGCACGACCAGCTCATGGGGCTCGGCAGGGTCGAGCCGCACAACCAGGGCGAGCTGTTCTGTATGACGGTCCTGGGCCTGAAGATGTCGCGGCGGGCCAACGCCGTCAGCGCGCTCCATGGCCACGTGAGCCGGAAGATGTGGGCCAACCTCTGGCCGTGGCGGATCGAGGAGGAGGTGCCGATCGGGCACATCACCAACGGCGTGCACGTGCCGAGCTGGCTGTCATGGCAGATGCTGCAGCTCTACGACCGCATCTTCCCGCACAACTGGTTCCGCCGCATGGGCGAGCCCGACGTCTGGCAGAAGATCCACGAGTGCGACCCGGGCGAGCTCTGGGAGACGCACTACGCCCTCAAGAACCTGCTCCTCCAGTTCGTCCGCCGCCGGCTCTCCCGGCAGTGCCGCCGGCGCGGCGAATGCGACGAGGCGGTCGAGATGGCGCAGACCGTGCTCGACCCCAACATCCTCACGATCGGCTTCGCGCGGCGGTTCGCAACCTACAAGCGGGCCGACCTCGTGCTCCAGGATCTCGACCGGCTGCATGCCCTGATCGCCAACCCCGACCGGCCGATCCAGATCATCTTCGCGGGCAAGGCACATCCGGCCGACGAGCCCGGCAAGGGCCTGATCCGCAAGATCGCCAACCTCCGCAACGACCCGCGGTTCGCTGGTCGCGTGGTGTTCGTGGAAGACTACGATATCAATGTCTGCCGGCACTTGATCCAGGGTGTCGACGTGTGGCTCAACAATCCGCGGCGTCCGCTGGAGGCGTCGGGCACGAGCGGCCAGAAGGTGGTGCTCAACGGCGGCCTCAACTGCTCGATCCTCGACGGCTGGTGGGCGGAGGCCTTCGACGGCCGCAACGGCTTCGCGATCGGCCGCGGCGAGACGCACCACGTCGATGAGATCACCGACCGCCGCGACTGCGAGGCGCTCTTCAAGGTGCTCGAGAAGGAGGTCGTGCCGCTGTTCTACGAGCGCGACTCCGACGGCCTGCCGCGTACGTGGATCAAAATGATGATGAACTCGATCAGTTCGCTGGCGTGGCGGTTCAGTTCTCACCGCATGGTGATGGACTACGCCCGGGCCTGCTACGTGCCGGCAGCCGGCGGGGTGTCGTGCGACATGGCGAGCCGGTAGCGGTCCAAAGCCGGGCCCGGTCCGTACGCGTCGGTCCGGCATCGATCATCGTGAGACCCCGGGTCCGGCGACGCCCTTGACGGGCAAGGGTGGCGGCATATATTATGCCGTCGGGGGGTGGAATAGGGCGGTCATCCCAGTCGATTCACACGGGAGGGTGCCATGGGCGGATTCATTCGGCGGCCGATGCGGCACGGTGCTCGGCGGTTGGCGGCGGATCTCC
>JBJTRH010000326.1:0-7463 GCA_046076065.1 Planctomycetaceae bacterium | reverse complement strand
ACGTGGGCCTGGCGGCTGCTCGTGCCCACGTTCGCGATCCTGTTCGGCACGGCCCTCGTCGACGTGGTGCTCTACCTGCTGATGCCCGAGTGTCAGACCTGCTACCGCTGCGGGGCCCGCTACCGCGGAGCGGGCGGCGCGGTCGAGGGCTTCGATCTCGAGACGCACGAGAAGCACCGGCAGCAGAAGATCCGTCTCGCCGAGCGGACGGCGGCAGGCCGCTCGCCCGCCGCTCCGACCTGACCCGCGGCGGAGTCCCGCATGGACCAGGAACTCCAGCGGATCGAGGAGGATCTCCGCGGCGTGGTCGCGGGAGACGTGATCTGCGACGGTCCGCGGCGGGCCCTCTACGCCACCGACGGGAGTCTGTTCGAGGTGTCGCCGCTCGTCGTCGTCCGACCGAGGTCAGTCGACGACGTGGCGGCCACCGTGCGCTGGGCGTCGGAACGAGGCGTGCCCGTGCATGCCCGCGGTGCTGGATCGAGCCTCGCCGGCGGCCCGCTCGGGCCCGGCGTGGTGATCGACTGCGCGCGGCACATGCGGCGGGTGATCGAGACCGGTTCCGACACGATCCGCGTGATGCCTGGCGTGGTCGACGCCCGGCTCGAGGAGCACCTCGCCCGCCGGGGGCGGACGTTCGGGCCCGACCCCGCCAACGCCGTCGCGACCACCGTGGGGGGCATGATCGGCCGCGACTCCTCCGGCAGCCGATTCCTGCGGCACGGCGCGGTGCGGGGCCGCATCGCCTCCGCGGAGCTGGTGCTCGCCGACGGCTCGGTGGTGGAGCTCGCGCCGGCGGCCGCCGACGAGTCGGCCGGTCCCGCGGGACGATTCGCCGCCGAGGTGGCCCGGCTGATCGAGGCCGCCCGCGACGTGATCGACCGCGATCAGCCCGCGACACGAGCCACGCACGGCGGCTACCGCCTCGGCGACGTCGCGCGGGACGGAATCGTGGATCTGCCGCGGCTCTTGTGCGGCTCCGAAGGCACGCTCGGCATCGTGACGGCGGCCACGCTCCGCACGGTGCCCGTCGACGCGGCGGCTGCGGTGGGACTGTTGCTGTTCGACTCGCTCGAAGGCGCGGCCGAGGCGGCCCTGCGGATCCTGCCGCGCGGGCCGAGCGCCTGCGACCTGTTCGACCGCCGTCACCTGGCGCTCGCCCGGGGCACGAAGCCGGCGTTCGACCTGCTGATCCCGCCCGTCGCCGAGGCGGGTTTGCTCGTGGAGTTCGTGGGCGAGGAGCCGGCGGACACCGCGGCCCGGCTCGACGATGCCCTCGGCGCGGCCAGCCGCGGCCGCACGGGCTGCATCGACGTGCGACGGGCCGAAGACGCTTTCGACGCGGCGTTTTTCTGGGAGCTGTCGCGAAACAACGTGTCGACGCTCCACGGCGTGCGGGCCGACATGCGGCCGATTCCCTTCATGGAAGACATCGTCGTGCCGCCGGCGGCGCTGCCCGACTTTCTCCGGCGGCTGCAGCCGGTGCTCAAGCAGCGGCAGGCCACGGCCATGCTCTTCGGGCACGCCGGGCAGGGGCAGCTCCACCTGCGGCCCCACTCGGATCCGCGGCAGCCGGGGGAACGGGCGCGGCTGGAGGATCTCGCGGCGGCCGTCTACGAGGAGGCCGCGGCACTCGGCGGAACCATCGGCGGTGAGCAGGGGCTGGGGCTCTCGCGAACGCCGTTTTTCCGCCGGCTGTTTCCCGAACTGTCCCAGGTTTTCGACGGCATCAAGCGGGTCTTCGATCCGGCCGGAGCGCTGAATCCGGGCCGCGTGGCGTCCCCCGAGGGGGATCCCGTCGCTCCGTCGTGGGCGGCGTTTCGACCGCCGCTTGCCGTGCCGGTGGTGACCGAAGCGGCCGACCACGTCGTGCCGACCGCCGCGGTCGATCCGTTGCCGCTGCTCGTCTGGGATAGGCAGCGGCTTGCCGCCGAGGCCGACGCCTGCAATGGCTGCGGCAGCTGCCGCAGCCTCACGAAGACGACGCGGGCCTGCCCTCGCTACCGCGAGGATCCGTGCGAGGAGGCGTCGCCGCGGGCCAAGGCCGACGCGATCGCCGCGGTGCTCGCCGGCACGCTTGATCCCCGCAGCCTCTCCAGCGACGCGATGCGGTCGCTGGCCGACACCTGCTTCAACTGCCATCAGTGCCGCACCGACTGCGCTGCCGGCGTCGACGTGCCGGCGCTCGTGATGGAGCTCAAGGCGGCCCATCACGACGCCCACAGCATCGACGTCGGCCGCTGGCTGCTCTCGCGAGTCGACACGCTCTCGGCCCTCGGCGGAACGGCACCGGCGCTCGCGAACTGGCTGATCGCGAATCCGCAGGCCCGCTGGCTGCTGGAGAAGTCGCTCGGCGTCGCCGCGGGGCGGAAGCTGCCCGCGTTCTCGGGGCGGCAGTTCATCCGCTGGGCCGCCCGCCGGGGCATCACCCGGCCGAGCCGGCGGGGCGGGCTCCGCGTGCTCTACTTTCTCGACACCTATGCCCGCTGGCACGATCCGCTCCTCGCGCAGTCGTTCGTGGGCGTGCTCGAGCGGAACGGCGTTGGTGTGTTCGTCGACCCGCGGCAGGTGGCCTCGGGCATGCCGCTGGTCTCCGAAGGCGATCTCGACGGCGCCCGCCGGCTCGCCCGCCGCAACGTGCGGATTCTCGCCGAGGCGGTGCGGCTCGGGTACCGCATCGTGTGCACGGAGCCATCCACCGTGACGTGCCTCACGCACGACTACCCGCTGCTGGTCGACGACGAGGACCTCGTGAAGATCACGGCCGCCACGTGCGACGCCACGACCTTCCTCTGGGAGTTGCACCGGGAGGGACGGCTGCGGCTCGACTTCGAGCCGCAGCCCGCTCGGCTCCTCTACCACGCGCCGTGCCACGCGCGGATCGGCAATCCGACGGCGACGGCCGCCGAGCATCTGCTGCGGCTCGTCCCGGGGCTTTCGATCGACGTGGCCGACCGGGGCTGCTCGGGCATGGCGGGCACGTTCGGCCTCGCCCGCGAGAACTACCGCACGAGCCTCCGCGTGGGGCTCGGGCTGATGCAGGCGATGCGCGACGGCGGCATCGAGGCGGGTGCTACCGAGTGCAGCGCGTGCCGGCTACAAATGGAGCAGGGCACGACGAAGCCGACCGTCCATCCCGTAAAACTGTTCGCCCGGGCCTACGGCCTCCTCGCCGGGCCTGGCCCCGTCGGCCTCGACGACCTGTTCACCGCGCGGAGCGGCAGGCTCACGACCTCCTCCTGACCCCCATGCACGACCACCTCGCCGCTCCCGCCGCCGCCACGCTGCGGGTCGCCGTGTTCGCGGGCATGGCCGATCTCGTCGGCGGCCGGACGATCGAGATTCCCTGGCAGGGCGGCACCGTGGAGGACCTCCGCCGCGCGATCGCCATGGCCCATCCGGCTGTGGCGCCCCTGCTCGCCCGCAGCGCCGTCGCCCGCGGGGCGGCCTATGTCACCGACGATGCGTCGCTCGCGATCGGGGACGACATCGCGGTGATCCCGCCGGTGAGCGGAGGCTGACATGGCCGATTCCCCGAACGACGTCCGCCAGCCGCCCGTCCGTGGCTTCACCACCTGCGGCTGCGGCCCGCTCGACGTCGCCGCGGTGCTCGCGGCGGTGGGCGATCCGGCCGCCGGCGGCAACGTGGTGTTCGTCGGCACGGCCCGGAGCGCGACCGACGGCGTGGCGACGGCCCGCCTCGTCTACGACGCCCACGAGCCACTTGCCGTCGCCGAACTCGAGCGGCTGAGGGTCGAGGCCGTCGCCCGCTTCGGGCTCGTGGGCTGTGCCGTCGCGCATCGCGTCGGCGAGGTGCTGCCGGGAGAGGCGAGCGTGGCGGTGGCGACGAGCGCGGCCCACCGCGCGGCCGCGTTCGAGGCGGCCGAGTGGCTGATGGCGGCGATCAAGCGGAGCGTGCCGATCTGGAAGGCGGAGGAGCGGGCCGACGGCAGCCGCGCTTGGCTGCATCCCGAGGCGGCGTCGCGGGCGGGAGCGATGCCATGACGAGTCCGCCGCCGCTCGTGGACGGCCACGGCCGGATCCACACCGACCTGCGGATCAGCGTCACGGATCGCTGCAACCTTCGCTGCGGCTACTGCATGCCGCTGGAGGTGGCCTTCAAGCCCCGCGAGGAACTGCTCACCTTCGAGGAGATCGCCCGGGTGGCCCGCGTGGCGGCCGGCCTCGGCATCCGCACGATCCGTCTGACCGGAGGCGAGCCCCTGCTGCGGCGAGAGCTGCCGAACCTCGTGCGGCAGCTCGTGGCCATCGACGGGATCGACGAGGTGTCGCTCACGACCAACGGCCTCCTGCTCGCGGAGCAGGCCGCCGATCTCCGGGCCGCCGGCCTCGCGCGGCTCAACGTCAGCCTCGACAGCCTGACGCAGCAGGGCTTCGAGCGGCTGGCGCGGCGGCCCGGCCTCGACCGCGTTCTCGCCGGGCTCGACGCGGCCAAGCGGGAGGGCTTCGCCGAGATTCGGATCAACGCCGTGTCGATCAAGGGTCTCACGGAGGCCGAGATCGTGCCGCTCGCGCGATTCTGCCGGCGCGAGGGATTTCAGCTGCGGTTCATCGAGTTCATGCCCCTCGACGCGGAGGCGTCATGGGAGCCGGCACAGGTGCTCTCCGGTGCCGACGTGCGGCGGATTCTCGAGCGGGAGATCGGGCCGCTCGTGGCCGAGCATGCGGCGGACCCGGGCCAGCCCGCGATCGACTACCGCTTCGCCGACGGCGGCCGCGTGGGATTCATCAATCCCGTGACGAGGCCGTTCTGCGACCGCTGCGACCGGCTCCGGCTCACGGCCGACGGCCAGCTGCGAAACTGCCTGTTCTCCACGGTCGAGTGGGATGCCCGCGGGCTGCTCCGCGACGGCCGCGACGACGCGGCGCTTGCCGCGGCGATCCGCGACTGCGTGGCCGCCAAGCGTGCCGCCCACGGGATCGACACGCCCGCCTTCGTGCGGCCGGCCCGCGCGATGTACCAGATCGGGGGCTGATCGCATGAGGTCGACACCACCGCGTCGCTATCTCGATAACGCGGCCACGACGTGGCCGAAGCCGCCGGAGGTGCTGGCCGCCTGGCACGACGCGGCCGCGCGGATCGGCGCGACTGCGGGCCGCGCGTCGTATCGGGAGGCCGGCGAGGCCGATGCCATCCTCGACCGGGCCCGGGCCGCGGCCGGCCGGCTCCTCGGGGGCGTGGACCAGCGCCGCGTGGCCCTGCCCTCGGGCTGCACGCTCGCGCTCAACCTCGCGATTCACGGGCTCGCCCGGCCCGGCGGCCACGTGATCGCCACCGCGGCCGACCACAACGCCACCCTTCGGCCGCTGCGGTGGCTCGAGGCTCAGGGGATGATCACGGTCACGATCGTGCCCTGCGACGGACGTGGCCGCGTCGACCCCGCGGCGATCGCGGCGGCCTGGCGGCCGGCCACGCGGCTCGTCGTCGTGAGCCATGCCTCCAACGTCACGGGCGCGCTTCAGGACGTGCGGTCGATCGCCGCCGTCGCGCACGACCGCGGAGGCCTCGTGATCCTCGACGCGGCCCAGTCTCTCGGCGTGGTGCCCTTCGACACACCGGGCTGCGACGCCGACGTGGTCGCAGCGCCGGCGCACAAGTGGCTGCATGGCACCGCGGGCGTGGCGGTGCTCTGGTGCCGCGACGGCGTCGAGCCGCGGCCCCTGCTGCAGGGCGGCACCGGCGGCGCGAGCGATTCGCTGGAGATGCCCGAGGCGTTTCCTGGCCGGCTCGAACCGGGCACGCCCGACGTGCCCGCCGCGGCGGCGTTCGTCGCCGCGGCATCCAGGCTCGAGGCCGCGAGCGTGCCGGCCGTCGGCGCCGCGGTCCGGCGGCTGGCGGCCACCGCCGCGATGCGGCTCGCCGATCTGCCAGGCGTGACGGTCCACGCGGTCGACGGCGGCGCGCCGATTGTGAGTTTTACCGTGGAGCACTATGCTCCGACCGACGTGGCGGCGATGCTCGAGGCAGCGGCGGGCCTGCAGGTGCGGGCCGGGTTTCACTGTGCCGCCGCCGTGCACGAGCATCTCGGCACGCGGGCCGGCGGCACCGTGCGGGCGAGTTTCGGTCCGTCCAACACCGACGCCGATGTCGAGGCGCTCGGCGCCGCCGTCGCGGAGATCGTCGGATAGTCAATGGCCCGGATCGGGCCCGGAGGAGACACGATGGCCGGCATTCCGAAGGACGTGTGGTACGCGGGCGGCCTGCGGTTCCAGTGCACCCAGTGCGGCGACTGCTGCTCGGGCGCGGAGGGGTATGTCTGGGTGAACCAGGCCGAGATCGACGCCATGGCGGCCCGGCTGGACATGACGCCGGCCGCCTTCGAGGCGAAGCACGTCAAGAAAGTGGGCGTGCGGCGCTCGCTGCGGGAGCGGCCGAATGGAGACTGCGTGCTCCTCGACGAGACGACGCGGAAGTGCACGGCCTACGACGAGCGGCCGCGGCAGTGCCGCACCTGGCCGTTCTGGGATTCGAATCTCGCCAGCCCCGCCGCGTGGGCGGAGGCCGCCGAAGCCTGCCCCGGGTGCGACAAGGGCAACCTCGTGCCGCTCGAGCGGATCGTCGAGCAGGCGTCGAAGATCCGGATCTGACCTTCACGGCTGCCGGGCCATCCATGGCCCCAGCAGCCTGAGGCCCGGAGTGGGCGAAGCCGAGGTGGACCTGGCCGGGCGGCGGCTGGCCGCCCGCCAGCCGTGGCACGATGCGCCGAAGGACTGCTCTCCGGGAAGCCGCAATCGCGTAAGCGATGCGGGCATGCTGCCAGCTCCAGCGTGGGCTCAGGGCTACCCATGCCCCGTCGCCGGACGTTCACACCGGGCCTCCTGCCCGTCGCTCACTCGGATTCCGCCTCCGCTTCACCATCGTTGCTGCGCTCGGCGGCATACGCCGGCTCTCGGGGCATGGGCAGCCCTGAGTTGAGTGCAGTCCCGGGAAGCCGCACTTGGTGAGCGATGCGAGCGTCCCGTCAGCCGCGCCGTCTTGCTCAGCCGATCACGTCGCGGCGGTGCGACACCACGCGGCGGATCACGTCGTGGATGTCGTCCGCCGGCACTCCCGTTTCCTGGAGCGTCTCGAGGAGGTGCTGCTGGAAGCGGTGGAAGTGGGCCATCGTGATGCCTCGGCCGTGGTGCACCTCCGCGAGTTGCCGTCCGGTGTACCGCTGCGGCCCGTCGAGCGCCATCGCGAAGAACTCGTGCTGCATCCGGAGCAGCTTGTCCATCGGGATGTCACTGAAGAACGGCCTGAGGACGGGATCGGCGAGCACCCGGCCGTAGAAGGCCACCAGCAGGCCCTTGATGCCCGTCTCGCCGCCGAGTCGCTCGTAGAGCGTCGGTGTCTGATCCATCGGATGGCCCTTCGGCCTTCGGCGGCGTCAGAGAATCCCGCCGTGCGTCCGCCAGGGCGTCATGTGCGAAGGCTGGTCGAGGAACCAGATCCGCTCCCA
>JBJTRH010000325.1:0-9019 GCA_046076065.1 Planctomycetaceae bacterium | reverse complement strand
ATCCCGTGCCGGCCGCGAAGCCGCAGACCACGAAGGATCGCTTCCTGCGCGGCGCGATCGCCGTGGCCTTAAATGGGATCCCGATCTTCAACCCGCTCAACAACCGCGGTGACGATGCCTTCGCCATCGGCGAACTCGACGACTTCGGCGGCCACTGCGGCCGCGCCGACGACTACCACTACCACGTCGCGCCCGTGCACCTCGAGAAGGCCGTCGGCGAGGGCAAGCCGATCGCCTACGCCCTCGACGGCTACCCGATCTACGGCTTCACCGAGCCCGACGGATCGCCCGTCAAGGAGCTCGACTGGATGGGCGGCCACGAGGATGGCCGCGGCGGCTACCACTACCATGCCACGAAGGCGTATCCGTATCTCAATGGCGGCTTCCGCGGCGAGGTGACCGAACGCGACGGCCAGGTCGATCCACAGCCTCGGGCGCAGGGCGTGCGGGAAACGCTGCCGCCGCTGCGCGGCGCCACGATCGTCGGCTTCGAGGCGACCGGCCCCGCGTCGCGGAAGCTCACCTACGAGGTCGCCGGTCGGAAGGGCACCGTGGCCTACACCGTGAAGGCCGACGGCTCCGCCGACTTCACCTTCACCGATCCGCAGGGCCGCTCGAGCAGCGAGACCTACACACCGCGGCGCCGCGGGCCTGGCAGTCTGGGAGGCGGCGGTCCGGGGGGACGTCCGCCCGGAGGCCGCGGAGGTCCGGAGAACGGGCCGCCGCGCCGCCGGCCGCCGCCGGGCGGCGATCAGCCGCCACCCGCTCGTGGCGGCCGGCCGCCACGAGCCGCCGCGGGGTCACAGCAGGCTGGTCGCCAGGCCCAGCAGGCTCCCCGGGCCGGTGGCCTCGCCGTCACCAGCCCGGCCATCGGCGCGGATGGCGTGCTGCCCGTCGAGTTCACCTGCGATGGCGACTCGATCTCACCGCCGATCGCGTGGCAGCCTGGCCCCGCAGGCACCGTGTCATACGCCCTCGTGCTCTGGCACGAGACGCCGGACGAGGTGAAGAGCTACTGGGTGGTGCACGGCATCCCGGCAACGGTCACGTCGCTCCCCAAGGGATCCCGCGACGTCGGCACGACCGGGCTCAATGGCAAGCGGAAGCGGGGCTAAGATCCGATGTGCTCGAAGGGCCCGGGAAAGAAGGACTATCACGTCACGGTCTACGCTCTGGCGGCGATGCCAGAGCTGCCGGCCGACGGCGACACCCGGGAGGGCCTGCTCGCGGCGATCGCCCAGACGACGCTGGCCGAGGGCACGCTCACCTTTTCCTACGAGCGGGCGACCGCCCGATGAACCGGCCAGCCTGGATGACCGTGGCGGGCTGTCTCCTCGCCTGGGGCCTTGCCGCCGGTGCCACCTCGGCCCACGCCGCGACGGGCCGGCCGCCGAACGTCGTGCTGATCCTGATGGACGACATGGGCTGGCGGGACGTCGGCTTCATGGGCAACGAGTTCGTGGAGACGCCGCACCTCGACCGGCTCGCGAACCGGGGCCTGGTGTTCACGCAGGCCTACGCCAGCGCACCGAACTGCGCCCCGACGAGGGCCTGCCTGATGTCGGGGCAGGTCACGCCGCGGCACGGCATCTACACCGTGGTCGATCCCCGACAGCCGCCCGGCTCCCCGTGGCACAAGCTCCGCGCTGCGGACAGCCGCTCCGAACTCGCCACGGAGATCGTCACGCTCCCCGAGGCGCTCAGGTCCAAGGGCTATGCGACGGCCTTCTTCGGGATGTGGAACCTCGGCCGCGGCCGCACGGGACCGGTGACGCCCGGTGGCCAGGGCTTCGACACGGTGGTGTTTCCCGAGAACCTCGGCTTCGCCAAGGACGCCTACTTCGACGACGACGGCAACCAGCTGTCGGACCGGCTCACCGACGAGGTGCTCGGCTTCATGGAGCGGCAAAAGGCGGGCCCGTTCTTCGTGTATCTCGCCGACCATGCGATCCATGCCCCCTACGATCCCGAGCCGGACCTGCTCGCGAAGTACGAGCGCAAGCCCGCCGCGACGGGCGATCAGCGCAACGACGCGGCGCAGGCCGCCACGATCGAGGCGGTGGACCGCAACGTGGGCCGGATCATGGAGCGGCTCGCCTGTCTCGGGATCGCCGACGACACGCTCGTGATCTTCACGAGCGACAACGGCGGCACCTCGCGCTACACGCCGCCGCTCAAGGGAGGAAAGGGAGAACTCTCCGAGGGCGGCATCCGGGTGCCGCTCGTGGTGGTAGGGGCTGCGGTGGCGAAGCCGGGCACCACGTGCGACGTGCCCGTCGTGAGCATCGACTTCTACCCCACGCTGCTCGAGCTGGCCGGGGCGAAGCCTCCCGCCGGCCAGATCCTCGACGGCACGAGCCTGATGCCCCTGCTCGGCGGACGGGCGAACCTCGACCGTCGCGACCTGTTCTGGCACTTCCCCTGCTACGTAGGCCGGGCGACGCCATCGAGCGCCATCCGCGCGGGCCGCTACAAGCTCGTCGAGTTCTTCGAGGATGGCGGTCGCGTCGAGCTCTACGACCTGTCGGCCGACCCCGGCGAGCGTCAGGATCTCGCGGCGAAGAGTCCGGACATCGCGAAGCCCCTTGCCACGCGGCTCCGTGCCTGGCAGAGGGCGACGGCCGCCGCCCTGCCCGACGGCCCAAACCCCGCCTACGACGCCGCGAGCGATCGACCGAGGGGGGGCGGCCGCCGCGACGCAGGAAAACGGCGCTGATGCTCCGGACGACCTTGCGGTGTCGCAAGCACGGTGATCGCACGGCGCAGTCCTCTTTCGGCTTTGGCGATTCGCATCGGGGTGACGTACACTTCAGGCGGCGGCCCCTCCTACCGGTGACCGACACATGGTCAAGATTCTGCGGCTCCTCCTCATCGCCTGTGCGGTCGCCGCGCCGCTCGTGGCGGGCATGCCCGCGTCGATCGCCGCATCCTCGTCCGTGGCGTTGAGGCCGACCGGGCCGTCGCCATTCGACGATCACCGCGAGGACGACGCGGGGACGGCGGTCGAGCAGGCGGAAGAGGACGACACCGAGGAGAAGGTGTTTCGTGACCTGCTGCTGACGACGGAGTCAGCCGCGGTCCGCGCTGCCGATCAGCTCCGCCAGCAGGCCGGCAGTCCGGCCTCCTTGAGCGCGACGGTCTCATGCCGCCGCGGCCATTCTTCCCGCGGCCCGCCGGCCTGAGGCCGATCGGACACCTGCGGACCGAGGTCAGGCCTCACGCGGTGCCCGTCTTCCTCCGCAACGGCCTCGCAGCGCCGTGCCGCCCGCGATCCGCCCTCCCCGGCTCCTTCCATGCACCACCGTCACGACGCGCTCGAGAGCATCATCGCCACGGCGGCCCGCTTCCTGCCGCCGCAGGGGCCGATCGACGCGTTCGTGGCCCAGAATCCGCTGCGCGGCTTCGAGGAGATGCGGTTCGAGGAGGCCGTGGTCCTGGCAGGGAGGCTCTATCGGGCGCAGCCGTTCCTGCCGGAGGGCGACTACCGCGCCGAGCTCGCCCGCGGCCGCATCCGCATCGCCGACGTGGAGGCCGTCGTGGACGACGAGCTCGACGTGCGGGGGCGCACACCGCTTGCCGGCGGCCGAACGACCCTGTTCGACCTGCATCGGCAGCTGCTGCTGCACGGCGTGCGGCTGGAATCGGACGCGGCGGTGCGCTGGACGCTGACGGAGAGCAACGCGATCGAGCGTCTCCGCGACGACCTCGAACCCCACCTTCGGGATCGGCTGCTCGCTGTCGGCAACGACGACCCCGGGCCAGCGCTGCCGGCCAGCCGCGTGGCCAGCGAGCTCTGGCATGCCTGCGTGGAAGCGACGTCGGGAACCCGCCCGGCCGTCGTCCACGTGCCCCCTCCGGTTCGACACCGCGACCTCATCCTCGCGGTCAGGCCGACGCTCGACACCGACGCGATCGTGCATCCGCTCCTGATCAGGATGGTCGCGGCCTATCTCGACCAGGGAGTGGCCGCGTGGCCGATGCCCGACCGCGACCTCGGCATGCTCGCCGCGGTGGCGGGCGTCTATTCCGGACGGATCGGGCCGGTTGAGCCATGGAGCCGACGGCTTCCCGCACGCCTCCGCGAGATCCGGCGCATGATCGACGGCGGCCTGCGCGGCCGGCCGGCAGCGCTCACGGTGATCGCGGAGGAGCTCGAACGACTGGGTGTGCCCGAGGCCGCGTGCGAGGAGTTCCTCACCGCCTCGCTGGTCGCGCTGCGGGGCTGGGGCGGCATGGTCCGGCAGCTCGAAGAACGCCCGGATCGGGCTCCGGTGCTCGCGCTCCCGGTGCGGGTGATCGACTTTCTGGCCCTCCGGCTGGTGCTCGACCACGTCGCGGTGGAGTGGGCGGCCGACGTGCTCGGCCACTCCGCCGACGCCGACGCGCCGGACAGCCGGCTCGCCGGCCTGTGGACGGAACTTCGCGATCGCCATCCACCGCGGCGTGGGCCGGGCAGCCTGGCGCGGGCGTTCCTGCTCCACCAGGTGTCGCAGCTTCTCGGCCTGTCGGCGGCCGATATCCGCAGCCTCGGCGACAACGAGGTCTCGGAGCTCGAGCATGCGATCGCGGCGTTCGACCCGGTGGCCCGCCGGCGGCTGCTGCACCTCGCCTACGAACGGCGGCATCGCATCGAGGTGCTCGATGCGCTGGCCATCCACGGCCGTCGGCCCGTGGCGGCGCGGCAGCCGGCGAGGGTGCAGGCGGTGATGTGCATCGACGATCGCTGCGAGTCTTTTCGACGCGGCCTCGAGGAACTATCCCCCGACGTCGCGACGTTCGGGGCGGCGGGATTCTTCGCCGTGCCGATGTATTTCCAGGGCATCGACGACTGGCACGCCGTCCCCCTGTGCCCGATCGTGATGCGGCCGAGCCACACCGTGACGGAGGTGCCGGAGGAGCGGGCCATCGCCGACCACCGTCTGCGGCAGTCGATCCGGCGATCGCTCGGACGCCTGCGTGGGAGCGTGAACCAGGGGAGCCAGTCGCTCCTCCGAGGTGGCCTGGTGACGTCCGTGGGCGGGGCGATCGCGGCAATCCCGCTGGTGGCCCGCGTGGCGTTTCCGCGGCTCACGGCCGGGCTCACCGCCCGCGCGGCCGAACTGGGCCGCCGCAGGATCGCCACGAGGCTCGAGATCGTCCGCCGCGACGAGACGCGGCTGCCCGACGGCACGCTCCCCGGTTTCGAAGTCGGCGAGATGGCCGGGATCGTCCGCCGGCTGCTCGAGGACATCGGCCTCACCGCGGGCTTCGCCCGGCTCGTGGCGATCATCGGCCACGGCTCGACGAGTCTGAACAATCCGCATGAGAGCGCCTACGACTGCGGCGCGTGCGGCGGCGGACGCGGCGGCCCCAACGCCCGGGCCGTCGCCTCGATGGCGAACGATCCCACGGTGCGCGGGCTCTTGGCCGAAGGCGGCCTCGTGATTCCGGCCGACACGGTGTTCGTGGCCGGCATGCAGGACACGTGCACCAGTTCGATCACGTGGTACGACGTGGAGTCGGCACCCCTCACGCACCACGACGAGTTCGCCGCCTTTCGGCGGCTCTGCGTCGCGGCAGGCCGTCGTGACGCCCAGGAGCGGTGCCGGCGTTTCGACTCGGTTCCCCTCGATGTCACGCCCGAGGAGGCGATCCGCCGCGTGCAGGCGCGAGCCGCCGACCTCGCCCAGGTGCGTCCCGAATACGGCCACGCCAGCAACGCCGTCTGCGTGGTCGGCCGCCGCAACCTCACCAGCGGCCTGTTTCTCGACCGCCGTTCGTTTCTGGTCTCCTACGACCCCGACACCGACCGCGACGGCGCGATCCTGGAGCGGACGCTCGCCGCGGTGGGCCCGGTCTGCGGCGGGATCAACCTCGCCTACCTGTTCTCGCGGGTCGATCCGCTGGTGTATGGCGCCGGCACGAAGCTGCCGCACAACATCACGGGCCTGCTCGGCGTGATGGATGGCCACGCCAGCGACCTGCGCACGGGACTGCCGTTCCAGGGCGTCGACATCCACGAGCCGGTCCGGCTGCTGCTGGTGGTCGAGGCGCCCCGGGAGCGGATCGCCGCGGCGCTGGAGCATCTGCCCGCCGTGCAGGCGCTCGTGGAGGGAGGCTGGGTCAACCTCGTCGCCATGGATCCGCACCGGGAAACGATCTGGATCAAGGGACCGCGGGCCCACGGAGGAGCCTTCGTGCCCTACGTGCCGGAGACCACCACGCTCCCGTCCGCCGTGTCCTCGTGGGCATGGTGCCGCGGCCAGCGCGGCAACGTGCCGCCGGCGCGGATCGTGTCGGCGCCAGGCGACCCGATCGCCGGGGAGGCCGTCGCGTGACCGCTCCCCTCCTTCCCCCGGATGCGGTGGCCGCGTTGGTGGCGTGGCAGCTCGTCGCCCCCGCCGCGGCCCTCGCGGCGATCGGCCTGCCGGCGCTCGTGGGCAGTCCGCTGTCGGAGCGCGTCACCACGCGGCTCGTCGCCGCGGCCTTCTCGTCGTGCTTCATCGCCGCACTCGCGGTCCTCGGGGTGCTTGCCGGCGGCGGCTTCGACGCCCGCGTGGTCCACCTCGGACGCCTGTTCGAGGTGGGCCACCACACCGCCAGCATCGACCTCGTGGCCGACGGCCTCTCGGTGCCGTACGTCTGCTTCTCGACCGGGCTCTGCAGCCTCGTGAACGCCTTCGCGGGAAAATACCTCCATCGCGAGCCGGGCTTCACCCGGTTCTTCATCCTGCTGGCGCTGTTCGGCACGGGCATGAACCTGATGGTTCTGGCCGGCAGCATCGACGTGCTGTTCGCCGGATGGGAATTCCTCGGGATCTCCTCGGCCCTCCTGATCGGATTTTTCCACGAGCGGCGCAACGCAGTCGACGCCGCCGTCCGCGCCTTCATCACCTATCGCGTGTGCGACGTGGGCCTGTTCGGCGCGAGCGTCGTCATTCACCGGGCGACCGGCACCGGCGACTTCGCCACGCTGTTCGCCGGCGACTGGCCGCACGCGAGCTGCCTGGTCGACGGCCCCACGGCCATGCTGATCACGCTGCTGATCGCGTTCGCGGCCCTCGGCAAGAGCGCGCAGGTGCCGTTTTCCGGATGGCTGCCGCGGGCGATGGAGGGGCCGACGCCCTCGAGTGCCATCTTCTACGGGGCGCTCTCCATCCACGCGGGCGCCTACGTGCTCCTGCGATGCGAGTCGCTGCTCGATGCCGCCCCGCTCACCGCCTGGCTGCTGGTGCTCGTGGGCGCGGGCACGGCGGTGCACGGATCGATCGTCGGCAGCGTGCAGACCGACCTGAAGAGCATGCTGGCATACTCGTCGATGACCCAGGCCGGCCTGATTCTGGCCGAGATCGGCCTCGGCTTCCGCGTCCTGCCGCTGGTGCACGTCTGCAGCCACGCCGTGCTCCGCAGCCTCCAGATTCTTCGCTCGCCCTCGGCGATGCACGACCGCCACGAGCTCGCGGCGGCCCTCGGAGGGCCTCCGGGCAGGCCATCCTGGTCGCTCGTCCGACTGCTTCCTCCGGGCGTCGAACGGCATCTCTACCACCTGGCGCTCGAACGCGGCTTCGAGGAGACGCTCGTGTCGCGGCTGGTCGTCCGCCCGCTGCTGGCCATACTCGTGGCGGCCGATCGCGCCGAACGCCGCTGGGTCGCCCGTCTCGGGGGCGAAGGCGACGAGTCGGCCCGACGCGATGCCCAGGGAGGCAGGCCATGAGCGACGCGCCGGACATGGTCGTGGGAGCCGCTGCCGCCTGCGTCGTGGCGCCGCTCGTGGGGGCCATGATCCTCCGCTTCACCGAGCGGCGGCTCGACCCGCGGGCGGTCGCCATCGGGGCGATGACCCTGTCGCTCGCGGCGGCTGCCGTGGTGGCAACGCTGTGGCATCTGGGAACTGGCCGGCCTGCCTGCATCGGCCATCGCCTCGCCGGCGGCAACCTCGTGCTCGTCGACGGTCTCACGGCGCTCCTCCTCCCGTACGTCGCGGTCGTGGACCTCGCCGTGGTGCTCGTGGCCCCCCGTCGGGCCTTCGCCTCCGCCGGCGTCCGGCGGCTGCTCGCGGGGGCCGCTGTCACCTTCGCGACGCTGGTCACGGCCCACCCGGCGGCGCTCACGGCGCTGTGGGCCGTGTCGGTCGCCGCCACCTGGTCCACGATCCGGGGCACGCTCGGGGGCCGGGCGACCGCCCGCGTGTACGGGTCGATGATGGGTGTCGCGGTCGCCTGCCTGGCCGTGGGGACGGCGCTGCTCGTGGCGGATCCGCCGTGGGACGCCGGCAGCGGCACGATCGGCACCGCGGGCGGGTGGCTGGTGGCGCTGGCGGTGATGATCCGCAAGGGCCTGATCCCGTTCCACTCCTGGTACCCGGCCCTCTTCTCCGGCGCCTCGCTGGCGACCGCCCTGGTCGTGACCATGCCGCAGGTCGCCACCTACACCGCGGTGCGGCTCCTCGTGGGACACGCCGACGGTGTGCCGCACGAGCTCGTCGTGCTGGCCAACGCGGCCCTGCTGACCGCGGCCTACGGCGCGGCGCTGGCCGTCGTGCAGCGCGACGTCCGTGGCCTCGTGGGCATGCTCGCGATGAGCCAGTCGGCGATGGTGTTCGCCGGGCTCTCGGGCACGGTGCCCACCGAGATCGTCGGGGCGCTGGCGGTATGGGTGTCGAGCGGGCTGGCGCTCACCGGCATCGGCCTCGTCACGTGGGCGCTGGAGAGCCGCGGGGGTCAGATCTCGATCGAGACGCTGCAGGGACGATTCGCCGACGCACCGGCCCTGGCAGCATTCTTCCTGCTCTTCGGCCTGGCGGCCCTCGGGTTTCCCGGCACGCTCTCCTTCGTGGCCGACGACCTGATCATCGCCGGCAGCCTCGACGACCACGTGCACGCCGGCCTGCTGGTCATCCTGACCACCGTGTTCGCGGCGATCGCCGTCGTCCGCGGCTGGTTTCGCGTGTTCGGCGGCCCCGTCACCGTCGACGCACCCCGGCACGCGATTCTGCCCCGGGAGCGCGTCGCGTTCACGGGCCTGCTCGTGATCCTCTTCG
>JBJTRH010000324.1:0-2614 GCA_046076065.1 Planctomycetaceae bacterium | reverse complement strand
CGCAGGCAGTCGAGCACGAGCACGTCGAGCCCCTCGAGCAGCGGCCACGTCTCGTCGGGGATGAAGTTGGTGTCGGTGCAGTAGGCGATGTTGCCGAACCGGAAGCCGAGCACGTCGAACACGCCATGCCGCAGCCGCAGGGGCGTGATCGTGATGCCGAGCAGCGGGAACGGCCCGGATGGAATCCGTTCGAAGGTCACCTTCGGCACGCCGCCACCGAGCGGCGGCCCCGGCGCGAAGGCGTAGTCGAAGGCCTTGCGGATCCGGTTCTCGACCCGCTCCTCGCAGTGCAGGGGCACCGAGCGGCCGGTGGCGAAGCAGAGCGGCCGCAGGTCGTCGAGGCCGTACACGTGGTCGACGTGGTCGTGCGTGTAGAGCACGGCATCCACGCGACCGATCCGCTCCCGCAGCAGCTGCCCGCGGAGGTCGGGAGTGGTGTCGACGAGCAGATGACCGCCGGGGAGGCCGAGGAGCACGCTCGTGCGGGTCCGCAAGTCCCGCGGGTCGCCGCTGGTGCAGGTGTCGCAGCCGCAGCCCACGAGCGGCACGCCCGTGCTGGTGCCCGTGCCGAGAAACAGCATCCGTCCGGTCAGGTCCCGGCCGAGGCCGAGTTTTCCGCGGAGGATTTCGGAGTGCTGGATTCCGGATGACGACATGCGAAGGAGTATCGGTGCCCCGGGCCTGCGGCACCATCGGCACCGGGCAACCGCCCGCGAAACCTGCCGCCGACGGCGGCCGGGCGTCCGTTACACTGCCGGCGTCCCAGGGGATCGCCACACCATGCCGTCGCCCAAGAAGCGGTCCGCCCCGCGGAAGAAAGCCGGCGTCGTGCTGCTCTCGGGTGGCAATCCCCAGATCGCCAAGGGCGACGGCGACGCGCCGGTGCGGGCCTACATCGCGGCGATGCCGGGCTGGAAGCGGGATCTCGGCAGGCGGCTCGACCGGCTCATCGTCGCCGCGGTGCCCGGGGTGCAGAAGGCCGTGCGCTGGAACTCCCCCTTCTACGGGCTCGAGGGCCGCGGGTGGTTCGTGTCGTTCCACGTGCTGACCCGCTACGTCAAGCTGACCTTCTTCAGGGGGAAGTCGCTCCAGCCGCTCCCTCCGGGCGGCACGCCGCGGAGCGGCGACGCGCGGTGGATCGACATCCACGAGGACGACGACGTCGATGACGACCTGCTCGCCTCGTGGGTGAAGCAGGCCGCCGCCCTGCCGGGCTGGACGCCCTGACCGGCGGCGTCAGCCGCACCGGGTTCTTCAGAGTCATCGGGAACAGCGTCATCGGGAACGGGACAGACGGATGGCGAAGCACCACCGTACACTGCCCGTCGCCCCGCGGGTTGGGAGGCACGGCCTCCCCTGGGGCCATGGACCGGATCTCGAGGAGAGTAGAAGCACCACGATGACAGCCAGGATACCGCGTCGCTTGGTGGTCGCAGCGGCATGGATGATCGCGGCGGCGGTCGTCGCGCCGCTCCGGGCCGAGGAATCGTTTACGCCGGTGGCGGCCGGCGTGCGCTACCGAAAGATCGGCGTGTATGACAAGGCCCGCCTCGCCGCGATCCTCGACACGGGCCTCGACGCCTTCATGGCGGGCTCGACGGTGAAGTCGGGCGACTTCAAGGCGAGGTTCCCAGCGTTCCGACACGCAGTGACGCTCTACGAGGTGCAGTTCGAGTCCGTGATCCCCGAGTGGGACAACCAGCCCACGCTCGGCAGCGGCCTGCTCGCGATCCCCGACGACGGCGAGACGTCGCACCCGCTCGTCAGCTACCAGCACGGCACCGTCTTCGGCCGCGACGAGGTTCCCTCCCGCCCCGACAACTCCTACGAAACGCAGCTCGCCCTCGCGGCCTTCGCGGCCCAGGGCTATGCGGTGATCGGGGCCGACTACTTCGGCCTCGGCCCGTCGCGAGTGCCCAACTGCTTCATCGTGCCGCGGGGCACCGTGCAGGCAATGGTCGACCACCACCGGGCGTCCCGGGCTGTGCTCGCGGCGCTCGGCCAGACCACGCCGCAGTTCTTCGTGTGGGGCTGGTCACAGGGGGGCTGGTCCACGATGCAGTTTCTCCGGCGTCTCGAGACCCTCGGCGTGGCCGTCACCGCGGCGGCCACCGTCAGCGCCCCGGTCGACCTCGCCGCCGCCTTCCGGCGACCGATCACCAATCCGCGGCCGCAGGACGCCGCCTGGATCAAGGGCTGCATCAGCAACATGCTCTGGTCGCACGAGGAATACTCGCGGCTCCCGGGGCTGGCCGCCTCGGCGATCAAGCCGGAGCACCTGGCCGCCTCGCGAAAGTTCTTCGATGGCGAACTGGGATGGTCTGCCTACGACGCCGCCGTGCCGGGGGGCGTCGCTGGGCTGCTGCGGCCGGAGTTCATCGCCGGCGCCGAGACCGGCCGCGGCCGATTCTGGGAGCTGCTCGAAGATGCCGGCGCGTATCGCTGGAAGGTGAAGACGCCGCTGCGGACCTACGGCGGCGACGCCGACGAGGCGATCCCGCCGGCCGTGTCGCGGATGGCCGCCGACTTCGCGCGGCTGCTCGGCAGCACCCAGGTCGAGTTCCACTCGGCTGGCGAGAGGGCCGACCACAGGGCGTCGTACGTCGCGGCGACG
>JBJTRH010000323.1:0-19389 GCA_046076065.1 Planctomycetaceae bacterium | reverse complement strand
GTCGAGCACCACCGCGATCCGCTTCCGCTGCTCGGGAGGATCGATCAGGTTCCGCTCGAGGATCGCGTCGATGGCGGCGATGGCCTGGTCGGGATCGCGGGGCCAGGTCGCGGCGTTGCCGATCCGTTCCGTGAGCCACTGCGCCATGGTCCGCAGGCGGTTGGGGTCGGGGCCCGCCAGCGGCCGCAACCCCTTGCCCACGTCGTAGGCGAGCACGACGTCCCAGCGGCCGAACATCTCTCGAGCCAGGAAATCGGGGACCGTCCCCCAGGCACCGGGGTCGACCGCTCCGCCGGTGGCCGTCGGCGGCGCGACCGGCACGAGATCCCGCACGTTGCCGTGCAGGAGGAACACACAGCTCGTTCCCGACAGGAAGGCGTCGCCGAGCCGCTCCGCCCAGGCCGGGCACCAGTCGGGCAACGAACTACCGGCGGCTCCGCCCGGCGCGGAGGTGCCAAGACCGTTGCCGGATGGGCCGGGTCGCGACACCGGGGCCGCGGTTGGAGAGGCGGGGCTCGTCACGGTCGACTCCTCGGGTGTCGGCGCGGATCGCGGTCGCCGGCTCAGGTGGACTTCTGCGTCACCCGCTCGGAGCCGAGCTCCTTGTCGTCGGCCTTCACGCCGGCCGTCTCGGGCGTGACCATGCCCATCTCGATCTCGAACTCGCGGAGCGCCTGATCGGCCATGGCCTTCTCGACCGCCTCCTCCTTGCGGATGTCCTCGAGGCCCTCGCCGGAAAGATCCGCGGCCACGCGGACCTTCGCACGGTTGAGTCCGATCTTGTCCTGGATCACGTCCTCGATCTGGCCGAAGTCCGTGGTGATGTCGAAGTTGAAGCTCGTCGCCAGCTTGGCGAGCTCGGCCTCGGCCCGCGAGAGCTTGAGCTCGGCGTCGTACTTCTGGATCTTGTCCTTCAGTTCCGACAACTTCTTGGTGGCGTGCTTGATCTTGGTGACGTTGTTGTTGTACGCGGTCTCGTGAAGCTTGAGCTGGGCTTCGTTCTCGGCGAGTTCCTTCTTCGCCTTCTGGAGATCCAGCGCGAACTTCGACGCCGTCTCCCGCTCGCCTGCCTGCAGGTAGGCCCTGATGCGGGCCTCCAGCGTCGCGACCTGCTGCCGGTCGCCGTTCACCTGCCGGGTCACCCGCTCCACGAGGGCGCGGTACTGCTCCAGACCCTCCCGGCCCTCCTTGAGCTGATCGACCGCCTTGTCGTATTCGTACTGAAGTTGGGCGATCGGGTCGGCCGTCCAGAAGAAGTTGGCGACCTTGTTCATCTGGGCCGCGAGGGCCTTCCAGAGCTTGCCGAGGATCATGGCCGAGTTCTCCGCGCGAGGACGGACGGGAATGGGAGTGATCCACGGCGGCGTGCCGCGAAAAACCAGTTTGGTCTTACCGCTGCCGGGGGGCGGCGTCAATCGGCCCGGGCAATCCGTCGGTGGCGTCGGGCGACAGCTGCGGCACTCGCCATCGCGGCGAGCACGGTCCAGCCGGTCGGCTCCGGCACGGCAGCCACGCCGCTCACGCCGGGCGCGGTGTTGTAGTTCCCCGCGTCGTAGAGCCCCGTGGCGAAGAAGTCGGCGGCGTCGAGGATGTCGACGATGCCGTCGTAGCTGAAGTCGCCCTCGATCCAGGTCGCCGGCTCGCCCGTATCGAACTTGCCGAGCGCCAGGAAGTTGGACGCGTCGAGGATGTCGATCGACCAATCGATATTGGTGTCGCCCGGAGCCGCATAGGCCGCCGTCAGCGAGCCGTCGCCGTTGTCGATCCAGCCCACCGCGCGGGGAATGCTCGAGGCCACTTCAGTCGCGGCCACGCTCGACGTGATTCCGGAACTGCCGGTCCACGAGCCGTCGCCCCGGCCCTCGAGGATCTCGGCCACCAGCTGTGGGCCCGTCATCCCGGAGGCGATCGTGATGGCGCCGCTGGTGAGGTCGAGGAGTCCGTTACCGCTGGCGAGGTCGAGGCCGGCCACGCTCGTGGTGGTGACGGGGGCCACCTGGCCGGTGCCGCCGGCGATGACGACGAGGCGGCCCGACGACAGGGCCGAGCCGTTGGCGAGCGAGAGCACGCCCCCCTCGACGGTCGTGGACCCGGAGAGCGTGCTGCGGCCGTGCAGCACCATCCGGCCGGCACCCGTCTTCCGGAAGCCGTTCGTCCCGCCGAACCAGCCCGTCACGACAAGGTCTTCCGCGGCGGCGCCGTCGGCCACGTCCACCGTGAATCCGGACGTGCCAAACCGCACGTCCTCGGCCGAGATCACACCGGCCGCGGCGCCGCCCGCGGTGAGCCGGCCATCCGTTCCTGAAAACGCGTAGCTGCCGAACGTGGCACTCGGCGACCCGCTGGCCATCGTGCCGCCGATCAGGGCCACGGTGGTGGCGTGGGTGGTCACGCCGTCGGCGGTGGTGAGGAGGCCGCCGGGCCCGATGACGTAGGGTCGGGTGCCGTCGCCGTAGCCGTGGAGGGCGTTGTCGGCCGCCACCACGATCGTGCCGCTGGCCACACGCACCACGCCGATCGTACCGGTGATCGTGCCGAACTGGGGCTGGGCACGTGCGAGTTCAAGCGTGCCCGACTGGACCGTCACATCGCCGGCCAGATCGCTCGTCCCCGTGAGCCGCAGCCGGCCAGTCCCCTGCTTGACCAGTGCGAGCGAGCCCGTCAATGAACCGGAGTAGGCGTTGGTGGTTCCCGATGCCGTCACGAGCGTGAGCGTGGCCGGGGCGGAGGCCGACGTGATCCGGCTCGCGGAGTTAGCGCCGCTCAACTCGTTCGTCACCGCCGCGAGTGTCTGGGCATACCCGTTGAGGTCGAGCGTCGCGATCGTACCCGCATTGGCGGTGTCTCCGACCCGCATCGAAGCCGTCGTGGGCACGGCGTTGGCCACGCCCAGCCGCACCGTTCCTGACGAGAGCCTGAGTTCCGCGTACGAACTGCCGCTGCCGGACAGGATCACCGTGCCGTCGCGGACCGTCACGAACCGGTCGGCAGCGGCCGTCGCGGCATGCGTGATCGGTCCCGCGAGATCGAGCGCGCCGCCGGCGTTCGAGGCGAAATGACCGCCCGCCTGGGTTGAACCGCTCACCGTGATCGGCCCCGAATAGGTGGCGGTGCCGCTCGACACGGCAGCCTGCAGGGCGCCAACACCCACCGCGCCACCTCCCCGCAGCATCAGCGGCTGTGCCACGGTCACGCCGGCCGCTTCGAGGGAGAACTGGTTGCCGGAGCCCTCGTACACCGTGATCCCGCCGGCCGTCGCCACCGCGTCGGCTGTGGTCACGCCCAGCCGACCGCCGAGGATGGCGACCGGTCCGGAGAACGTGTTGCCTCCCGACAGCGTGAGCCGGCCGGACCCGGCCTTCGTGACGCCCACCGACGCCGAGCCATTGTCGACGACGGCCGCGGCGATCGTCAGGCCTCCCGAGTTGGCCTGGTGCACGATGAGTTCCGCCGGCGCGGTGCCGTCGCCGGCGGTCAGCCCGCCGCTGCCCGCCGCCCCGGCAATCGTCACCGCTGCGGCCGTGCCCGACGCGGCCGAGATCAGCCCGCCGCTTGTCAGTGTGAGCCGACTGGCGCCGAGGTCGAGCGTCTGGCCCGCCGCATTGGCCAGCACCCGGAGGCTGTTGGTGGTGAGCGGGGCCAAGAGCGCCTCGCTGGTGCTCGTCTCCGTGTTCGCCGCGTCGGATCCCCCGAAGATGTTGAGCAGGCCATAGTCGAGCGGCGCGAGTCCCGCAATGCTCCCCGGATTGACGCCGTCGCCCCCGGACGACGCCCAGGTCGTGCCGCCAACGGTCAGCCACGGCCCGATGATGCCGTTGGCGTTGGCCGCGGTCGTGGTCACCTGCGCCGATGACGGAATCGTCATCGTGAGCACGCCGGCGGGCTCACGGCTCAGGCTGCCGAGATTGACCGTGATCGTGCCGGCCGACCCCGTGGCCGCCACCAGGCTCGACGCCCCGGCCGCCACCGTCGTGCCGGCGAACGACTGCGTGTTGGCGAGCGCCGTGCCGCTCACGATCCGGAGCGTGCCGCCCCCCAGGCGCGCCACCGCCGTGGCTGTGACCACGTTGTCGGTCGTCGTGGCCGCGCCGTAGTCGATCGTCACCGTGCCCTGCGTGACCCCGAGACTGCCCACGGCCGTCGTGTTGGCGAGCGCCAGCGTGCCACTGCCGAGCTTGACCAGCGCAGCAGCGGCGAGCGTGCCTGAATACGTGGTCGAGGTGCCGCTCCGGCCGATCAGCAGGGTCGCCCCGCCGGCGTCGAGATTGCGAACGCCCCGGAGGCCGCCCAGCACGAACGTGCCGGCCGTCCCGGTGAAGGCGAGCGTGCCCGCATCGCCCGCCGCCAGGTTCACCGTCGACGCCTGGAGCGCCTCGCGGTCCTGCACGGCGAGCGCGCCGCCGACCACCCGCGTCTCACCGGTGAACGTGCCCGGCGCCGCCAGCGAGAGGATGCCTGCCCCCGCCTTGGTGAGCGTTCCCCCGGCACTCGCCAACCCGGTGCCGAAGGTCACGTTCTGGCCATTGGTGTCGATCGACACCATCTGATTGGCGGCGGTCGAGAACCGCGAGGAGTAGTCGGTGGTGTTGCCCGCCCCGTACTGCAGCGTGCCGCCGCTGAAGGAGAACGTGCCGCTGCCGCCGAGGGCGCCGGCCGCCGCCTGGAGCGTCCCGCCGGCGAGCGTCACGGCGCCGACCGTGTTGGTGGCGACGAGCGCCACCGTGCCCGGCCCGGTGACCGTCAGCGGCAGGCCGCCGGTGAGCGTCGATGACACCGTCAGCACGCCGTCGCCCCCGCCGAACCGGTATCCCGCCGACCCCGAGGTGATGGCTCCCGAGAGGGTCGCACTGCCTACAGCGCCGATGGCCAGGGATGGATACGCGGCCAGCGACACGCCGCTGGAGTCGTCCGCCGTCAGCACCAGGGTGCCGGCCGACGCCGGGGCGATGCGGCCGCTGGCGAGCCAGGCACCGGCGCTGGCAAGCGCGCCGTCGGCCAGCAGTCCGGCTCCGGCACGAATGTCGACCGTGCCCGCCGCGGGGAGCGACGCCCCGGCCGCGAACCGGATCATGCCCGAGTTCACGACCGTTCCACCCGAGTAGCCATTGCTCCCGGAGAGCACGAGCGTTCCGCTGCCGAGCTTCACGAGCCCCACCGCCCCGCCCCCGGGGCCGGTCGTGTCCTGCACGGCATCGGCGAGGGTGAAACTGCCGGCCGCCGACGTGTCGAAACCGATTCTCGCACCGGCCAGCAGTCCGTTGCCGTTGACGACGCGGTCGATCGCGGCGATCGCGGCACTCACGTCCGCCGTCGTGAACCCGGTCCCCCCGACCGCAAACGCCGCTGTCGCCACGGAACCGGTGACGAGGCTCGCCGCCGACCAGGCTGACGACGAGCCCCCCTGCAGGGTTCGCGGCGCGCTGAACAGCAGTGTTCCGGCCGACACTGTCGTGGGGCCCTGAAACGTGTTGGTGGCGGTCAGCGTCACAAGCCCGCTCGCCACCTTGCGAAGCGATCCCGCGCCAGAGAGGGGCACCGTCAGCGACGTGGTGCCGGAGGTGCCCACGTTGAGCGCGACGCCCGCGCCCGAGGTGCTCGTCAAGACGACGGCGCGTTCGCCGATCAGGCCACCGATCGTGACCTCGGACAGGCCGCCGAACGTGAGCGTGCCGGTGACCGCCGTGCCCGATTGCGTGTTGAACGTGGTGCCGGCGAGCGCGGACGGGTTGCCGAGCACGAGCCGGCCCGCGGTGACGCTCGTCGTGCCGCTGAAGGTGTTGCTGCCGGTGAGCAGGAGCGTGCCTGATCCGGACTTCGTGAAGCCGCTCGAGCCGATGATCTGAGCGGAGATCTCGAGGTCCACGCCCGATGCATCGACGGTGGAGTTCACCGTGAACGTGCGGGCCGAGTTGAGGTTGAGCTGGCCGGTGCCGGTCGTCGAGAGGATCGTCGACTTGGCGGTGCCGCCGACGGTGATCGCGGAGCTGTTCTGAAATACGAGCGAGGCGCCCGCGGCCCCGCCGGACCGCACGTCCACGGTGCCGCCGTTGAGCTGCAGGTTCTGGCGGTAGTTGTTGGTCCTGTCGATCTGTACCGTCGTTCCCATGCCGAGATTCAGCACCGTGCTCGTGTCGGAGTTGCTCGTGCCGTCGAGGCCGTTGACGCCCGTGAAGATCAGCCGCGTGCCCGGCGTGGCGACGGTGATCGGCCCCGGATAGGGCTTGTTGGCGGGCGTGAAGGTGACCGATCCGCCGCCCTGCACGGTGAGCCCGAGCCCGGCGCCATTGGTGGTCGTGATCGTGAGCGACGTGCTCGGGCTGACGACGATCGTCCGCGCCGGGGAGAGCGTGCCGTTGTTGGCCCACGACACCGGTCCGCTGAGCGTGAACGACCCGGAGGTGACGTTGATCCTCGTGAACTGCGGAGTGCCGCTCGTGGTGAGCGTGCCACTGAGGCCCTGCAGAAACGCCTGGCTCGTCGAGCCGCTCACGTAGGTGCCGAGTGGTCCCGAGGACGAACCGGCAAACCAGCTGCTGCTCGTCGTGTTCCAGGTGCCGGACCCGCCGAGTGCGGAGCCATTCGCCGTCCAGTAATAGTCGACTGCGCGCGCCGAACCGGCGGCCGCGGCGACCGCAACCGCTAGCACGACCACCCCACCGCGAGTCCAGGATCCCAGACGGGCGTCGTTCATGGCTGATTCCCCTAGTTGCCGCGCAGGCCCGACTCGGTCCCGCCACCTGTCTGCACGGTAGCAGGCTCCCCCACGATGCTGTAGTAGCCATCCGGCTAGTGACAGCCGCCGCCGGTGGAGGTCATGATGCGGCCATGTCATGCACCGCCCCGCCCCGTCGTCATCCCGCAGCCTCCAGTCGGCGGCGCGTTCTCGCCGCCCTGTCGGCTCTCCCGCTGCTCGCCATCGGCGTCTGCTGCACGGCAGCCGGTGCCGTCGCCGAGGACAGGGCATCGCGACTCGCCCGATTCCACGACCGGCCGATCCGGGGCGTGTGCGGTGGGGCCCGTCTGGCCGACGCCGCCACCCGCGGCGTCGACGCGGTCAGGACCTACGGCATTCCCACCGCGGCCGAACTCGACCGCTACCACGCCCTCGGCCTCCGCGTGATCGTCGGCCACTGGATGCCGCACGAAGGCAGGAACGTGGGCAAGGAAGGCTGGCCCTGGGAGCACTCCTACGAGAAGTCGGCTGAGAAGATGGACCGCGAGTTTACCGCGATCGTGGAGCGGATCGGCGGGCATCCGGCGATCCTGATGTGGAGCCTGGGCAACGAGGTGCACCTCGAACCGCACTACCTCCGCCAGGCCGACCGGCTCTCGCGGATCCTGCATGCCCGCCATCCCGACGTGCCCACGAGCCTCACGATGGTCAACGCGCCCGCCGAGAGCATCGCGCTGGTGCGGGAGCATGCGCCCGACATCGATGTTATCGGGGCCAATGTCTACGGCGCCGGAGCCGTGACCACCGCGATCACGTCGCTGCACGAGCACTGGGGTCGGCCGTTCTACTTCTCGGAGTTCGGCCCCACGGGGCCGTGGTGGGGTCCGCAGACCTCGTGGGGCGAGCGATTCGAGCCCGGTGCCACCGCGAAGGCGGCCGACCTATCGCGGGCCTGGGAGCGGATCGCGGCAGCAGAGCACTGCCTCGGGGGGTGCATGTTCATGTGGGGCCGGTGGCCGCGGGAGCGGATCTCCTACTTCAGCATGCTGCTCACCGAGGATCCCTGGTCGCAGTCACCCGGCGACGCCGACTTCCGCTTCACGCCGCTCGCCGACGAGATGGCCAGGCTCTGGACGGGCTCGCCACCCGCACGACGGGCGCCGCGGATCGACCGCCTCGAGATCGACGGCCAGACGCAGCGGGACGTGATCGTCGCGGCCGGCGACGCATTTCAGGCCACTGCGGCCGTGGCCGACTCCGATCGCCCGCTCCGCTACCGCTGGTGGATCGCCCGCCAGGACGAACGTGGCTTCCGGCCCGTGGTCGGCCCCGTCGACACCGACGCTCCAGCCGCGACGCTGACGGCGCCCAACGAGCCCGGGTCGGCGCTGTTTCTCTTCTGCCTGACGCTCGACGCGGACGACGGCGCCTGCGCCACCACGCTGCCGTTCAAGACCGCCGACTGACGCGGCGGACCACGAGGCCCGCGCCCAGGGCCACGGCCAGCAGCGCGGTAGCGGCCGGCTCAGGAACGGCCGCCAGCGGCGCCGCAGACGCGGCCGGAGCCACGTAGCCGCCCGCGTCGAAGAGCCCCGTGCTCACGAAGTCGGCCACGTCGAGGATGTCGACGAGCCCGTCGGCCGTGAAGTCGCCGTCGGACCAGCCGCCGACCGTGCCGGCATCGAACAGCCCCGACGAGAGAAAGTTCGCCGCGTCGAGGACGTCGACGATGGCATCGAGGTTGGTGTCGCCCGCCGCCGCGTAGCCGACCGTGAACGATCCCGCACCGTGGTCGAGCCAGCCGATCGTGCGGGCCGCGCCTGCGGCGACGTCGGCCGCCACGGCCGAGGACGTGATTCCGGCAAGGCCATCCCACGCACCGCTGCCGCGGCCGGCGACAAGGTCGGCCAGGATCGCCGACCTCGTGAGGCCGGCAGCCACCGTCACCCGCCCGCGGCCGACGTCGAGCATGCCCGACGCCTCGTCGACCGAGAGCCCCCGCAGGCCCAACGCGAGCGGCACGTCGGCAGGCAGCGCAACGCGGCCGCCGGCGATCGCGAGGCTGCCGCTCGCGGAAAGCGCGCCCGAGTCGGCGAGCCGCAGCGTGCCGCCGGTCACGCGCGTGGCACCCGTGAACGTGGTGGGGGCCGCGAGCGTCCACTCGCCGGCGCCTGACTTCGCGAGCGACAAGGGCGCCGCCCCGTCGGCGATGACCCCGAGGACCACGTTGCCGGCCGCGGTGCCCGAAAGCTCGAGTGTCATGGGCAGGCTGCCGGCGGCGATGGCCGCTCCCCCGAGCGAGACCCGGGCGGTCGTCGGCGCGAGCCGTGTGACGGCGCCGGCCGAGCCCGAACTGAGCGCCAGCACCGGCACGCCGAGTTCCGCAGCCACCCCCACAAGCGCGGGCGACGACGCGACGGCGAGCGTGCCGCCGCCGAACGTGCTGCCGGCGGCCAGGTCGCGGCGTGCGACCGATGCGGTGGAGCCCGCGACCGCACCGACCACGAGCTTCGTGCTGAAGCCGTCGCCACCGCGGAGCAGCGGGCTGCCGCCGTCGGCCGCGAGTTCGAGCACGCTGCTCGTCGACGTGCCGATCGTGATCCCTCCACCTGCAGGCTGCCCGCCGAGCGCGTCGGGATGCGCGAGCACGAGGGTCGCCCCGCTGCCCACCGTCACGTCGGCCGTGAACGTGTTTGCGGCGGCGAGCACCAGCCGCCCGCCGTTCACGGCCAGCGATCCGTCACCCGACACCGGCGCGGCGAAGGTCTGCGACCCGGTCGACCGATGCACGTAGGCCCCGCCCGCGGCCACGTCGAGCCCGCCGGCGAACACGCCACCCGGGCCGATCGCGCCGCCGCCGACCGCCAGCGTGCCGCCGGCCACCGCGATGCGGCCCGTGAATCCGCCCGTGCCGGTGAGCGTGAGCATGCCGCCGCCATCCTTCACCACGGCGCCATCGCCCGCGAGCCCGCCGGACACCGTGACCGCGTCGGCATGGTCGAAGGCGAGCGTGCCCCGGACCACGAGCTCCGAACTGGCCACCACGAGGCCGCTGCCTCCGCTGCCGAACCGGAGCGTCCCGGCGGCCACGGTGGTGCGGCCCGTGTAGCCGCTGGAGCCGTTGATCACGAGCGTGGCGGTGCCCGCCTTGGTGAGGCCGCTAACGCCGCTGGCGTGGTTGAACACGCCGTTGTTGAGCACGACGTCGGCGGTGGCCGTGTTCACCACGAGCTCCCGCGACGCACCCGCCACGATGTCCATCCGCGGCGAGCCGCCGATCACGAGCCGACCGCCGCCGCTCGTGAGAATCCCGTTGGTGGTGAGCGTGACCGCGTTCGCCGCCGGCTGGACCGCGCCTGAGCCGCTGTAGTCGATCGTGTTGACCACGCGGGTCAGCCCCATCGCGGCGAACGTGCCCGCCGAGGTCACGTCGTAGTTCACGGTTCCCGTGTCACCCGAGGGAATGCCGCCGAAGGCGGTGGTTCCACTCAGCACCGTGCCCGATGTGTAGGCCGCGATCGTCCCGCCGGCGACGGTCGCATACCGCGTGCCGGTGCCCGAGCCGGCGAAGGCCCACGCGCCGAGGATGCCGCTGACCGCCGTCGCCGAGGTGGTGATCGGGCCGGTCCGCGTCGGAAACCGGATCACGCCCCCGCTCTCCCGCGCGATCGCGCCGAGCGCGAGCGTGCCCGACGCCACGGTGTTCGACATCGCCGCGTCGCCCGCCTCGACCGTGACCCCGGCGACGGCCTGGCTACCCGCCGTCCTCGCGAACGCGAACGTGCCACCGGCCATGGTCAGCCGCCCCGTCGGGCTCACCACGCCCCCGAGTTGCAGCGTGCCGGCCTCGACGCGGATGCCGCCGGTGAAGGTGCTCGTGCCCGTGAGGATGACCGCCCCGCTGCCCGCCTTGACGATGCCGCCGCTGCCGCTGATCGCAGTCGCATGGCTCGACGTACCGGAGCGGTCGAAGACCACGCTCGCCTGGTTCACGAGCGGTCCGCGGACGCTCCCCGTCGTGCCTCCCACCCCGATCCGCAGCGTGCCGGCGGCGACCGTCGTCGTGCCCGTGAAGGTGCTGTCGCCGGCGAGCGTGAGCGTGCCGCCGCCGACCTTGATCAGGCCGCCGCTGCCGCTGATCACGCCGGCGTAGGACGTGCTCCGCCCCGTGCCGCCGATCTCGAGCGTGTGTCCCGCGATGGCGAGGTTGCGGCTGCCGGTGAGACCGGCGAATGCATAGGTGCGTGGCGTCGGGGCGGTGAAGGCGAGCGTGCCGGAGTCGCCGGCCGCAAGATCGAGCGTGGCCGCGGCCAGCGCCGTCGTGCCGGCGATCGAGAGCGTGCCCGCTGCGATCCGCACCGTGCCGTCGAGGGCGTTGGTGGCGGCGAGCGAGAGCGTGCCCTCGCCGAGCTTCGTGAGCGACCCACCGGCGCTCGACAGCGGCTGGGAGAAGGCCACGGTCCGGCCGGCGGTGTCGATGCGGAAGTGCTGGCCCGGAGCCTGCGAGAACCGCGGCGAGTAGTCGGTCGCGTCGCCGGACGAGAAGCGAAGACCGCCGCCGGCGAACGTGATCGTGCCCGTGGTGCCGAACGCCGCCGGGCTGGCCGGCTGCACCAGGCCGCCGCGGAGGTCGATGCCCTGGGCGAACGCGTTGGATCCGGTCAGCGTCACCGTGTCGGCGCCGGTCTTGATCAGCCGATTGGCAGCGAGATTGGCCGTCACGGTGAGCGTGCCGTCGCCACCGCCCAGCCGCACCCCCGACGGGTCCGCCACGATCGTGCCGGAGAAGTTCGCCGAACCGCTGCCGCCGAGCGAGAGGCCCGGCACGCGACTGAGGTCGAGGGCCGCGCCGAGCGATCCCGAGATGGCGATCGCGCCGGACGAGGCTGCGTCGATCCGGCCCGCCGCGATCCAATCACCGAGCGGGCTCCCGGCCGGCAGGGCCAGCGTGCCGTCGGCCCCGATCCGCATCGTGGCTGATGCCGGCAGCGCTGCGGCCTGCGTGAACCGCAGCATTCCCTCCGCAACGGTCACGCCCCCGGCAAACGCATTGCTCCCGCCGAGTGTGAGCGTGCCTGGGCCCGTCTTTTCGATGCCTCCCGCACCGGCGATGCTGCCCGTGAACGATGTCGAGCCGCCGTTGCCGCCGATCCGCAGGGAATGACTGCCGATCGCGAGTGCCCGGCTGCCGGACAGGCCACCGAGTTCGAACGTGCTCGCCGTGCCCGCCACGAACACGACGCCCCCCGCATCGGCCGGGTTCAGGTCGAGCGTGGAGCCCACGAGGCTGGAGGTGCCCGCGATGCGGAGCGTGCCCGCCACCACCCGTGTGGTCCCGGAATAGGTGTTGGCCCCGGCAAGCGTCCACGTGCCGCTGCCAGTTTTGATGAGCCCTCCGGTGCCCATGTAGGCCTTCGCGAGGGTGCCCGAACCCGTGGTTGCATGGAGCGTGAGATCGCCGCCGAGCGACACGACCCGGGCGGCCGGCGTCGTCTCGAGAAACAAGACGTTCACGCCCGGCTGCAACTCGACGAGCCCTCCGCCTGCGCCGATCGTGAAGCCGCGGCCGGTCGAGCCGCTGCCCGCGAGCCGCACCGCGCCGCCGTCGAGCGTGATCCGGTCGGCTGCGGCGGGCAGGTTGCCGAGCGAGCCGGTGGGCAGGTCAGAGAAGTTGCTCGCAAACAGCGTGCCCGACGCGACGGTGACGGCCGACGCCGTCCCGACGGATCCGGCATAGAGCCTGCCCGACGCGGCCAGCATCCCGCCCTCGATGCGGGTCGCGCCCGCATAGCTGTTCGAGGTGGACGTGAGCGTGGTGAGCCCGGGGCCTGCCTTCGTGAACCCGCCCACCGACGACCCCGACACGAGCGGACCGGCGAGCGTGGTCGTCGCGGTGCCCACGATCCTGACCTGCCCCGAGAGCGTCGCGGTGCCTGTCAGCCGCACGCTGCCGACCGCGTCGAGCGTGCCGCCGGCCAGGTCGAGTGGATCGTCGAGCGTGTAAGGTGCCGGCTGCCTGCTCGATCGCGAGGGTGCCGGCGGAGCCGACCCGGAACGAGCCCGCTCCGGCCACCGTCGCCGAGCCCGTCAACCGCAGCGTGCCGCCGGCCACGTCGATCGTGCCGTCGTTGGTGATCGTCGAGCCGTCGAGCGTGAGCACGTTGGTGCCCGTCTTCCGCAGCACCGCGTCGGGCTCCACGCGGAGCCAGGTGCTCGTGCCGGTGAGGCCCCAGTTCCTGCTCCCCGTCACGCTGCTGGTGTTGGCCAGGGCGGAGATGTACTTCACGTCGCCGGGGGCCGTGCCGCTCATCGTGAGCGTGCCGCCCGTGAGATAGGCGACGTATTCGCCGAGGCTCTGGCCGCCGAGATTCGCCGTGCTCCCGCTGGCGACGGCGCCGACGTAGCGGTAGGCCATCGGCGTGGGCGTGGGGGGCGAGCCCGAGTAGAGCGGGGCGTCGCTGAACCAGTGGTACCAGGCGTAGCCCGGCACGTAGGTCCGCGATTCGAGCCGCGGCAGCACGTTGTCGAGAAACAGCTGGTTGGCGTCCATGATCTCCTGGTCGGTGTAGGCGCCGCCCCAGTCGTGGATCGCGAACTCGGTCGGCATCACACCCTTGCCGTACGTGGTGCGGTAGTAGTCGACGCTGCCGATGAACCAGTTGGCGGCTTCGGTGGGATTGTTGGGGTTCGAATAGCCGTACCAGTGGAAGGCGATCGCGTCGACCCGCAGGTTGGGGTTGTATTTGGGGTTGGCCGCGTTCGTCCGCCGGTCCTCGAGCTGCGTCATAAAGTCGGCGATCCAAGTGCGACCAGCCGTGTTGTCGGAGACGGCCGGGCTCGCGAGCTGCACCGTCGTGCCGGCGAAGGCGTTGCAGATCCGCGACCAGGCATCGAGGGCCGACGTGACGCTCATGTTGGCCTGGTCGGTCCGCTCGGGCTCGTTGAAGCCGAGCACCCATTCGAGCCCGGGCCTAGCCTTCACCGTGGCGATCGTCGCGTCGCTCGGCGAGTTCCAGAACATCGGGTAGTGCGTGGCGCCGAAGGAGCCCGGCGACGCCGTGCCGGTGCCCCACGTGTAGTACCAGCCCGCGTTGACGGCCTGCAGGTTGGCGTAACTTGCGCGGACGTCGCCGAAGCCCCGCTTGGGATTGATGATCTGGCCGCTGGCCGTCGCCGGCACGAGGATCCCGACGATCAGCGCCAGGACCGTGAAGGGGGCGAACGACGCGACGATGGCTCGGGGCGACGGCGGCATGACGCTTCCCCTCACCGCTGCCCGCGGCTCGGAGCCGCCGTGAGCAGCCCCAGGTCGAACGCCCGCGCGACGGCCTGGGTGCGGTCGCCCACGCCGAGCTTCTCGATCACGCCGGCGACGTGCGCCTTCGCCGTGTGGGTCGAGATCCCGAGCAGCTTCGCGATCTCGTTGTTGGTGAAGCCCTCCCGCAGCAGGCCGATCACCTCGAGTTCGCGGGGGGTGAGGAGCCCGGCCGGTCCCGCCGCCGCCGCGGCGGGCCGCACCCGCACCACGCCCTGTACGGGGCGACCCCCGGCGTGCACCGACCGGATGGCCTCGAACAGTTCTTTATGGCCCACGTGCTTGGTCACATAGCCGCTGGCCCCGGCGTCGAGCGACCGCTGGGCGTCTTCCTGGGATTCGGCCGACGTGAGCACGAGCACCCGCGCCGCCGGGTCTGACCGGCGGATCCGGTGGAGCGTGGCGATCCCGTCGGTGCCGTGCATGGCGAGGTCCAGGAGCGTGACGTCGGGCGCGTGCTGCTGCCACAGGCTGTACGCGGCATCCCCGTCGTCGGCCTGCGCGACCACCGAAAAGTCCGCTTCCGAGGCCAGCAGGTTGGCCAGGCCGGCGCGCATGACGGGATGATCGTCGACCAGGAGCAGGCAGATTCGCCGAGCGAATGTCATGTCCCACCGGAGCGAGGGGGGGCAGGCGGCGAATCCCCAGTCGAACCTTACCGCACACTTGCGGGCGGGGCCACTTAGCCGAATGGCTACTATCGTCCGCCAACCGGCCACCCTATGGTGCTCCGAAGGGGCCCAGGCCTTATTGTAGCCGTGGCTCCAGGGGGCAGGACATGGGCACACACAATCCGCAGCGCCGGGCCTTTACGCTGGTCGAGCTTCTCGTCGTCATCGCGATCATCGCGGTGCTCATCGGGCTCCTGCTACCCGCCGTGCAGGCGGCGAGGGAATCGGCCCGGCGAACGAGCTGCATCAACAAGATGAAGCAGGCGGGGCTCGCGCTGCACGTCTATCACGGGGCGAAGAAGTGGCTCCCGCGGTCGTTCGGCAATCGCAACACGTCGAACGCCGCGTTCACCGCCAACAACGGGCGGGCCGGCTGGCAGCAGGGCACGCCCGACACCTGGGCCGCCGAGGTCATGCCGTTTCTCGAAAACCAGCAGCTCTACGACCAGTTCGATTTCTCGAAGCGCGTGGGCGACACCTCGCGGTCGATCACGCGGCCGATGTCCAACTCGCAGCTCGTCCAGCAGGTGCTGCCGATGTACATCTGCCCCTCGGATCCACTCGGTACCACGCCGGTGTTCAAGAATCGCTGCAACTACCAGAACTACCGCCAGACCTCCCAGCAGCACGGCCTGTGGTATGCCTCCTGCTTCGGCCCGACAGTGCTCATCGACCGCCCCGGATGCCAGTACTGCCCGACGAACTCCACCTGGGGTTCGTCGAGTTCGCCGGGGCCGTCCAATCCGTGCTGCAACCTGGTGGGGCCCGCCAGCCACCAGGGCTTCGGCGGGATCGCGATCGGGATGTTCTCGCAGGAGCCGATTCGCACCTCGTTCAAGGACGTGCCCGACGGCCTCTCGAAGACCATCATGCTCGGCGAGACCTTGCCCAACGACACCGTGCACAACGGCGTGTACATGAACGGCATGACGGTGCTCACGAACATCCCTATCAACACCTTCGCCCTGGATTCCGAGCTGGTCCAGGAAGGCAAGCACGACCCTGACAGCGGCGTGGCCCCCGACTACAAGCTCAACGGCATCAAGAGCAGGCATGCCGGGGGCGCCACCGTGACCATGGGCGACGCGTCGGTGCGGTTCATCGCCGACAGCGTCTCCGATCCGCTCCTCTGGGCGATGGGCACGCGGGCGCTCGGGCTGCAGGACGTGGTCAAGGTGGCCAGCGAATGAGCATCCTTGCCATGCCCCGCCGTGGTCTCGCGATCTCGTCGGCGCTCATATTCCTGGCGGTCGCAGGGGGCTGCGACGCCTCCCGCGGCGTCGTTCCGGTCGCCGGCACGATCCGCTTCGCGGGCAAGGCTCCGCCCTCCCGCGGCTACGTCTACTTCGTTCCGCTCGAGCCATCGGCGGCGGAAAGCGACGACGCGCCGCGGTCGGGGACGGCGCTGTTCCAGCCGGACGGCTCGTTCGAGGTGACCACGTTCCGCGAGGGCGACGGCCTCCGGCCGGGCCGCTACGAGGCGCGGGTCGACTGCTCGTTTCCCGCCGAGGCCCACGCCGCGGCCAAGTCGGCGGTGCCGGCATCCTTCAAGCCGCCCGAGATTACGATTCCCCCGACGGGCCGCCGGCCCGTCGTCGTGGAGATCGACGTCCGCTGAGCCCCGGGCACCGTCGGCCATCGTCAGCCTGGCCGGCGGAACCGTGTCGGGAGATCTCGGAGCATCATGCGGCGACGACGGACAGGTTCGTGGCGATGCCCGGTGGTGATCGCGGCGCTGCTCGCGGTCGCCGCCCGGGATCCCGGCCCGACCGCCCCCGCGCCGGACAATGTCGCCGACGTGCTCTCGCTGCCGATCGACGTCCGCGATGCGGGCCGGCGGGTGCGGCTGCGGGCGGTGGTCACGATGTGGCAGCCTCCCGACGACATCGGCGTCGTCCAGGATGCCACCGCGGGCATCTGGGTGAGCTGCAGCGACGAGGCTGTGAAGAAAAAGGTTCGCGGGGTCATCCGGCCAGGGATGGAGGTGATCCTGGAGGGCCGGCTCTATCGCGGCGGCTACTCGCCGTTGCTCCTGATGGACCGCGTCGAGTTCATCCAGGAGCGGGACCTGCCCGCCCCGCAACCTGCCGACCTCGAGCGGCTCTTCATCGGCGCCGACAACGGCCTGCGGGTCTCGGTCGAGGGCGTGGTGCAGGGCTGTGCCACGGGCGGCAACCAGCTCCGGCTCCTGCTCGCCTGCGGCGCCCACCGGCTCGCGGTGCAGGTGCTCGATCCGGCCGGACTTCCCGGACGCGATCGCCTGCTCGACTCTCAGGTGCGGGTGACGGGCGTGGTCGGATCGGTGCGAAACACCCGCGGCGAGTTTCTCGCGCCCCGGCTCGTCGCGAACGGCACGGCTGACGTGGTCGTCGTCGAGCCGTCGTCCTCCGACGTCACCGGCGTGCCGACGATTCCGCTCGCCGAGCTCGGCCGCTACCAGTTCGAGCCGCGCACCACGCGGCGCGTCGCCGTCAGCGGGACCGTGACGTATGCATCGCCCGACGCCGTGTTCGTCCAGGACGGCGTCCGCGGCTGTCGCATCCTCCCCTCGCGGCCGGTGAGCCTCGTTCCCGGCGACCGCGTCCGGGTCACCGGCTTCATCGACACGGCGCGGCGGATCGCCGGGCTCCGGGAGGCGGCGATCGAGCGGCTGGGCCCGGGTCAGCCGCCAAACGCGGCCCGCGTGACGCCAGACACCATCTACACGATCAACGCCGCGGCGATGGCCCACCACGAGATGGCCGAACCCTGCGACTACGACGGCTGCCTCATCGAGTTCGTCGCCACGGTCGCCGAAGTCCGCGCCCGCGGGGAGAACGGCGGCGACGTGATCCTCGGCGACGTGGGAACTCCCACACTTGCGACCTTCGCCGCCGACGCGTTCCGCCGGCTGCCGGCCCTCCGGCCGGGCAGTTCCGTCCGCGTGCGGGGCGTGGCCCAGATCCACCTGCTCGACGACGACGCGATCGCCGGAATCGTGGCCCCGATGCTGAGGCAGGTGACCGTGCTGCCGCGGTCCGCCGCCGACATCGAGGTGCTGTCGATGCCGTCGTGGTGGACCCCGCGTCGGCTGGCATCGCTGCTCGCCGGCGTGGCGGCGGTGCTCGCCGGGGCGCTCGTGTGGGTGGGCCTCCTGCGGCGGGAGATCCACTCGCAGTCGCGGATGCTCGCCCGCGAGATGCGACTGCGACGCGATGCGGCGATCGAGTACGACGCCAGCCTTCGCGAGCGGAACCGCCTGGCCGCGAATCTCCACGACACGCTCCTGCAGACGCTCGGTGGCATCGACTACCAGCTGGGCGCGTGCCGCGCCGCCGTGCCCGACACCGCCGGCGCTGGCGGCAGCCATCTGGACGTGGCGGGCAGGATGGTTGAGCACGCGATGCGGGAGCTCCGCGGCTCGGTGTGGGCCCTGCGCACGGTGCCGCTCGCGGGGCATTCCCTGGCGGAGTCGCTCGAATCGCTGGCAGCGCAGTCGGCACTCGGCCGCGGCGAGCGGATCGCGATCACGGTGGGCGGGCCGCCGTTTCATGTGCCCAACTTCGTCGCCGGCAACCTGCTGCTGGTCGCCCAGGAGGCGATCCGCAACGCCCTGCACCACGCCGACTGCCGCACCATCGACGTGAGCCTGCAGTTCGACGCCGCGGCGGCCGCGATCGAGGTCGAGGTGCAGGACGACGGTCGGGGCTTCGACCCGGCGCGGGAGCCGGGCCCGGATCGCGGGCACTTCGGCCTGCAGGGAATGCGGGAGCGGGTGGAGCGGCTCGGGGGCACGCTCACGATCACGAGCACGCCGGGATCCGGCACTCGCGTGCGGGCCCGCGTGCTGATCCGCGACTACGACTCCGACCTGGACGACGCCCCGGCGGCCGACGCGTAGACTTGGCGACACCATACTTCATATGGAGCCATGCCGATGCTGCGAGTAGTTCTGATGGCGGTGATGCTGGGGACGGGCCTGGGGCCGGCTGCGGTGGCATCGCCGCGGCCGACGGTCATGGTCGCCCACACCTACGAAGCCCGGATCCGGCTCGACGGGCGGGTGAGCACCACCCGCGTGCAGGCGAGCGACGCCGGCCAGGCGAAGAAGCTCGTTCAGGCGCAGTTCGGCCCGATGGTCACGGTGCTGAGCGTGAAGCGGGTCGACTGATTCCCGCGGCGCAGGCCCTTGGATTCAAGGAGTTCTCGCCGTATTTCCAGGCATGTTCGCCATTCGCGAACAGCGAACTTATACTCCGGGCATGCACCTCAAACCTCAAGACCTCGCCGCTGCAGTCAAGTTTGCGCTGGCGGGTGCACAGACCTACGATCAGCTGGCTGCTTCGCTGGCGATCAGCAAGTCCGAGGCCCATGCGGCCGTGAAGCGGGCGAAAGCTGCGGGACTTGTCTTCGCGGATCGGCAGCCGAACCGACACGGACTGCTCGAATTCCTGATCCACGGCGTCCGCTATGCGTTTCCGGCCGATCGTGGTCGGCAGGTACGCGGCATGCCCACGGCCCACGCAGCGCCACCGCTGTCGGCTCACATCCATCTCGGCACGGAACCGCCGCCGGTCTGGCCGGACCCGAAAGGCGACGTGCGGGGCGAGTCGTTTTCGCCACTCTATCCGGGTGCTCCAGCTGCGGCCCGTGCTGACCTGAAATTCTACCAGTGCTTGAGCCTCATCGACGCCATTCGCGGCGGCAGGGCACGCGAGCGGAATCTTGCCGCCTCAATGCTCACGGAACTG
>JBJTRH010000322.1:0-4544 GCA_046076065.1 Planctomycetaceae bacterium | reverse complement strand
CTTTTTCATCACTCTTTCTCATCCTTCCGATCTGACGCTGATGCCTGCATCGCTGCCCCACTGCGGGGTAGGCGACGGAATCGGCGAACGCTCGAGGAGCCTTGGGCCTATCCTCGCCCCGGCGACGAGCGCTCCGCCGTTGGAGCGGCGGGGAAGCCCGTTGCCGTTCCGTCGCCGGCGCGACCCGATGCCAGCGAGCGTCACACCTCGTGCACCAACGCCATATTGTGGCCTCCCGTCCCGAAACCGGAACCCGCCACCAGCAAAATCCGAGCGCCACGCTGGAGCCGCCCCTCGGCGAGCCCCCAGGCCGTGATCCGATCGAGGAGCACGCCCACGTCGTGGGTGGCCTCCATGGCCAGCGGCGTGACGCCCCAGTAGAGCGCCATCTGCCGGAGCGACGCCGGGTTGTCGGAGAGGCCCACGGTGGGCACGGCGCCCCGCCGCTTCGAACGCGCGATGGCCGTGAGGCCGGAGCGACTGGCGACCACGAAGAGCTTGGCGTCGAGTTCTCCCGCGATCCGGCTCGCCCCGTCGACCACGGCCTGGGTGATCGGATGCAGGCCGTCGACGAGAAACTCCGGTGCCGGCAGGAACTCCTGCACGGGCACGCCGGCCGACCCCTTCTCGGCGAGGAACCGGCCCTCCATGTAGTGCCAGCGGTCGGCGAGATACTGCTTCTCGGTCTCACGGGCGATCCGCCGCATCATCTCCACCGCCAGCCGCGGATGCTCGCCGATCGCCGTCTCGCCGGAGAGCATGCAGGCGTCGGCGCCGTCGAGGATCGCATTGGCGACGTCGGTGGCCTCGGCCCGCGTCGGGCGGCGGGCGTGCTGCATGCTGTCGAGCATCTGCGTGGCCACAATCACCGGCTTCTGGTACCGCTGACAGGCGCGGATGATCCGCTTCTGCACCATCGGCACGCTGGCCACGTCGGTCTCGACGCCGAGGTCACCGCGGGCCACCATCACGGCGTCGGCGGCGTCGACGATCGACTCGAGGTTGTCGATCGCCTCCCGCTTCTCGATCTTGGCCACCACGCGTGCCAGCGAGCCGCGGGTGCGGAGGAGTTCCTTGAGGAGCTTCACCTCGACGGCGCTCCGCACGAACGACAGGCTGACGAACTCCACCCCGGCCGCCGCGGCCCATTCGGCGTGCTGCCAGTCGGCCGGGCTCATCGCCGCCACGGACAGCTTCACGCCCGGCAGGTTCACGCCCTGCCGGCTTCGGATCGTGCCTCCCTGGACCACGCGGCAGGTGGCATGGGAGGCATTCTTCTCCTCGACGATGAGGCTGATGGTGCCGTCGGCGACCATCACGGCGTCGCCCACGCCGAGCTCGTCCAGGAGCGGCTCGTAGGTCACCGTGAACTCACCGTGGCTCGACGACTCGCTGCCACGAACGAAGCGGATCCGGTCGCCCTCGGCCACGTCGACCGCCCCGCCGGGCAGCTCGCCGAGGCGAATCTTCGGGCCGGCCAGATCCGCGAGCACGCCGACGGGGCGGGCGAGCGACTCGGAGATGCGGCGAATGCGTTCGAGCGACTCCTGATGCTCCGGCATGGACCCGTGCGCCATGTTGAGCCGAAACACGTCGACCCCGGCCTCCACGAGACCGCGAATCGCCTCCTCGCTCCGCGAGGCGGGGCCGAGCGTGGCGACGACCTTGGTGCGAACGATCTCCTGAGCGGCGCGATGGGCGGTCATGCGGGCATCCTCTGGTGGGGCGGGTGGGGGAGCCCAGAAGGACGCACAGCGTAGCAAAGCGATGGCCGCGAGGTCACCACGAGAGCGGCCCGCGCTGCGCTCGAGCTCCAGAAGCCGCCCGCGCGAGCGACGCGGGCCTCCGGAGCCTCGTCAGGCCTTCGCCGTCCAGCCGTAGGGCACGTAGCGGCCATCGACCGTGCCGTCACGGTGCAGGTCGACCACGGCATAGCCGAAGTCGGTGCCGCGATGCTTGCCCTTCCACCAGCCGGACGACACCGCGCCGTTGCAGAGGTAGCTCACCCCGCCGAACTCGATCCGCTCCACGATGTGGAGGTGGCCGCTCACGCAGGCCTTCACGTTGGGATGCTTCGCGAAGAGCTGCTGGAACCGCGGGTGATCGACGTGCACGAAGCCGCTCGAGACCGCAAACTCCGGCTTCCCGCCCGTGGCCGGGGCGCTGGCGGTCGCCGTGGCGAGCGGATGCACCGACAGGATCGGGATGTGTGACACCACGAGCACGGGCGTGGTCGCGGGCACCGCCGCGAGGTCCCGCTCGAGCCAGTCCCACTGGGCGTCGTCGAGCTTGCCGATGTAGCCCTCCGCATGCGGAAAGACGCTGTCGAGCAGCACGACGTGCCAGCCACCGCGGTCGAAGCTCTCGTAGGGCAGGGCCCGGCCAAACTGCTCGCAGGCCCACGTCTTGCCATACAGCGGCTCGTCGCCGGTGGTCTTCGCCTTCGACTTCGTCCAGCCCCAGACGTCATGGTTGCCGACGACGCTGCGCACCTCGAGCGAGCAGGCGTCGGCCTTCACCTTCTTCCAGAGATCCCACTGCGTCTGCGCGCGATCACGGCCCGCCTCCATGCAGTCCATGATCGTGTCGCCGCCGGTCACGATCAGGTCGGCGGCGGCTTCGCCGCGATCGGGCAGCGACTGCACGTGCGCGAAGCACGACGCGAGCCCCTTGGCGCTCTCGAGCTCGGGCTGCACGTGGATGTCGGTGAGATGGGCGATCCGGAACGGACGGCCCGCGGCCGGGGCGTCGGCAGCCGCTTCACGGTGGCGAAGCAGCGGAGCCGCCACGAGGCCGGCGAGCCCGGACTGCACGAGCGAGCGACGCGTGAGCATCGAAAACACCTCCTGGGCTGCGGGATATCACAAGCGTACCGCATCGGGGTCGGGCACGTCAGCGGGGCAGCCCGTGATCCCGTCGCTGACGCTCCGGACTTCCTGGCGACATCGGCAGCGATCTCGCACGGCTCCGGCGAGAGGACGCGGGCGACCCCGAACCTCGCGAACGCGCGAGGCTCGGGCCGACCCATGAGGATCGTGTGCGGGAGGGCCGGGTACACTCGTGGACATGCACTCCTGGCATGGGCGACGCGTGATCGTGGCGGGCGGGACGGCCGGATTCGGCCTCGTGCTCGCCCGCCATCTCGGCCGGGCCGGAGCCCGCGTGCTCCTGGTGGGCCGGTCGTCCGACGGCGTCCGCCGGGCGTTCGAGGCATGTGACCGTGCCGGCGAGTCGACCGAGGCCATGCACGGCCTGGCCGCCGATCTCGGCAGGGCAGGGGAGGGCAACCGCGTGGCCGGCGAGGCGCTGCGGCTGCTGGGCGGCGTCGACGACCTGTTCGCCTGCGTGGGTCGATCCGGCCGGGCGACGATGCTCGACACCACCGACGACGACCTCCGCGACTATCTCGCCGCCAACCTCTTTTCGGCCACCGAGCTCGTCCGCGCCGTCGCCGACGACGTGGCCGCCGCGCGGGGGCACGTGGTGTTCGTCGGCAGCCTCGCCGGCAAGCTCGTCACGCCGTTCATGGGGCCGTATGCGGTCGCGAAGTCGGCGCTCGCCGCCTATGCCGACGCCGTGCGGCTCGAACTCGAGCCTCGCGGCGGGCACGTGCTGCTCGTGTCGCCGGGCCCGATCCGCCGCGCCGCCGACGACCCGGCCGCCGACCGGGCCCTCGACCGCTACGCCGGCGAGGCCCGCCGCGCCGGCCTGCCCGAGTCGGCCCGCGCGCCGGGGGGCGCCGCGAGCCTGAAGCAGCTCGATCCCGACCGGCTCGCCGCCGCGGTGCTCGATGCCTGCCACCGCCGCTGCGCGGAACTCGTCATGCCGAGCAAGGCGGCCCTGCTGGCGGGCCTCATCGAATGGTTTCCGGACGCCGGACGCCGGCTGCTGGCCCGGCTCGTCCGCTGAGCCGCCGGCAACCCGCGACACTCCCGGCGAATCCCGCTATACCTATCGCCGTTCACCATCCTTTCTCAGGGGAGACCGCGTCGATGGCAGAGGCGTTCGCAGGCATCGGGAAGATCCGCTACGAGGGGCCGCAGTCGAAGAGCATGCTGGCCTTCCGCCACTACGACGCCGACGCGCTCGTGGAGGGCAAGCCGATGCGCGAGCACTTCCGCTTCGCCGTCTCCTACTGGCACGCCTTCCGTGGCACCGGCGGCGATCCGTTCGGGCCCGGCACCATGGTCCGCCCCTGGGAGCGCGACGGCGATCCGCTGGAGGCGGCGCTGGCCCGGGTCGACGTGGCCTTCGAGTTCCTCGAGAAACTCGGCTGCGAGTTCTACTGCTTCCACGACCGCGACGTGGCGCCCGAGGGGGCCACGCTGGCCGAGAGCAACAAGAACCTCGACGCCGTCGCCGACCGGCTGCTGGCCCACCAAGAGCGCTCTGGCACGAAGCTCCTCTGGGGCACCGCCAACCTGTTCTCGAATCCCCGCTACGTGCACGGCGCCGCCACGAGCCCCAATGCCGAGGTCTTCGCCTACGCCGCGGCGCAGGTGAAGAAGGCATTGGAGGTCACGCACCGCCTCGGCGGCGCGGGC
>JBJTRH010000321.1:0-8419 GCA_046076065.1 Planctomycetaceae bacterium | reverse complement strand
GCCGCGACACGCGACGGGCCTCCTGAACGCGGGCCATGTGCCGAAACACCACACGACCCTCGGCCGGCCGGTCGGCGTCGATGCCCACGAGCAGGTCGCGGGCCTCGGTGATCAGGCTCTCGGGCGACTGGTGGAGAAACGTCGGCAGAAGCAGGAACGACTCGTGGTCCGGGCGGAACGCGCCCCCCGGCTCCACGATGCCGCCCTTCCGCAGGATCACGTCCTGGCGACCGGTCGCGAGGGCCCGGCAGATCACCGCCCACTCCTTGAACGCCGTCCGCATCGGATCACTTCGCCTTGCGGATGTAGAGGCCGTCGGCGTTGATCTGGATCACCGGAATGCCGAGTTTTGGGTCGAAGAAGCCCTGGCCCCGGACGACGACATCCTGCCCCTCGGCCACGCCGAGCAGCTTCTGGGCATCGACGGCGATCACCTTGCCGTCGGCACCGGCGAAACTCACGGCCGCAATCGGCGAGTTGGCCGTCCGCTTCTTGCAGAACGGGCAGTCGTCGGCCTTGTGGCCCGGCTTGGCGGCATGGTCGTCGGCGGGAATCTCCAGCATCGAGAACGTGGCCTCGTTCTTTCCGAACGGTGACGTGCCCTTACCGCCGATCCGACCGGCCACGACGACGGGCTGCGGGGTTGGCCCGAGTTTCGCCTTGGCGTCGGCGATCGACATCGCACCCGCCGGTTCCTCGGCCAGCAGCACGCGGCCCCGCACGGCGGCCACGTCGATCTCGGCCAGGCTGACCACCGCACCCGAGGCGAGCATCACCGCCGCAGCCATCACCACAGTTCGCACGAACAACGCCTTCATCAGAGCACCTCCCGGATCACCTTGAATGCACCTTCGATCCGCTCCTTCACCGACTCGAGCACCTGCTTGGGATCGACCTTCTCGTCGCCGGCATGGAACGCCTCGTCGACCTTCCCGAAGCACTCCTCCAGTTCGTCGATGGCCTTCGTGACCGCCGCCGCGTCGTCGGCCGGCGACGAGAGTTTCTTGGCCGCCTCGCGCACCTCCTCGAGCAGGTGGCCGATCTCGTGCACGCCCTCGTCGCTCATCGTCTCGGCAAGGTCGCGGGCCAGCGTCTCGAGCTTCGTCACGCCGGCCGCGAAGGCTGCTGGCGGAGCGTGGTCGTGGCCTTCGTGGTCATGGTCGTGCTCGGCGGTGCCCCCGGCGGCCACCGGAGCGGGCCGAACCTGCGGAGCGGAACACGTCGACGGGCCACACGCCGGCACCGTGCCGAGCAGCAGGAGCAGGGAACCGAGGCGAACGATCGCATGACGCATCGACGGACACTCCTCTCGGGAAGGCGGGCAGGCCCCTGCATCCTACCCGGCGGGCTCAGGTTCGCGGAACCGCGGTCTTCTGGGCCACCGCCTCCGCGGGGCTCGCCACGAGACAGACGAGCGTCCGCCCCGGCAGATCGAGCGGCTGCGTCACGTCGACGAGCGGCCCGCGGCCGTCGCCGAAGATGTCGTGCGGCGATGGGCGTCCGGTGTGCACGAACAGCCGCCACGGCAGGGAGCGGATCAGCGGCGGGTCGGGCATCGAGAATGCCGCCGGCGTCGCCTCCGCGTGGGCCATCACGAGCACGTGCCTCGGCACGCCGGCCACCCCACCGGCCTCGAGGTTGTTGCCGGCGATGAGCCGCTCGGGCGTGGGCGCGGCCAGGAAGCAGCTGATTCCGCCGTCGGCCGCGTGCCAGTCGATCGACCTCCCGTCGGGCCCGAACCAGGCGACGTCCGGCAGCGCAGCCGACTCAGTCGGCCCGCCGACGAGGAATGAGCGGCGTCGGAGCGTGGGGTTGCCGAGGCGGAATCGAATCAGCTCCCGGACGAACCGCACCAGGCCGGCATTCGTGTCGACGAGGCTCCAGTCGATCCACGAGACGTCGTTGTCCTGGCACCAGGCATTGTTGTTGCCGCGCTGCGTCCGCCGACACTCGTCCCCCGCCAGCACCATCGGCACACCCTGGCTGAGGAGCAGCGTGGCCAGCATGTTGCGGACCTGACGGGAGCGGGTGGCCTCGATGCCGGGATCACTCGACGGCCCCTCCACGCCGAAGTTGTCGGAGAAGTTGTTGTTGTCGCCGTCGCGGTTGCCCTCGCCATTGGCCTCGTTGTGCTTCTCCCGATAGCTGACGAGATCGGAGAGGGTGAACCCGTCGTGCGAGGTCACGAAGTTGATCGAGTGGCACAGCTGGCGGCCGTGCTCCGCGTAGAGGTCGCTCGAGCCGGCGAGCCGGGTGGCGAGGTGGCCCGTCTGGGCCGAGTCACCCCGCCAGAACCTCCGGACGTCGTCGCGGTAGCGGCCGTTCCACTCGGCCCAGCGCAGGCGGGCGAACGAGCCCACCTGGTAGGCGCCGGCGGCGTCCCAGGCCTCCGCGATGATCTTGGTGTCGGCGAGCGCCGGATCCTCGGTGATCACCTCGACGACCGGCGGATTCGGCAGCAGGTCGCCGTTGCGATCGCGGCTGAGCACGCTCGCCAGATCGAATCGGAATCCGTCGACGTGGTAGTTGTGCACCCAGTTTCGCAGGCAGAGGAAGATCAGCTCGCGGACGATCGGATGGTTGCCGTTGATCGTGTTGCCGCAGCCGGTGTAGTTGCGGTACGTGGCGCCGCCGTCGCCCAGCATGTAGTAGACGCGGTTCTCGAGCCCCTTGAACGACAGCGTGGGGCCGAGCTGGTTGCCCTCGGCGGTGTGGTTGAAGACCACGTCGAGGATCACCTCGATCCCGGCGGCATGCAGGGCCCGCACCATCTCCTTGAACTCGCGGACCTGCGCGCCGGGCGCCGTGTCGGCGGCGTAACCCCGATGCGGCGCGAAGAAGGCCAGCGGATCGTAGCCCCAGTAGTTCGACCGCACCACGCCGTCGGCCGAGGGCATCGCCCCCGCGAACTCGTGCACCGGCATCAGTTCCACCGCCGTCACGCCGAGCGACTTGAGGTAGGGAATCTTTTCGATCACGCCGAGGTAGGTGCCGGGATGCTCCACGCCGCTCGTGGGGCTGGCCGTGAAGCCACGGACGTGCATCTCGTAGATCACCGTGTCGGAGAGGCCACGGCGGAGGTGGCGGTCGCCCTGCCAGTCGAAGGCGTCGTCGACCACCACGCACTTGGGCGGCACCAGCCGGCCGTCGGCGGCGATCGCGAACTCTCCGGCGAGGGCCTTGGCATAGGGGTCGATCAGCCGGGCCCGGCCGTCGAACCGCTGGCCCCGCTCCGGCTCGAAGGGGCCGTCGGCCTGCACGTGGTAGAGGGTGCCCGCCGCGAGCCCCGGCACGAACACGCTCCAGATGTCGCCCCAGCGGTCGCGGGCTGGCTCCAGCTCGATCGTCTCGGCGGCCGCCAGGTCGGCCACGGAGTCGTAGAGGAGAATCCGCAGTTTCGTGGACGAGCGGCTGTAGACCACGAACTGCACGCCCCCGTCCCGGAGGATCGCCCCATAGGGGAGCGGCTGCGTGAACTGCAGCGGGGGCAGCGGCTTGCGGGGCGAGGCTCGTTTCCGGTTCGAAGGCTTCCGCGGCGGCATCTCCGGATGATACCACCGGGCCTTGCGAGGCCTGCCGGGGCCGCGATGATACCGGCGTGAGCGGAGCGACGTATTCCGGCGCGGGCGTGAACCTCGAACTCTATCGCGAGGGGATGGCGCGGCTCCCCGCGCACATGCGGCGGACCCAGTGCCCGCGGGTGATGAGCCAGGAGGGGGGCTTCGCCGCGCTGTTCGCGCTCGACTTCAAGGGACTCTTCCGCCGGGGCTACGAGGACCCGCTGCTCGTATCGTGCACCGACGGCGTGGGCACCAAGCTCAAGGTGGCCGTGGAGACCGGCGTGCACCACACGGTGGGCATCGACCTCGTGGCGATGAGCGTGAACGACGCGCTCTGCACGGGGGCGGAGCCGCTGTTCTTTCTCGACTACGTGGCCCTCGCCAAGGACGACCCGAACCTGCTCGAGCAGATCGTCCGCGGCATCGCCGACGCCTGCGTCGAGTGCGAGTGCGCCCTGGTGGGCGGCGAGACGGCAATCCTGCCCGACATGTATCACCCCGGCGAGTACGACCTGGCCGGGTTCTGCGTGGGTGTGGTGGAGCGGAAGCGGCTGGTCGACGGTCGGCAGATCCAGCCGGGTGACGTGGTGCTCGGCCTCGCCTCCAGCGGATTCCACTCCAATGGCTACAGCCTCGTGCGGAAGGCCGTCTTCGAGATCGGCGGGCTCTCGGTCGCCGACCGCGTGCCCGCGCTCGGCGGCTGCACGGTGGGGGAGGCGTTGCTCACGCCCACGCGGCTGTACGCGCGGCCGGTGAAGGCGGTGCTCGGCCACTACCGGGTCAAGCAGGTGGTGCACGGCATCGCCCACATCACCGGCGGAGGACTGGTGGAAAACCTCGCGAGGATCGTGCCCGACACGGTGCAGGTGGTGCTCGAGCGGGGCTCGTGGCCCGTGCCGGCCGTGTTTCCCTGGGTGCAGGCCCTCGCGGGCATCGCCGCCGACGAGATGGAGCGGGTGTTCAACATGGGCGTCGGCATGGCGGTGGTGGTGTCACCCCATTTCGCCGACAGCATCCAGCGGCAGCTGGCCGACCTCGGGCACGAGAGCTCCCGGATCGGCGTCGTGCACGCCGCGACGGCCGCCGCAGAACGGGTCGTGCTGCGGTAGTCAGTGGCCGCTGGACCGTGCGGCGGAAGCGGCCCGAACCGACACCACTCCGGGCTTCGACGGCCCGGCCTTCTCGAGCGCCTCGAGCACCTGGCTCTCCGTGATCAGGTCGCGGAGCACGATCGGATCGGGACAGTCACCGCCTGGGGTGGCAGCTGGATAGATCGCGAGCACCGGGATCGAGCGGCTCTGGAGACCCTCGAGCGCAACCTTGATCTCGTTGGAGCCATCGGTCCAGTCGGCGAGCACAGGCACCACCCGATTCCGCTCCAGCGCCGCCTTCACGCGGTCGGTCTCGATCGCATAGGCGAGGTTGAACTTGCACGTCGGGCACCAGTCGGCGGAGAAGTCGACCATGACCGTGGCGCCACCGCGGCGGAGTTCGGCGATCCGGTCCCGTGAGAAGGGCTGCTCCCACTCGATCACCGACTTGCCAGGTGCGAGCAGCGAAAACGCCCCCCAGCCGATCGCCGCGGCGACCGCCCCGGCCTGAACCCAGCGGCCGAATCCCACAGCCCCCGTGGTCTCCTGCGCCTTGCCGACCCACCAGCAGGCCGCCCAGATGCCGACGAGCAGCGCGAGCGTGGGCACGAACCACTCGTGATGCAGGATCGTGAACAGGTACACCACCGTGCCGAGCATCACGAAGCCCAGCAGTTCCTTGAAGGTGGCCATCCAGGCACCCGGCTTCGGCAGGAACCGCACCAGCCCAGGCAGCATCCCGACGATCACGTACGGCAGGCACATTCCCGCCGCGATCGCGGCGAACACCGCATACGTCACCGACGTCGGCTGCGTGAGCGTGAAGCCGAACACCGGCCCCAGAAACGGCCCGCTGCACGGCGTCGCGAGGACGGTGCTGAGCACACCCTTGAGCAGCGAGCCGAGGGGGCCCTCCTGCGACTGCACGTGGCCGGCCTTCTCACCAATGAAGCCGGGAATCGGCAACTCCCAGATGCCCAGGAAGGAGAGCGCGAAGGCGAACACCACGGCGATCATCGTGATGTTGAACCCCGCTGACGTGAACTGCTCGCCCCAGGCCAGGTTCGCCGTACCGAGGCCGATGTTCGCCGCGACGCTCGCCGTCGCCAGCGCCATGAACACCGCGAACACGCCCGCGCAGTACCAGAGGTTCATCTGGAACACGTCGCGACGGTCGCGGCCAGACTGCTGGGCGAACGACATGAGCTTCAGCCCCAGCACCGGAAGCACACAGGGCATGAGGTTGAGCAGCAGCCCGCCGGCAAGCCCCATGAGCAGGGCCATCGGCAGGGAGATGCGTGTGGCCGGCGCCGCCACGGCCGGAGGTGATGCCGACACCGGAGCAGCAGCCAGGGCAGGCACGACCGGCCGCTCACTGCCGGCGGTGGCTCCCGACGCGGTGGCGGTCGACGCCACCAGCGGCCTGACACCCTTGGCCGCCTCGGCATACTTGGCCGCGGCGAAGGCGACCTCGGCGACGCCGTCGGCTCCCGGAGTGACCGTCAGCCGGACGGCCGTGGGGGGGTCGCAGGTCTGGTCGCTGCAGGTCTGAAATCCGACGACGGCCTCCCGCGGCCCGTCGCCCGACGACGCCGGACGCAGGGTGATCGCGAGCCCGATCGGCCCATCCACCGCGCCGGCCGCGATGAGATCCTGATGAGTGGTGGGCGTGGCCTTCGTCACGCTGGCGGCGGTGATCGCGGAATCCATCCCGGTGCCCGACGAGACGATCGTCGGCTTGCCCTGGCCCACCTCCGTCTTCGTCGAGTCCGATGGGCGGTAGAGGTGCCAGCCCACGTCGGGAATGAGTTCGACGGTGAGTGCTCCCGCATCGGCGCGATAGCCCGCGCGGAGCGTGACGTGGCCGCGGTCGGGCACGTGCTCCACCATCGCCGTCGCGGGCACCGCGGCGCCGCCCGCCGCGGACGTCGCAAACTCGATCGTTTGTGGCGGCAGGCAGGTGGTGTCCTGGCAGAGTTGCAGGCTCACGGCACCCCGTACCTCGCCAGCGCCGGCGGCCAGCGGAGCCCGCCAGGTGACGACGCCGGAGTGCTCCTCGATCACGAGCCCCTTCCAGGCGGGCACGTCGTCGGCCGATCGCCGCTGCGGCTCCGCGTCAGGGACGAACGGCCCCGACACCTGCCGGGGCGAATCCTTGGCGACCGCGATCCTGGTCGCGATCGGCCCGCCCGGCTGCTGCGTGACGGAGTAGAGGTGCCAGCCGGGCTCGAGGCGGGCCGTGACCGCCAGGACGGCGTCGGCCCCGTCGCGGCCCGGCTCGACCGAGGCCGAGATGGACACCGGGTCACCGAGGGCGGCCGCGACGTCTGCCAACGGGTTCACCGGCGTCTGCTTGGCGGCACCGAGCGGCCCCGCCAAATCGCCGGCCCGAGCCACGCCCGCCCAGCCAGACAGCAGGCCCACGACCGCCAGAAAGCCCGCGAAGAGACGACGATCGGGAAACGGCATGAGCTCCATCCCTCGCGACTGGCAGTCCCACATCCATTGGGCACGGATACTTTCGACCCGAAAAGTCTACAAAATGCACTTTTCCGCGGTCAAACCGCGGTCCCGATCCGAATCACGGTTCCAATCGCGGCCGCCAGCCGGGAGAGCATCCGGTCCACACGACGCACCACCTGCGCCGCATCCGCAAACTGCCTGCCTTCCAGCAGCACCCAGCGAAACCAGTTGTCCAGGCCGAGGATGGTTCCCGAGGCTTCCAGCCATGAAATCAGCAGCCGCTCAGCCGACGCCAGCGGCCGCACCCGCTCATACGCCGCGACCGCCTCCCGCCAGGCCACGTCGGGCGGGACGTCGGCATCGCGGCACCAGCTGCCGATCAGGCGGGCGACGTCGGTTGCGGGCGTGTCGACGGACGCCGCGTGAAGATCGACGATCCCGGCCACCCGCGTCGGCCGATCGCCGGCGAACAGGACATGACCACTCCACACGTCGCGCAGCACCGCGTGCCGCACGACGTGCGGCGACCGGAAGTCGATGATGCAGCGGAGCGCCGCCGCGAGGTCCGACGCCCCGGCCGTCGCGATCGCCTTCTCGAGCCGCGACGACATCTCGATCGCGAGCGCGGTGCGGCTCGCGTCGGCCCGCCGACGCAGTCGCCATGGGTGGTCGAGCAGCCTTGCCGCCTGCTCGACGCGACGGAGCACCGCGCCTGCCGGACCGATCGTGATCGGCTCGAGCGGCCACTCGGCCGCTGCGAGATGGATCCGGGCGAGGGCTTGGAGCGCCGCGGCAGCCTGCTCCATCGAGGGCGTGTCGGTGGCGCTGCCCGCGACGAACGGCACGGCTTCCCAGATGCCGCCGTGGCCATCGTCCTCAATCGTGCCCCCGGCCGTCCTCTCGAGTGCACCGGGAACCATGTCGCAGCCACTCGCGCGGAGGTGCCACACGAGCCGGTGGACCCACGCCACGTGCGGCCGAGCCGCCTCGGGAAAGGGCTTCAGCACGAGGTCGCGGCCACCGGACACCGCGATTGCCCGCACGAGCGCCGCACCGCTGAACCCCTCGCCCACGACCGGCCGCAGGTGCACCGGCACGTCGCCAAACCACGCGCGGCACACGCCCCGCAGGCAGACGTCGTCCTCATCCGACCGGGTCATCGTAGCGCAGCTCACCCGAAATTGGTTCGACCGGGACCGCGATGGTACGCTTCGCCGGGTGGCGGCGTCGATGCATTCAGGGCGTTTTTGGCGGGCTTTCATGGCGGCTTCGGAACGATTTGGATCGCAGTCCGTGCGGACCACG
>JBJTRH010000320.1:0-7924 GCA_046076065.1 Planctomycetaceae bacterium | reverse complement strand
CGGATAAGCCAAATTAGGTTGTCAAGGTGCAAGACTAATGCTATACACTGGCGCAGTTAGCGCAGTATTTCTCTCACCAGAAAGTGCATTTTCCGGCCAGAGAAAATATTACATGGCATATAACATTTTAGGAAAGTGTCTGTAGTGTCTGTGCCATCCAGCAGTGCCGAAGAATTGTCAGTCGTCCTCGAGCGCGATCACGAGGTGCGTGGCCCGCTCGGGCGGCGGCCGATCGATGCCGAGCGTGCCGGCCGGATCGACGACGGGCACGATGCGGCCACGGAGGTGCACGAGCCCCAGAATTCCGACCGGGGCCTTCGGTACCCGCGTGAGCTGGCCGCCACGGAGCACTTCGACGACGCCGTCGGCGGGCACCGCGAAGCAGGCGTCACCGACGCGGAAGGTGCAGCAGCGATTCGGGGCAGGGGTGGGCATATCAGGCCTCCACCATGGCATGCCGCCGCACGGCTCGAAGATCGACCACCTCGGTCGCGAGGCCACCGAGTGACAGGATCCCGGCCACGCCGGCGCCGGAGCCGGGCTGCATCGGCGAGTCGGCCGGCAGCACGTCGAGGATCGTGCCCACGGCGAGGCCCACGCCCCCGTCGCCTCCATCGATCACGACCACGTGGACGCTCGAGGCGGCTCCGGCGGTGGCGTGACCGAGGATCGCGTCGACGTCGGCCAGCGGCGTGAAGCGATCGCCGCGCCGCACGACCGCGTGGTCGCCGACGATCTGCACCTTGTCCCGGGCATACTGCTCGAGCCGCACCACCTCGGCCAGAGGCACGGCGACCCGCCGGCCCGCGCCGGTGTCGCACACGAGATAGCGATCGGTGATCTCCGCGGTCGGGACGACGGCCTCGTCGGGCTCGCGGTCGACGTGGGGGAGCCGGGCGATCCGCTGCAGACCGCGCAGGTCGAGGATCAGCACCACGCCCCCATCGCCAAGGACCGTCGCCCCCGAGTAGAGCCCGAGGCCCGCGAGGAGTGCGCCGATCGGCTTGACGACGATCGTCGACAGGCTCGCGGAATCGAGCAGGTCGCGGCAGCGGAACTGGTCGGCCCGCGACTGCATGCCGTCGACCACGAGGCCGAACTCCCGCTCGTCGACGCGGACGAGCACGACGGTGCCCTCGTCCCGGCAGGCCGTCGTCTCCCGGATGCCGAGAAACTGGTCGAGGAACAGGATCGGCACGAGCCGGCCGCGGACCCGCATCACGGGCGCGTCGGCCAGGCCCTCGATTCTCGGGCCGTGGCGATCCCGCGTGACGGGCACGAGTTCACCCACGGCGGACTGCGGGATCGCGAACCGCTCGCTGCCGCAGCGGACCACCAGGGCCGGCATGATGGCGAGCGTGAGCGGCACGTGCACGCGGACCGTCGTGCCGGCGCCGGGCACGCTCTGGATGTCGACCGTGCCGCCGATCGCCTCGATGTTGGTGCGGACCACGTCCATGCCGACGCCACGGCCCGACACACTGGTGACCTGCGCTGCCGTGGAGAACCCGGGCTCGAAGATGAACTGCAGCACTCGCTCAGGCGCCATCGCCGCAGCCTCGGCGGCAGACACCAGCCCGCGGGCGACGGCCTTCTCGCGGACTTTCTCGAAGGCGATCCCGCCCCCGTCGTCGGATACCTCGATCGTCACTCGGCCGCTCTCGTTGAAGGCCCGCAGCGACAATCGCCCTGCGTGCGGCTTGCCCACGGCGGCCCGGGTGTCGGGCGGCTCGATGCCGTGATCGACGGCGTTGCGAATCAGGTGCGTGAGCGGGTCGCGAATGCTCTCGATCAGCGACCGGTCGAGTTCGGTGTCGGCGCCGTCGATGACGAGCTGCACCTCCTTGCCGCACGACACGGCGAGGTCGCGGACCGTCCGCGGAAACCTGCTGAAGACGTGCTCCACCGGCTGGAGCCGCGTCTTCACGGCGGTCTCTTGGAGGGCATTGGTGACGGCGTTGATCCGCTGGGCGCAGGCCTGCACGCCGGGGTCGTCGCTGTCGACGCTCCGCAGCTGGTTGCGGGCGAGCACGAGCTCACCGACGAGGTCGAGGATCGACGCGAGCAGATCGACGTCGACACGGACGCTCGTCTCGGCGGCGGCGACCGTCGCAGCGGGAGGCGCCGCGACCGGTGCAGCAGATGCCGTGGCAGCCGGTCGAGGAGCTTGAGGCGCGGGGGCTGCCGGCGCTGGGGCAGCGACTGCCGGCTCCGGAGCCGCGGGCGGATGTGGCACGACGGCGACGGGCTCGGCTCCAGGCGCCGCAGGCGGGGCGGCCGCCTGCGGCTGTTCGGCCACGGCGGCGAGGGACCGCGAGAGGTCGCGATAGTCGCTGTCGCCCTCGTTGCCGGTCGTCTCGATCGCCTGCAGGATCGACCGGATCGCGTCGACCATCGCATACAGGACTGCGGCGACTGGCTGATCGAGCCGCAGCTTGCCGTCGCGGAGTTTGCCGAGCAGGTGTTCGCCGCTGTGGGCGATGGCACCGAGCTTCGAGAACCCGAAGAAGCCGCTGTTGCCCTTGATGGTGTGGACGGTGCGAAACACGCTCGCGATCCGCTGCGGATCGGCCGGATCGGCCTCGAGCGCGAGCAGGTCCTTGTCGAGCTGGTCGAGATTCTCACTCGACTCGACGAGAAACTCGGCGATGAACTCGCGGTTGTCGGACATCGATCTCGGGGCTTGACGCGAAGAGCCGTAACCGACAGTGACGCCCATGCGACTCTGCCGGCCAGGAAAGAAGAGCGGGCTGGCGAAACTTTGCCGGCAGCCCGATCCGCTCAAGCATACACCCGGATTTCAGCGTCTATTGCCTTCATAACCCGCAGAACAGGCACGATCTCCCCATTGCGCTCTCTGTCGAGCATGAACCCAGCGAGGGGCTGCCGGTGCCCCGCTGACTAGGCATGAACTTAGCGAGGGGCTGCCCATGCCCCGCGAGCCGGCGGCATCCGAGTGAGCCGAGGCCACGATGGCCGAGGTGAGCGTCCGGCGACGGGGCATGGGCAGCACCGAGCCCCCCGAACGGCCCCGAGTCTCCACGCGAAGCAACTCAGGTCGTCGCCGGTTCCTTGGCCCCGTCCACCAGGGGCCAGAGGGCGTCGATGTCGCCCTTGAAGATGTCACCGATAAGAATGTCGGTGATCAGTGGCTTGGCATCGCCGTGCTGTCGCACGAGCTGGCCGAAGTTCAGACCGTCGTAGAAGCCGCACACGAGCTTCCGCATCCGCTCGAGGCCGGCGACGTAGTCGGGCCCCCAGGAGCCGAGCGCGGTCGCGGAGGTGTCACCCCGGTCGAGGCCGGCCGCAATGGCGTCGGCCGCCAGCGCTCCGCTCTTGAGAGCCAACAGGATCCCCGACGAGTAGAGCGGATCAAGGAACCCGAAGGCGTCGCCCACGAGCACCCAGCCGTCGCCCGCCACATTCGACGATCGATACGAGTATTCCTTGGCCACGCGGTAGGGGGCGGTTCGCTCCGCTCCTGCGATCCGCGGCTGCACGCCGGGACAGCGGCCGACCTCGCGGTTGAAGATCGACTCGAGGTCGCGGGTCTCGCCGGCCTGAAAGAGATGGTCGAACGGAGCCACGATGCCCACGCTCGTGACGTCGTGCTGGAGCGGGATGTACCAGAACCAGCCGATTTTGCCGGCGGTCTGCATCACGAGCGTCGCTCCCGCGTCGCGACCGCTCTCTCTCGCCGCGCCCTTGAAATACGTCCAGATCGCCGCCTTCTTGAGCACGGGATCCCACTGCCGCAGGCCGAGCCGGTCGAGGATCAGTCCGCTCTGGCCGGCGGCATCGACCACCACCTGGCAGCGCACTTCCTCCTCGACCCCCGACTCGTCGAGCGTTTTCACGCCCACGGCTCGCTCCCCCTCGAAGAGCACCTCGAGCACGCGGACGCCCTCGCGGGCGTCCACGCCATGCCGGCGGGCATGGTCGAGCATCAGGTGGTCGAACTCCTGACGCGTGACCTGCCAGGTGCGGGAACTCTCGTGGGGCTTGTAATCGGCGAAGTAAAACGGCTCCGACAGCCGCCCGTGCTCCGAAACGAACTGCACGCTGTGCTTCTCGACGAACGGCCCGCCGCGCAGGTGCGGCAGGATCCCGAGCCGCTCGAGCACCCAGAAGGTCTCGGGGATCAGCGACTCCCCGACGTGATACCGCGGAAACCGCTCCCGCTCGTAGAGGCGGACGGTCCGCCCCTGCTGGGCGAGCAACGTGGCCGTAGTCGCACCGGCCGGTCCTCCGCCGATGACCACGACCTCGGGATCAGCCGCACGGATCACGATCGAAGGCCTCCAAGGGCGAAGTGCCGCCTCTCACATCTCGAACTGTAGGCCGGCCCCCGGGCGGCGGACAGGGCACCAGGGCCATCGCCCTGATGCCCCCCGCGACGCCGCGAGCCGCTCAGGAGTCGAACTGCCGCAGGGCCTCGATGGCCGCGAGGGCCCGATCAAGGCCGCCGAGCCGGCCGACGGCCTTCTTGGCCGCCACGAGGTCCTCGACCGAGATCTTGGCCTTTGACTTGCCAGTCTTGTTTGCCGCGGCCGCAGCCGCGGCCAGGTTCACCGTCTTCCGCCGCTTGCGGGGCTTGAAGCCCATCTTTTTCAGGACCATGCTCACTTGCGGCGACGACACCTCGATGCCCTTCTGCTTGAGCGTGGCGATGATCGTCACCGGCCGCGGCTTTTCCCCCTTGGCCTTCATGGCGGTGGCGACCTTGCGAATCTCCTCCGACTTGTTGATGTCGGCGGCGGGCTTCTTGTCGGCGGGCTTCTTCGTGTCGGCCATGAGGACTCCAGGGGGACAGGGTGCGAGGTGCGTAAGAACGGTACGTGCTCTGGTGATAATAATCAAAACGTGTATCTCTCAGGTAATAGTACATAACTCGCAGACGTGCCTCCGGCAACCACCCTTCCTGCCGACCGACGAATGACATCCCCGCCACCCAGCACGACGCAACACCTCAAGTCCAACGCCACCCGTTCGGGGGTGGGCGGCATGGTCGTGGAGCGACATCAACCTGCTCCTCGACATCGCGCTCCTCGTGGTGTTCGTGCTGCTCTGCATCGCGGCTGTGATCGTGCGGTTCGTGTTCCCGCCCGGACCGGCCGCGAAAGGCTGGATGCTCTGGGGCCTCGACTACGACGCCTGGAACGGAATCCAGTTCGGCCTGCTGGCCGTGCTTGCGGGCGGGATCCTGGTGCACGTGATGTTCCACTGGTCGTGGGTGTGCAACGTGCTGGCGTCGCGATTCCTGCGCAGCCGCGCCGGGAAGGTGGACGACGGACTGCAGACGATCTACGGCGTCGGCCGGCTGATCGTCCTCCTCAACGTGATCGGGATCACCGTCGCCGCGGCGATGCTCACGATCACGGGACCGGGGTGAGGGCGTCTGCCGACTCCGCGGCCGCGCAGAACGGACAGCCTGCTGGTTCTCCGCCCCCGAGCGTCACATACGACGCGCCGCGGACGATCGAGACGGCTCCCGTGGCGACGAGGCACCACGCCGCCACCGCGTGCATCCGCTGGCGTCCTGCAGCGGACAGGGCCGAGCCGCCGAGACCCGCGGCCACCATCGCCGGGATCGTGCCGGTCCCGAAGGCCGCCATCGCCGCCATCCCGGCGAGCATGTCGTGGCGGCTCGCGGCGTAGGCCAGCATGCCGTAGAGCAGGCCGCAGGGGAGCAGGCCGGTGAACAGGCCAGCGACGAACACGTCGGCGAGCCCCCGGGCGGTGAGCAGGCTGCGGAACGCCCCGCCCCCCGGGCAGGATGCGCCACCGGTCACGCCCCGCTTCCGCACGACGCCGCTTGCCAGGAGTCCCTGCCAGACAAGCAGCAGGCCCGCCGCGATGGCGAGCGCCGCAGGGAGGTTCGTCCACGCCGGCAGCGAGCCGGCGAGCCGCTCCGCGGCGAATCCAGCCGCCGCGCCGAGCACCGCGTAGGTGAACACGCGGCCCGTGGAGTAGGCCAGCTGCCGGCGGAGGTTCGTCCGCCAATCACCCGCGGCGGCGCCGATCGCCAGCGCAAAGGGGCCGCACATGCCCAGGCAGTGGGCCGCCCCCACCATGCCCGACACGACGAGCATCGGCCACTCGGCAGCGAAAGCGGTCATGCCACGGCCCTCGCAAGGGACGCGGCATCGCGGGTGACGGGGTCTCCCTTCCGCAACCCGGCCTGCAGGTCGCGGGCGAGGGCCAGCGACCCGCTCACCACGAACAGACTGCTGGCCACCATCGCCGCCGCCGCGATCGCGGGATGCACCACGCCCGTGGCCGCGAGCGGGATGCAGGCGGCGTTGTAGCCGAATGCCCAGACGAGGTTCCAGCGAATCGTGCGGGCGGTCCGCCGGGCCAGCGACACCAGCCACGGCAGGTCACCGAGGTCGTCCCGCAGCAGGCAGATCGAGGCGGTCCACCGCGACACATCGGCGCCGCAGCCCAGCGCCACGCCGATGTCGGCCGCCGCGAGGGCGGGGGCGTCGTTGATGCCGTCGCCCACCATCGCGGCGGGAGCGTGCGACCGCACGAAGGCGAGCTTCTCCTCCGGCAGGAGCGGGGCGACGAACCGCATGCCGAGCGCATCGGCCACCCGTGCCGCCCGCGGTTCGCGGTCACCCGACACGAGCCAGGTTGTGATCCCCTCGGATCGCAGGGCCGCGATGGCGGCCGCGGCCTCCGGCCGGATCGACTCGTCGAACACGATCGCGCCGACGGCCTCGCCGGCGATCGCGAGCCGGCATCCCGGTCGGTTTCCGGATGGAGTCTCCGTCGCGCCGGCCGACATCCACGCGTCGCTGCCGAGCCTCACCATCCGGCCGTCGGTGAGCCGTCCCTCGATGCCCCGGCCCGCGATCACGCGGAGGTCGGTCACGTCGGCGGCCACCACGCCCCGCCGCGCCGCCTCCTCAACGATCGCCTCGGAGAGCACGTGGGTCGAGCCGCGGGCGAGCGCGGCGGCCACCGACAGCACGCGGTCGTCGTCGGCTTCCCTCGCTCCATGCACCTCGCGCACGGCCAGGCCGGTGGTCAGCGTTCCCGTCTTGTCGAAGCACCACGTCGATGTCCGTCCGAGCCGCACGAAGGCGTCGGCATCGCGGACGAGCACGTGCCGCTGGGCCGCCGAGCCCACCGCCGCCCAGAGGGCCATCGGCGTCGCCAGGCCCAACGCGCATGGGCACGACACCACCACGACGGCGACGGCCGCCATCGTGCCGGCGGCGATGCCCTCGGCGGTCCAGCCGGCTCGCCAGGCCGGCACGACGAAGGCAACCGCGGCGGCGGCGACCACCACCGGCAGGAACCAGGCGGCCGCCCGTTCGGCGAGCCGCTGCTCGCGGGTGCCGGCCGTGGCGGCGGCAGCCACCGCGTCGATCAGCCGTTCGAGGGTGCCGGCACCGGGGGCGGCCGTGACCTCGACCACCAGCGGCCCATCGACCACTTCCGTGCCGCTGGCCACCACGTCGCCCGGTTCCCGCCCGACCGGCACCGCCTCACCCGTCACGGTCCGCTCGTCGATCGCCGAGCGTCCCGCCACGATCAGCCCGTCGGTGGGGATCCGCTCGCCGGGGAGGACGCGGAGGCGGTCGCCCACGCGCGTCTCCGCCAGTGGGATCGTCTCCTCGCCGTCGGCGGCGAGCCTGCGAACGCGGTCGGGAAGGAGCGTGCGGAGTTCGCGGAGCGCCTCCGTGGTCCGCAACTTGCCCGAGGCCTCGAGCCACTTGCCCAGCGTCACCGCCACCAGCACCATGCAGGCCACCTCGAAGTAGACGTGGCCACGATCCATCACGACCGCCTGCACGGAAATCAGGAAGGCGGCCGCCACGCCGAGGGCCAGGAGCAGGTTGAGCGAGGGCCGCAGCTGGAGCACCTCCCGCCCCGCCTCGCGGAACAAGGGCCCGCCCAGCAGGAGCATCACGGG
>JBJTRH010000319.1:0-2411 GCA_046076065.1 Planctomycetaceae bacterium | reverse complement strand
CTCGTGGGCCAGGCCGTTGAGCTCGGCCATGAACGAGCGGATGGCGTCCTTGTCGAACTCGGGAAAGTCGCCCGGCCAGTCGTTCTCGTTGCCGAGGCCCCAGAGGATCACGGAGGGGTGGTTCGCGTGCTGGTCGATCATCGCTCGGAGCATGCCGCGGCACTGCTCGCGGTAGCGGTCGCCACCGAGGCCGCCGCGGCACCAGGGGATCTCCTCCCACACGAGCAGGCCGAGCTCGTCGCAGAGATCGAGCACGAGCGGCGCCTGCTGGTAGTGGCCGAGGCGGACGAAGTTGGCCCCCATCTCCTTGATCTGCGTCATCGTTCGGCGGACGACGTCGTCGGGCACGGCCGCGGCCACGCCGGCGTGGTCCTCGTGGTAGTGAGTGCCGCGGAGGAGCAGCCGCTCGCCGTTGAGCTTGAAGGGGCCGTGCGGCACCCACTCCACGCTCCGCAGGCCAAACCGCTCGTCCACGCGGTGCTCCCCGTGGGGCGAGGCGAGCGACACCGAGCAGGTGTAGAGCCGGGGCGCTGCCGGTGACCACGTGGTGGGGGCGTCGGTCGTGAAGGCATCGAGCTCCTGCTCGCCCTCCCACGGGGCGAGCGTCTTCGCGCCGCGGTGCACGACGGCCCCCGCCGGATCTCGGACCTCGATCGTGATCGTGAGCTTGTCGGTGAGCTTCTCGGGGTTGCGGAGCCGGCCGCGAATGGTCACGCGGCCCTTGCCGTCGGCGAGCACGGGCAGCACGTGCACCCGCTCCAGCGACACCGCCGGCACGTGCACGAGGTGGACGTGCCGGTAGAGGCCGCCGTAGCGGTTGAAGTCGCTGAGATCGGAGGGGATCGACTCGGCGTCGCGCGAGTTGTCGCAGCGGATCGCCAGTGGCACGGTCCCGCCGCTCGACTCGTCGGCAAGAACCCTCGCGGCCGCGTCTGTGATGTCGAGCGTCCACTCGTCGTAGCCGCCGAGATGCCCGCCTACCTCGGCGAGGTTCACGAACACGGTCGTGGCCTGCCCCGCCCCCTCGAAGTGGAGGAGCGTGCGGCCGCGGGAAAACGGATTCTTCGACTCCAGCCGCGTGCGGTACCAGCAGGGGCCCTGGTAGGAGCGATCGTCGGGATCGACGGCATCGCGGGCGTTGAAGCAGTGCGGCAGCGTGACCTTCGTCCACGCCACGTTGTCGCTCGCCTTCTCGCCTCGCCACACCTCCCACACGCTGCCCAGCGTGCCCCGGTAGTGCTCCCAGCCGTCGGCGAGCCGGCGGTCCTGCGCAGACGCGGGATGCATCAGCATCATGGCGACGGCGAGCGTCAGGAGCGGCAGCCGGTGGCAGCGTCCGGTCGACGGGGGGGCGGGCGAATCGGTCGTCATGGTGTTCACCTCGGTGCGTGCGTTCTGCGGTCGTGGGGGCGGCGGTCAGTCCTCGGCGGACGTGAGCCTGATCCAGCCATCGCGATCGCTCGCGAATCCGGCGACCAGTGCCGCGTAGCGAGGCTCACGGTAGACGATCCCGGCCTGCCAGAGAATCGGCGCGAAGTCCGCGGGCTCCAGCGGGCTGATCTGCTGGTGCGGCCAGCGGTCGGGCTCCCGCGCGTAGGGCACGAGGAAGTCGATGGCTCGCCGGATCGACCGGCCGTCGCGGGTCTCGAAGTGCCAGAGGTCGACGCGGGCGTGCTCGGCCAGCGTGGCGAGGTGGCAGAACGCCTCGAGGTTGAACCGCGAGTAGCCGAGCGACTTGGTCCGCACCAGTTCGTGCGGCTGGCTGCCGTCGGGCTCGATCTGCGTGGCGATCCGCCGGGATCCGGCATCCTCGAGCACGGCCACCGCGAGATCCCGGCGGCCGGTCAGGAGGGCGAGTTGCATCATTGCCCTGCGGCAGCACCATTACCCGGAGGACTACATCCAGAAGATAACGGCTCCCTACCAGGGAGGGATGGTGCATTGGCTGGTAAATCGCTGGTTTGCCTAATGCCCCAGGCTGGGCACCAGATTTTCCTGGCCGTTGTTTACCACCACCCAATGGGAGTTGCCATTGGCCGGTAGCCCTAGAAATTGATGGGGATTGGCCCGGTAGGTTGCTAATAGGGCCTTTTCCTCCTCACTTAGATCGGGGGCGCTATCCTCCGCCATTTCCTGCAGAGTGGTTTCCACCAGTTCCATTTGCTCCTCCGCCAGGGCTAGCTCTTCGCAGGAATGGGTAGAAAAGAGACTTTCTAGGGGTTGGAGCTCTTCCAGATTAAGGCTCAGGGTATGGATCCGCTCTTCGTAGGCTTGGGTAAGGCTTTGCAACTCCTGGCGATGGCTAGCGGATTGCTCCTCCAGAGTATGCTGCAGACTCTGGTAATCAGCCAGGAGTTGGTGAATATGGGCCTGTTGAGCCTGGATGGTTTGCTGTTCCTGCCGGTGACTGG
>JBJTRH010000318.1:0-2969 GCA_046076065.1 Planctomycetaceae bacterium | reverse complement strand
ATCAGCGACTTCTTGCGGGCGATGTTCGCCCAGTGGGAATGTCCGGCCACGCGTGTTCCTCCCTCGCGAGTGTCTTCCGGCAGAAGCGGGCCGCTACCGCGGCTTCCGCTTGCTCAGGTCTGCCGAGTGTCGGTCGCCCTTGCCCTCTGGCTTGCGGACCGCAGGCTTCGTGGGCTTGGCCTGGGGGGCGACGGGCTTCTTGGCGGCGGCCTTGGGCTGCGGCTTCTCCGGCTCGGGCGGCGGCGCCATCTGCGGCTTGATGGTCAGGGGCTTGCCCACGTTGGGCTTCACCACAAACGGCTTCGGCCCCGACTTGCCGTCGCCCGGCTTCTTGGGGCCCGAGCCGGCAGGCGGCATGGGCGTCTTGCCGGCGGGACGGGCCGCGGCCTGCGGCCCCGCGGGGCGGTGCTCCTCGGCCGCGAGCCGCGCGGCCTCGGCCGCCTTCACGCTCTCCTTGTCGGTGGGCGGCGGGGGCGGCGCGGGAGCGGGCAGCGGCTCGCCCCGCTTCGGCATCCGGTCCTTGAGGGCCGTAGGGTTCACCGCCTGAACCACCTTCCGCACGGTCGCGCCGTGGAGATTGGTGAGCACCTCGATCCCGAACTGATGCAGCAGCGACGAGAACTCGATGCCCGCCTTCTTGCCGATGATCCGTTCGAGCCCCTGCACCTTCCCCGAGTCGTATTCGGCCTGGGTCGTCAGCCCGCACACGTAGAGGGCCGCAACCGCCCCCTTGTCGAGCGGGATCATGTGGCCGCCGAGCGCCGTCGAGGCCACGTGGGCCACCACGAACTGCGGGATGCCGTGCATGCCCTCGAGCACCTTCAGCCCGTGGGCGAGCGAATGCTTCTTCGCATGGTCGAGCGAGAAGGCGTAGGTCGACTCGAACACGCTCTGCAGCACCCGGCGGAGCGACAGGGCCGCGTGGGCCGGGTCGGGGAGGTCACCGAGAAACTCGGCGAGTTCCGCCACCGTCGTCACCCGGATCTCGTTGAGATCGAAGGCCGACTCCCGTAGCCGGGCGTGGGCTCGCTCGGCCGCCTCATACGGCGCGTTCTCCAGGCAGCAGGCCACCAGCACCTGGTCGAGCAGATCGCGGTTGGTGTTGAACGCCACCGGCTTGTAGGAGGCCTTGAGCGCCTTGTGGAGCTTGGGGATGAGTTGGCCCCGCGGCGGCACCTTCTCCGGGGCGGGCTTCGGCGGCTCCACCTTCGCGGGAGCCACAGGCTTCGCGGCGGCCTTCGCAGGAATGGGCTTGGCGACGGGCTTCGCGGCCGGCTTGGCCGGGGCCGCCTTCACGGCCGGCCTGGGAGCGGGCTTGGCGGTGGGCTTCTTCGCCGCCGGGGCTGGCTTCTTGCCGGAGGGCTTCTTCGATGCGGTCATGCGTCGTCCTGGGAAGCGTCGGAGGGGGATGCGTCTGGGTTGTCGGTCGGGGCCGCGGGGGGCAGCACCTCGTGGAGCATGCGGGAAATCTCGAGCGACTTTTTCACGCCGCCGTCGAGCTCGAAGCGGAGCCGCGGCGTGTAGCGGGTCTCGATGCGGTCGGCGATCCGCGACTGCAGGAACCCCGCCGAGCGGGCCAGGCCCTGGAGCGCCAGCTTCTCCTTGGCCGCACCGCCCATGATGGAGACGTGGACGACGGCCGACCGCATGTCGGGGGCCATCTCCACGCCGGTCACGGTGACGTCCTTCACCCGCGGATCACGGACCTCCGTGAGGATGGCCATGCTCACCACCTCGCGAACCGCCTCGGCCGCCTTCAGCAGTCGTCGGGTGCTCACGAGAGCGTCCGCGCGACTTCCTCGACGCGATAGCACTCGAGGATGTCGCCCTCCTTCACGTCGTTGAACCCGGCCAGCTTGATACCGCACTCCAGGCCGTCGCGGACCTCGCGGGCATCGTCCTTCTCACGCTTGAGCGACTCGAGGCCATAGTCGCCGATCACGCGGTTGTCGCGGATCACGCGGATCCGGCCGTTGCGGGCGATGATCCCGCCGATCACGCGGCAGCCCGCAATCGTGCCGATCCGGCTGATCGTGAACGTCCTCTGCACGATCGCGCGGCCGAGTTCGTTTTCCCGCTTCTCGGGGGCGAGCATTCCCTCGAGCGCCTTCTTCAGGTCGTCGGTCACCTGGTAGATGATGTCGTAGCGGCGGACCTGCACGCCCTTGTCCTCGGCCAGCGACCGGGCCCGCTCGTCGGGCACCACGTTGAAGGCGATGATCACCGCGTCGGAGGCGTCGGCAAGCTGCACGTCGGCCTCCGTCACGCCGCCGACCGTGGCCTGCAGCACGCGGATCTTGACCTCCGGATGATCGAGCTTCTGGAGCTCCTTGAGGATCGCCTCGATCGAGCCGCGCACGTCGGCCCGCAGAATGAGGTTGAGCGTGGGCGCCTTCTCGGCACCGAGCCGGTCGGCCAGGTTCTCGAGCGTGACGTGGACCGGGGCGCTGGCGAGGTTGGAGTGGCGGCGGATCTCGTGCCGCTTGAGCGCCACCTCGCGGGCCAGGGCGATCGACTCCACCTCCTGGAACCGGTCGCCGGCGCCCGGGGGCACGTCGAGGCCGGTCACGAACACGGGCCGCGACGGTCCGGCCTCCGTCACCTTCCGCCGCGTGATCGGGTCGAACATCGACTTCACGTTGCCGGTGGCCTCGCCGCAGACCAGCGGGTCGCCGATGTTGAGGGTGCCCTTCTGCACGAGCAGGCAGGCGACCACGCCGCGGCCCTCGTGGATCGAGGCGTCGAGGCAGACGCCGGCGGCGGTGCGGTCGGGGTTGGCCCGCAGGTCGTGCAGCTCGGCGATCGTCAGGAGCGTGTCGAGGAGCGAATCGACACCCTCGCCGGTCACGGCGCTCGTCTTCACCACTTCCGTCTCGCCGCCCCACTCGGTGGGCAGGAGTTCGGCCGCCGCCAGCTGCTGGTAGACCCGCTGCACGTCAGCGCCGGGCAGGTCGATCTTGTTGATGCAG
>JBJTRH010000317.1:0-14086 GCA_046076065.1 Planctomycetaceae bacterium | reverse complement strand
GGCGCTTGCCGACACGGGCCTGCCGCCCGCAACCGTGCAGCTCCTGCACGGCCTCGAGCCGGCCGTCGGCGAGCGGCTCGTGGCCGACCCCCGCGTGGGTGCCACCGGCTTCACGGGCAGCCAGGCCGCCGGTGAAAAACTCTTCCGGGCAGCGACCGCTGCGGGCCGCGTGATCTGGGTGGAGATGGGGAGCGTGAATCCCGTCGTGCTCTTGCCCGGGGCGCTTGCGGAGCGCGGCCCCGCGATCGCCGACGAGCTCACCGCCAGCGTGACCGGCTCCGCGGGGCAGTTCTGCACGAAGCCGGGCGTCGTGTTTCTCGTCGGAGACGACGCCGGACGCGGCTTCACGCAGACGCTCGCCGGGAAGTTCGCGGCGATCGGCCCGCAGGTGCTCCTCGGCCCGGCCGGCTGCGATCGGCTCGTGGCGTCGATCCGCGGGCTCGAGCGGGACGGTGCGCGGGTGCTCGCGGGCGTGGCCGATGCCGCGGGGCCGGCGAGCCACGTGCCGGTGCTACTCGAGGTGAGCGGGCAGGAACTCCTCGCCCGGCCCGACGCGTTCGTCGTCGAGGCCTTCGGCAACGCCACGGTGCTCGTCGTCTGCGGGTCGCTCGACGAGCTCGAGCGGGCGGTGACACGCGTGCACGGCTCGCTCGGCGCGAGCCTCTACGCGGCACAGGACGGCCGCGACGACGCAGCCTTCGCGGCGGTGGTGCCGCTGCTCGTGGAGCGGTCGGGCCGCGTGATCGAGAACCGCATGCCGACGGGTCTCGCCGTGGTGCCGGCGATGCAGCACGGCGGCCCGTGGCCGTCGGCCGGGCCCCCGTTCTTCTCGGCCGTCGGGTTTCCGTGGGCGATGCTCCGCTTCGCCCGCCGCGTGTGCTGCGACGGCTGGACGGAGCGCCGCCTGCCCGAGATCGTCCGCGACGCACCGCCCGAAGGCCGCCCCTGGCGATACATCGACCACGCCTGGACCCGCGGGTGAGCCACGTCGGGCGGCCCTGCCGGCGTGGTTGTCATGTGCAGCACATGCTTCTATGCTTCAAGCATAAGCAAGATGATTCAGATCCGGAACGTGCCCGACGGCGTTCACGCCACGCTCAAGTCGCGTGCGGCGCTCGCCGGCCAGCCGCTCACCGAGTTTTTGCTCGCTGAAATCCGCCGGGTCGCCGAACGCCCGGCACCGGAAGAGCTCGCGGAGCGACTCGAGCGGCGTGCCAGCGTGCGGCTGAAGACCCCGCCGGCGAAGGCGGTACGGGCTGAACGGGAGCGGCGATGATCGTCCTCGACGCATCAGCTGCTCTGGAGCTGGTGCTGCGTGCAGCCGATCATCCTGGCCTCGTCTCCAGGATTTTGCGTTCCGGTGAGACCATCGCCGCGCCGCATCTGCTCGATCTGGAGATGGCTCAGGTGCTCCGGCGGTTCGTGATCGCGGGGGACGTCTCGGAAACCCGAGCACGGGAGGCGCTCGACGATCATCGTTGCCTGGGAATCGTCTGGTATCCGCACGACGGACTGCTGGAGCGGATCTGGCAGCTCCGGGCCAACTGCACCGCGTACGATGCCGCCTACCTCGCGCTGGCGGAGGCCCTCGACGCAGTGCTGGTCACCTGCGACGGAAGGCTTGCCGCCGTGCCCGGGTGCCGGGCGGTCGTCGACGTGGTGGCACTCGGATGACGGAGCGCGCGGCGGTCGTCAGGCAAAGGCCCGCTGCAGCCGGGCGAGCACCTCGACGAGCCGCGCGGTCGGGCAGGCGACGTTGAGGCGGATGAAGCCGGGGGCGCCAAAGTCGCGGCCGTCGGAGGGGCCGAGGCCGGCCGCCTCGCAGGCCGCCTGCGGATCGGCCACGCCGCTCGAGCGGCAGTCGATCCAGGCGAGATACGTGGCCTCGGCCGGGATGCACGAGAGGCCCGGGATGCCCGCGACCGCTTCCTGCACGAGCGTGCGGTGGTGGCGAAGCAACTCGATGAGCCTTTGCCGCCAGGGATCGCCGTGCTCCCAGGCCGCGATCGCCGCGGCGTAGCCGAGCGGATTGACCATCGGCACGAGCCCTCCGCCCGCGGCCCGCCACCGGCGGCCGAGCATCGCATCGGGCAGGATCGCCGCCGCACAGCCGAGGCCCGCGAGGTTCCAGGTTTTGGACGGCGCCACCAGCGTGATCGTCGCGCGGGCTGCCGGATGCTCGAGGCTCGCGAAGGGCACGTGCCGCGGGCCGCCGTGCTCCTCGTCGAGGAGGAGGTCCGACCAGATCTCGTCGCTCACCACCGTGATCCCGTGGCGGTGCGCCAGGTCGGCCAGCTGCAGAAGGTCGTCCCGCCGAAACACCGTGCCCGTGGGATTGTGCGGATGGCAGAGCCAGAGGAGCTTTGATCGAGGCGACACGGCCGACTCGACGGCGGCGACGTCGATGGCCCAGGAGCCGGCCCGCTGCACGAGCGGGATTCGCACGCACCGCCGGCCCGCGAGCCCGGGGAGCGTGAGGAAGGGCGGATACACCGGCGCGAACGTGAGGATCTCGTCGTCGGGCTCCGCCAGCAGGCGGGCCGTGATCGACAGCCCCGTGACCACGCCCGGCGTGGCGACGATCCGCGCGGGATCGACCGGCCAGCCGTGCCGCCGCAGCAGATGCGCGGCGAGGCCCTCGCGAAACCCCGGCGACTCGTGCGTGTAGCCGAACACCCCGTGGTCGACCCGCGCGTGGATCGCGGCCAGCACCTCGGCCGGCGCGGGAAAGTCCATGTCGGCCACCCACACCGGGATCACGTCGCGGCCCGCGTAGCGATCCCACTTCTCCGAGCCGGTGGCGTGGCGGTCGGGGCACGATGCAAACGGATCGTCGGCGAAGGGTGGCATGCCGGAAGTGTAGCCCGCGTAGACTGTCACCTCGCCGGGCGGGGTGCGTCTGGCCGCCGGATCACGGGAGGGATGACCCATGGCCACCTCGTCGCGTCGTCGCTTCCTCGGCTCATCGGCCGTCGGACTCGCGGCGGCGGCCGCAGTGCCGGCGCGGGCTGCCGAGCCTGCCGCGCGGCGGTTTTCGGTGATCGGCTTCACGAAGCCCTTCGCAGGCCTCTCGTTCGCCGAGACCGCCGACGTCGTCGCCGAGGTGGGCTGGGATGGCGCCGAGGTGGCGGTGCGGAGCGGCACGTCCACGCACATCCAGCCGGACCGCGTGGAGGACGATCTGCCGCGGATGGTCGAGGCGCTCTCGGCCCGCGGCAAGGAACTCACGATCGTCACCACGAGCGTCGTCACGCTCGACGCGGCCGGCGAGCGGGTGCTGGCGGCGACGGCCAAGGCGGGCATCCGGCGGGTGCGGCTCGGGTTTCTTAAGTATCCGAAGCAGGGGGGCGATCCGCTGGAGCAGGTCGCCGAGCTCCGCGCGGCGCTCGCCGACGTGGCCGCCGCGTGCCGTGATCTCGGGCTGCAGGCCGGCTACCAGAACCACTCCGGCGCCGAGTACGTGGGCGCCGCGGTCTGGGATCTCCACGAGGCCCTCCGCGATCTCGATGCCCGGCAGGTCGGTGCGTGCTTCGACATCGCGCATGCCACCGTCGAGGGCGGGCTCGCCTGGCCGCTCCACGCCCGCCTGATAGCCGATCGCTTCGTGGCGATCTTCTGCAAGGACTTCTTCTGGGAGAAGATCGACGGCGGCCAGAAGCTCCGCTGGTGCCCGCTGGGCGAGGGCGTGGTGCAGCAGGCGTTTTTCGACTGGCTGAAGACCACCTCTTTCTCAGGTCCGATCAGCCAGCACCATGAGTACGGCGGTCTCGGCACGGGGCCTGGCATGGTGGCGCAGCTCAAGCGGGATCTCGACCGGCTCCGCAGCTGGGTCGACGGCTAGCGGGGACGGCGCATGCATGACGACGCGGTCGGGATCGTGCTCGCCGGCGGCCGCTCGGAGCGGCTGGCGGCGCTCGGCCTAGGCGCCGGCGGCAAGGCGGGGCTCGTGGTAGGCGGGCGGACGTGCCTGGAGCGGGTGTGCACGGCGGTGGCCACGGTCGTGCCGCGGGTGCTCGTGGTGGCGGCGGCCGGGCAGCCGCTGCCGTCGCTGCCGCCGGGTGTGGAGATCGTCCGCGACTCGACGCCCGACGGCGGACCGCTGGCGGGCCTGCGCGACGGTCTCGATGCGGCCCGAGCGGGCGGGGCCCGCCGGGCGTTCGTGGCGTCGTGCGACGTGCCGCTCGTGCGGACGGCGGTGGTGGATCGGCTGCTGGCGATCGCGGAATCGTCGGCCGCCTGGATCGTGGTGCCCGTCGTCGACGGCGAGCCGCAGGTGCTCGCCGCCGTATTCGCGTGCGACCTCGCCGACACGGTTCGCGGGCATGCCGCCGCGGGCCACGGGCCCCGCGCGGTGGTCGCCGAACTGGTGGCTCGCGATCCCGCGGCGGTGCGGCTGGTCAGTCCGGAGGTGCTCAGGGACGTTGATCCGGAGCTCGAGTCGTTCCTCGACCTCGACACGCCCGAGGACCTCGCGAGGCTCGAATCCCGCGGAATCCCGCCTTCTAGGGGCTGAGGGGGCACTCCTATACTCCGCCGCATGGCGAGGCGACATTCCGGTCACGCTGCGGGATCGAGGCCCCGGCGCCGCTGGGCGGCGGGCGTGCTCACGCTCGCCGCGGTCGTCGCGGCCGTCTGGTTCGCCCCCGACCTGGCCGTGCTCACGCCGCTGCGGGACCAGCCGCTCGCGCTGGCCTTCGCCGGGATCGACGGCAGCATCACCAGCGGCGGCGCGCGGTGGCAGTGGGTCGGCGGCGTCGAGTATCGCGACGTCGTCCTCCGCGACCGTGCGGGCAGGCCGGCGGTGATCGTGCCCCGGCTGCTCCTCGACCGGGGCGTCGCCCGGATCGTCGTCGACCGCGGCAACCTGGGCACCATCCGCCTCGTGGACCCTGAGGCGCTCGTCGAGGTGCGGGGCGACGGCAGCTCGCTCGAAGACGTGCTGGCCCCGTGGCTGGCACGATCGGGCTCGGCGCCGGCGCTGGAGTTCGAGGTGGTCAACGGCACGATCGAGCTCGTGGACGTCGCCCGCCACGATGCCTGGCGGCTCTCCGACTTGATCGCGGCGGGCTCGCTCCTCGGTGACGGCCGGATCGCGGGCTGGACGGCCGCGGGCCGGCTGCGGCACTCGGGCGGCCCGGCCGACCAGCCGCCGGCCGCGGCCATGCCCACCGCGCCGTCGACCCACGGCCACCTCGACCGTGCCACGATCCCCACGGCCGCGGCGGCGGTGCTCGTGCGGGATGGCGGCTGGACGATCTCGTCGCCACCGGCAGCCGCCGACGGATCCCGGGCCGTCACGCTCGCCGGGCATCGCGTGCCGCTGGGCTTCTCCAGCGTCGTCGCCTCGCGGTTCGGCCTGCCACAACTCGTCGATGGCATCGCCGACGTGCGGCTCGACATCGTCGACACGTCGGAGGGCCGCCGCGCGCAGGGGTCGCTCACCGTGGAGCAGTTCGCCGTCTGCGACGCCACCGATCTCGCCGAGCGGTTCACCATCGAGCGGTGCGACGTGCCGTTCGATCTCACGATCGTGGGCGACACGCTCGTGGTCCGTCGGCTGGCCGCCGTGTCGCCTTTGGCGCGGGCGGACCTGGTGGGTCGCGTGCGGCTACCGGCCGGCGACCTCCGCGGCTGGCTCGACGGACTGGTGTCCGACGATTTTACGCTCTCGATTGACGTCGACCTCGCGGCCGCCGCGCACGCGCTCCCGGGAGGCCTGCGGGTGCGGTCGGATGTCCGCGTCACCGCGGGTACCCTCCGCATGGCCGCGGCATCGCGGGCGGATGGTGCCGAACGCGTGCTCGAGCTGCGGACCACGGCCCGCGACCTCGCCGCCGAGCGAGCGGCGGCCGGCGCGGCCGCCGCGACCACGCTCGCCTGGCCCGAGCCCTTCACGGCCTGGATCAAGGCGCGTCGTGCGGCGGCGGGCGGGGCCGTGCGGATCGAGGAGGCGCGGCTCGTGGCGGCCGCCGCGGAGCTCTCGGCCACCGGTGGCGAGGAGGGCGTGGGCGTGCAGTGGACCGCCGACGTCGGCGCGATCGCCACGGGGCTCTCCGAGGTGCTCGACCTCGGACTGACGGCCACGGGCGCATCGCGCGGCCGAATCGACGTGGCGAGGAGCGGCCCCGCGGGTCCGGCGCGGATGACGCTCGCCGCCGAGGTGTCCGATCTCGAGGTGGCGATGCCGCGGCGCCCGACCTGGCGCGACGCCGAGGTGGCGATCGAGGCCGAGGCGGAGGGCAGCCTCACGGGGGGCCTGGCGGCGGTCGAGCGGGCGCGCGGGTTCGTCGCCTGTGGCGCGGACCGGTTCGAGGCCTCGATCACCGGCGGCGTGCTCGTCGATCTGCCCGCGGTGGCCGGGATCGCGGCGACGCGGGGCGTGCCCTGGATTCGGCCCGCGGCCGGTGCCGAAAGCGTGGCAGCCGAGTGCAGCCTCGCGGGCGATCTCGCCGGCTGGATGCCGCGGCTGGCGGTGATCGCGCCGGGCACGGTTCCCGCCGACCTCGAGGCGGCGGGCCGGACGACGGCCTCGGCCGTGGTGGCGGCGCGGGGCGATGCGTGGCACTTCGACCGTGCGGCGGCGGAGATCGAGAAGCTGTCGGCGACGTGGCGGGGACGCCAGATCGCCGAACCACGGGTGATCGCCACGCTTGCCGGGCGGATCGAGTCGGCGACGGGGCGGGTCGTGCTCTCCTCGGCGGAGGCGCTCACCGCCACGCTCTCGCTCCGCAGCGGCGGGCTCTCGTGGGAGCCGACGGCCGCGGCCCTCGACCGCCTGCGCGGACGGCTGCAGTGGCAGGCCGACCTCGCCCGGCTCGAGCGCTGGCTCGTGACGCCGGATCTTGCCGACCGCTGGCCGACGTCGGGCCGCGCGTGGGGCACCGTCGAGATCGCCGACACCCAGGCCGGTGTGAACGTGCTCGTGGAGGCCACCGGGAGCCAGGTCGCGCTCGCTGCGGCGGCCGCGGGCCGGCCGCTGTGGGTCGAGCCCCGGCCCACGGTCGCCCTCGAGGTCACCCGCTCCGTCGCGCCGGACGGCCGCGTGGCCGACGCGCTGGTCGTCGATCGGCTGGCAGTCGAGTCGTCCACCCTCGCGATGTCGGCCCGCGGCGGCGTGAGCGATCTGGCCAGCCGCCGCGTCGTTTCGCTCGAGGGCACGGCGGCCTACGACTGGGATCAGGTCTCGCGGCTGGTCACGCCCTGGACGGGCGGTCGCGTGCGGCTGGCTGGTGCCGGTGGGCGGCCGTTCACGATTCGCGGTCCGCTCGGCAGCCAGCCGCAGGCGGTGGGGGGCGAGCCGGCCGAGACCGCCGCCGCGGTGGTGCCGCTGCCATCCGACTGGCTGTCGGCCACGCGGGGCAGTGACACGACCACCGAACTCACGGCCCGGCTGGCGCGGCCGGTGTCGTCGTCACCGGCCGCCCCGCCGCAGCTGGTCGTTCGCAACCTCGCCGTCGATACCTCCGCGGCGTGGACCGCGGGCGATCTCGACGGCATCCCGCTCGCTCCGGGTGAGACGGCCGTGCGGCTCCTCGAGGGCCAACTGGCGTTCGGGCCCTTCGACGTGCCGGCGGCCGGCGGCCGGCTGCGGTCGGCGCCGTGGATCCGCTTGGAGCCGTGGCCGGGCGAGCTGATCGTGCCGCCGGGCCGGGTGGCCGAGCGCGTGGCGCTGTCGGGTGCGGTGTGCGACCGGTGGATGAAGTGGCTCGTGCCCGTGCTCGGTCATTCGACGCACACGAGCGGCGTGGTGAGCGTGGATCTGGCCGGCGCGCGGGTGCCCCTGGACGACGCGTTTTCCGGCGAGCTCGCGGGGCAGGTCGTGTTCGAGGATCTCGAGGTCACGCCCGGCGGCGGCGTGCAGCCGCTGGTGAACCTGCTCGTGAAGCTGCAGAGCGTGGTCGACCCACGGTTCGCGTTCGGTGACAAGGCCGTGATCATGCGGGTGCGGCCCGAGCCGGTGCGGATGCGGCTCGCGGGCCGTCGGCTCGCGCACGACGGGCTGGTGATGGATGCCGGTCAGCTGGTCGTGAAGTCGCACGGGAGCGTCGGTCACGACGGCTCGCTCGACATGCTCCTCGAGGTGGCGCTGCGGGGGGATCTCGTGGGGCAGACGCCCGTGCTCGGCCAGCTCTTCCGCACGCCGCTGCTCGTGCCACTCAAGGGCACGGTTCATCGGCCGCAGTTCGACGCCGCGGCGATGGACAAGATCCTCGGCCGGATCGTGGAGAACACGGCGGAGGCGGTGCTCAAGGACGGCATCGGCCGCAGCCTCGAGGCCGTGTTCGGCGCGCCGGCCCAGCCGGCCTCGGCGCCGGCGGCCCAGCCCACCGCCCCCACGCTCGTGCTGCCGCCGCAGCGGTGACGAGCGGTCGTCCGCGGGCCCGGCGGCACTCGCCGGCCGACCCGTGTGGATCACGGGAGAACCGACATCGTTGGCAGCCACAAACGCTTGTTGACATCAACGCATCACAAGGTATATGCTGTGATGCATGAGAACGACATTATCGCTCGACGACGATGTCGCCGCCCGGATCGAGCAGCTGCGGCGGGCACTCGACAAGCCGCTCAAGGAACTCGTGAACGAAGCGTTGCGGCGGGGGCTCGTCGGTATGCACGAGCCCCGTCCGCCCGCCCCGTATCGCACGCAGCCGGTCGATCTGGGTCGATGTCGCCTGCCGAATGTGGACGACGTCGCCTCCGCGCTTGCGGCTGCCGAGGGCGAGGCATTTCGATGAGGCTCGTGGACGCGAACATGCTCGTGTACGCGTTCACGACATCGTTCCCACAGCATGAGCGGGCGCGGGCGTGGCTGGACGAGCGGCTGAGCGAACCGGTTCCTCTCGGTCTGCCATGGCCGAGCCTGCTCGCTTTCGTGCGGCTTACCAGCAATCAGCGGCTCTTCGAACGACCCGTGAGCGTGGCCACGGCGTGGCGGCAGGTGCACGAGTGGCTGGGCTGCGAGGCGGTCTGGGTGCCGAGCCCCACGCCACGTCACGCCGCGATCCTGGGGAGCCTGCTCGGCGCGACGGGGCTTCGCGCGGAGCATGTGCCCGACGCCCACCTGGCGGCGCTTGCCTTGGAGCACGGGTTGGCGGTGGTCTCTGCCGACGCAGACTTCAGCCGTTTTCCGAGTGTCAGGCTCGAGAATCCCGTCGCCTGAAGCCAACAGAGCGCCTGCGGCTTCATCCACCGCGGCGCGTCAGGGGTCGAGCACGATCGCCACGGGGAGCGCGTTGCCAAACGTCGTGAAGTCGCGGAACGACCAGACCACCTGCTTGTCGGGCGTGACCTCGATAATCTGCGGCTGCTCGGGGCCGGCGTGGCAGTTGACGAGGATCGTGGTGCCGTTTGGCCGTCGCTCGACCTGCGTGACCCAGGCGAGCACCACGCCGGGCAGGTCGCGCTGGCCGATCTGCCAGACGATCTCACGGGCGGGCGACACCTCGAGCACCCCGTGGCCGTTGCCGGTGCCGATCAGCGTGTTGCCGCTTGCGAGCCGCACGGCCGAATAGACCTGGTCGCCGCAGGCCTCGGGGCCGTGGCCGCGCCGCCGCTCGCCGCAGGCCACCGGCACGTCGAAATCCCACACGACCTTCCCCGTGGCGTCGTACTCGCGGACCACGCCGTCCTTCTCATGGGCCACGAGATACGTGCCCGCGGGGGTCTTTCGGGCGTTGCGCGTGTCGGAGTGGGCCGAGGGTGAGTCGACCGTAAGAGGGATCGTCTTGACGACGGTTCCTGACCGATCGACCTCGATGATCCGGGCCGGGCCCGACTCCACGATCATCGTGGTGCCGTCGGGGAGCCGCTGGAAGGCGTGCACCTCGACGGGCCGGTCGGCGTTGCCGTTGGCCTTCGCGTCGTACTCCCAGACCGGCCGCCTGGCCGCATCGAGCTCGACGAGCCGCGTCCAGCCGTCCTGATAGAGAAGGTGCCCGTCGGGCAGCAGGTGCAGGTCGTGGATCGATCCGCAGGGCATCCGCCACTCGACGCGGCCATCGGGGCCGATCGCCGCGAGCGTCTTGGTGGAGGCGTCGGCGGCGATCACCCGGCGGGGCGTGCCGGTCTGCACGGCCGAGGGCGGCTCGCCGCAGGCCATCGGATGGGCCGCCGCGAGGAGCACGAGGGCCGCGATGGTGTCATGGAGTCGGAGCATGGGATACGATTCCTCGTGGTTGTGGTGGAGGGGCACACCCCTCCGCAGGATCTGGAACTCGCAGGGGAGTGTCCCGCATGGCTGCACGAACGATGGTCTGGGTCGGTCTGCTGGTTGCCGCCGTGCCCATGGCCAACCGCTGCATTCTCTGCAACACCTTCGGCGCGAACTAAGCCCCGCGGATCTGCACGACCTGCAACAACAAGCACTGACCCAGAAGATCTTGGCCGCGGCTCGGAGAGACGCAGGTGCCAGCCTTTGCCGGTAACCGAGTTTCCGGCGAGGATTTTGCGGTTGTTCGAATCCCGCCAGCTCGGCATGGTGTGATGACGGTCACGTTCCAGTCGAAGTCGAGAACACGGATCACCTGTCATGCGCAGACTCCTGTACCAGGATGAGGCGCGGCTCGAGTACGGGCGACGCTTTTGGCGCGACGCGTCTAAGCGGGAGCGGCGGCCCAGGCGTCCGGAGCCGGTTTCTCGAAACGCGCCGCACCCGCTTCGGCGGGCTGTTGGGCCGCAGTCGGGCACGCCAGTGGCCCGGTGAGCGAGCCACCGAGGGCGATACCGATCAGGATCGAGGCGCAACGGGTGGTCATGGCTGTCGGCGCCGGCCGGGCCGCTCACTTCCTCTCGAACTCGTAGCCTCCGCCTGCGTCCTTCGGCAGTTCATCCGACTGCAAATAGGCCCGGGCAGGCTCCGAGTCCTTGAGGAAGGCGTCCCAGAAGAGCGTGCTCGTCCGCTTCACGACGTCGGTGACGTCCGAGCCCCGCGGCCCCAAGCCGCCCCCGAACGACAGATGGCTGGCCCCGTCGATCACGACGAGGTACTTGGAGCCCGGCGGGCTGAACGTGTAGGGCTCCTTTTTCCAGTCCACGCCCTGCCCGCCGACCCCACGATCCCGCGTGCCCGTGATCGTCATCATCGGGATCGTGAGGCCGGCCCAGCTGCCGTCAGTCAGCCCCTGCTGGCCGGTGCCCTGCGCGGAGATGGGCAGGATGCACGTCACCCTCGCGTCACGAAAGCTCCGGCCCTGCTCCCCGCCAAGATCAACCGTGACGCCGCCGATCAGCATCGCGGTGTACGCGCCGAACGAGTGGCCTCCGACGCCGATTCGCTTCGCATCGATCCGGCCTTCGAGACCGGGGGCCGCCTTCTCGATCTCGGTGAGCGAGTCGAGGACAAGCACCAGGTCAGCGACGTGGTCGGCGATCCGGTTCGGGTCGTTCAGCCCCGCGAGCAACCCGCCCGCCCCCAGTCGTCCGGGGCGGCCGCCGCCGGCGGTGCGGTCACCATCCCGCCTTCCCAGGCCGTCGGCATGGGTGGGCTGAATCACCACGTATCCATGGCCGGCCCAGTGTCGGGCAATGCTGGAGAAGGCGTCCTTGCTTCCCCCGAAGCCGTGGGAGAACACGATCAGCGGATAGGGGCCGTCACCCTCGGGATAGGAGACCTTGTAGGCGAGGTCCCTCCCGCGGGCCGCGTGTCGCAGCGTCAGGCCATCGGCGACCTCGACCCCGAGCGGCTTGTCGCTCGGAGCAGGCGGGTCAGCGACCGCAGTCGCACGGATGCCGACGACGGTCACGAACGCGAGAAAGACCATTCTGAGCATCGAGGCTCACCGCTGCTTCGAGGGTCATGAGATCGCCGTGTTCAAGGCTGCTTCGCGCCGTGCTTCTTGAACCAGGCCCGGACCGCGGCGAACACTCGCTCGCGTTGGGTCTGGTCGATGGGGTGGCCTTCGCCGTCGTATACGGTGCGTGCATTCGGCACGCGGTTCTCGTCGAGGATCGCCTTGAAGTCGGCCGATTGCCCCGGGCGCACGACCGGGTCCGCGCTGCCATGGAGGATCAGGAACGGGGTGCGGACCCGTTCCGCCATCGCGGCGGACGGCGCGGGAAAGCCCTCGGTCATCGCGATGCCGCTGCCGGTGATTGCCGCCGCCTGCAACCGCTCTGGCTCGATCGCCGCCAGCCCGATCGTCACGAAGCCACCCATGCTGTGTCCGTAGGTGAAGATGCGATTCGCGTCGACCTCCGGCATGCGGCCCACGAGCTCGAGACACGTGCGGGCACGCCGGAGGTTCTCGTCGCTCGCGCCGTAATCGGCGGGCTGCTGTCCACCGCGGCGGCCCCGCGGCGCGCCTGGTCGGTTGCCGAGCGCGGCGACGGAATGCGTGTAGGAGGGGGCGATGCAGACGAACCCCCAGCGCACCATTTCGCGGGCCTTGGTCAGGCCGAAAGTCTCCGCGCTGCCGCCGAGCCCGTGGCTGATGAGGACGGCGGGGAACGGCCCCTCGCCGTCGGGCTTGAGCAGGATGCCGCTCATGACGAACTCGCCCTCGCGATACGTCCACCGCTCGCCATCGAGCTGAAAGTCCCCGGACGGGGCCGCGGGGTTCTTGGCTGCCGCCGGTGGCGGCGCGGCGGCTTGGCCGTTGGCGGCTGCAGCGGCTGGGGAGGCGTCGCTGGCGGAAGTCGTCGCCGGGCCGAGATTCGGCGGAGGCGGTCTGGCCTCGAGCACGCGGTCGAAGAAGTCGCCAACCATCGACTCGATCTCCGGTCCACCGAAGCCCCGGCCGTGGCCCGCGCCCTTGATGGCGTGGAAGTGCGAGGTCACGCCCGCCCGCTCGAGCGCGTCGTGGAGGACTTGGCTCTGGTTGATCGGCACCACGGGATCCTCGTCCCCGTGCACGATCAGAAACGCCGGGTCGTCCCGGCTCACGTAGGTGACGGGACTCGCCCGCGCCGCCTTGTTCCTGTTCTCCGCCACCGGCCCGCCGAGCAGCCTTGCCTCGGGCGAGTTTGCGGTCGCATGCCGCTCGAATCCGGGCGTGGAGACGAACGCCAGGAAATCGGTTGGTCCATAATAATCGCACACCGCCTGCACGCGACTCGATTGATCCAGATGCGGTCCGACATCGAACGCCTCCACGTCGCCGCTGGTGCCGACCAGGGCGGCGAGATGGCCCCCGGCGGAACTGCCCCACACGCCAAACCGCTGCGGATGAAGCTGGTATTCGTCGGCGTGCGCCCGCAGCCAGCGGATGGCGGCCTTACAGTCCTCGATCTGCGCCGGAAACACGGCGTGGCCGCTGAGCCGATAGTTGATGCTGGCCACCGCGTAGCCGCGTTCCGTGAAACCGGCGCGCAGCGGTGGGCAGCCATCCTTGCTGCCGTTCTGCCAGCCGCCGCCGTGAATCCAGATGATCAGCGGCAACGGTCCTTCCGATTTCTCCGGCACGAACAAGTCGAGCTTCTGCCGCTCGTGCCCGTCGACGACGTAGGCGAGGTCGCGATGCGCGGTTACGCCAGGCGGGACGCGGGACGCGGGCCTGCCGCCACCGGGACGGGGTTGGGCGAAGGCGGCTTGGGTGGAGAGCACCGTGGCGATGATCGCGAGCAGCGAGGCGACACGACGAACGCTCATGGTCAAGGTGTGGTGGAAATGGGGAGCGGGCGGCGCAGGCACCTCGGGCCAGAATCAAAACGGTCGGCCAGCGGAAAAGTTGCGGGCGGGCCCGTCGCGGTCAGCCTGCGGGCGGAAACTCGATGCCGGTAGAGATCTCCGCGACCGTATCTTCTGCGATACCGTGCCCGGCCCGCAGCCGGCTAAGCCAGGATCTCGTGGATCGGCTCGACGTGCTCCACGCCGACGAGCTTCTGGTCGAGGCCGCCGAAGAAGTAGGAGAGCCGGTTCGGGTCGATGCCGAGGCACTGTAGCACCGTGGCATGCAGGCTCTTCACGTGGAAGCCCGTGCGGCCGTCGTGCACCGGGGCGATCGCCGCTGCGCCGAGCTCGTCGGTCTCGCCCACGCTCACGCCCCCCTTGATGCCGCCGCCGGCCATCCACATCGTGAACCCGTAGGAGTTGTGGTCGCGGCCCGTGCCCTCGGCGTATTCCGCGGTCGGCTGGCGGCCGAACTCGCCC
>JBJTRH010000316.1:0-3164 GCA_046076065.1 Planctomycetaceae bacterium | reverse complement strand
GTCGAGAAACCGCTGCACGCCCTCGGGCGTGATCCTGGTCCGGGCGATCCGCAGGCTCTCGAGCTTCGGCAGGCGGGCCAGCGTCGCGAGGCCCGCATCGGTCACGGCCGTGTCGTTGAGCGTGAGTTCCCGGAGCTGTGGCAACCCGGCGAGCAGTTCGAGCGTGGCGTCGGTGACGTCGGGATTGCCGATCTCGAGGATGGCCACGTCGGTCTTTTCCGCGAGGATCGCATAGCCCTGGCGATCCCAGCCGGTCAGATTCAGGGCCCGCTCCCCGTCGATCACCCGCTCCCGTTCACCGAGGCCGACGATCGCGAGGTAGGCCCGCTGGGCCACGAAGGGAGCAAACCCGAGCACGAGGCCCACGCCGAGCAGGGCGACCGGGGCGAGCAGCCGCCGCGCGGGCCTCCGCCGCAGGAGCACCCCGAGTCCGCGGGCCGCGGCCCAGAGGCCGCCCACAGCCAGGGCGAGGAGGCCCGCGAAGATGAACACCGCTCCGATCTGCTCGCTCATGATCCGCATCCGTGCCGGGACGACGGTCCACTATACGGCACCTGCAGAGCCGACAAGAGGTCCCCGGCGTCAGCCAGCCGCGAGAACGGCCTCGCCGCAGCGGCGGCCGCTGCCAAGGGCGCCGTTGATCGACGCGGCGGCGCAGTGATCGCCGCAGATCCAGAGGCCGGTGGCCAGCCTCGGCTCGGTCGCGCGGGCCTGCCGCGCCGGCGGCGACTCATCCGGGAGCGCCCTGGGCACCTCCACCGTGGCGAGATACCGCCAGCCCTCGACCTGCCCGCCAAACCAGCCCGCCGCCTGCTGCTTCACGGCCTCGGCCACGTCCCCTGTCGCCACGCCGTCCCGCACTGAAACCGTCACCAGCGACCGGCCTGGCGGCGCGTACCCGGCCGCGACATCCGTGGGCACCGTGAGGTTGTCGATCGGGCCGTCGTCCTCCGCGCTCACGACGAGCGTCCGCGAGGCGAGCGGCGAGCGATCCGCCGCGAACGCGACGAGCCGGGTGCTCTTCCAGGTGCGATCGGCCACGCTGCCGCGCAGCCCCTCGGGCAGGATCTGCCCCGCAGCAGGTCCATCCGTCGCCACGATCACGTCGCGGGGCACGAGCGTGCTGCCGTCGTCGAGCGTGACACGACCGGGCTCGATCGATCGCACCCGCGTGCCGAGCCGCACGCTGCCCTCGGGGAGCCGCGCCGCGAGCTGCCGGGGCATCGCGTCCATGCCCCCTGCCGGCAGGCAGGCCCGCCCCAGCGAAAACATCGCGAAGTCGAAGAGAAACACCGCCGCCGCGGTGTCGAGCGAGCGTTCGAGAAACACGCCGCCGAAGAATGGCACGAAGAATCGCCGCACGAACGCCTCGGAAAAGCCCCGGGATGCGAGCTCCTCCCGCGTGGTCCGCTCGCGATCCCGCGGCGGCGCCTCCGGATCGATCGCCCCCGACCGTACCCCGCGGATCGCATCGCCGCGCAGCCTGGCGGTCCGCAGGGCGTCGCCGAGCCCCACGGCTCCACTGAGCAGCGAGCCGACCGCCGCCAGCGGCCGCCGCCAGGGATCGCTCACCCGCATGAGCCGCCCCCCCGACGCGATCAGCGCACCGGGCTCGAAGCGGCCGAGCGCGAGCGACTCCAGGTCGAGCTGCCGCCGGCCCTCCGGATAGGCGTCGTTGTAGACCTGGAAGCCGCGGTCGATCCGGAAGCCTTCCACGGTGTCGGTGGCCACCCGGCCCCCCACGCGATCGGTGGCCTCGAGCACGATCACCCGACGCCCGCGGCGACCGAGCTCGCCCGCGCAGGCGAGGCCCGCAATGCCGGCGCCCACGATCACACAGTCGAGCGGCTCGCTCATCGCCCACCTCCAGCGAGCCGGTCTGCGAGCGTCGTGCCCGCCGCCACGCCACTGAAAAAAGCACCCTCCACCCGCGGCCCCGCGAAGGCGTCGCCGCAGCAGAGGATCGGCGGTGCCCACGACACGGCCACGAAGGGATCGGGCAGGATCGTGGTGGGTGTCGCGAACTTCCAGCGGTGCACCGACTGCTCGACGATGGCCGACTGCGGGTCACCGTCGATCCACTGCCGGACCGCCTCGATGAGCACCGCGGCCACCTCGTCGGGCGGCACGTCGAAGTGCTCGCGGCTGAAGGCCCCGGTGGCATGCACCGTGAGCGCGGGCACCGCCGAGATGCCCTTCTGGTGATTGTCGGCCACCCAGGCCACCGGCCCCGCCGCATCGTTGCCAAACTGGACGGCCCCCGGCTTCGGCACGAGGCTCGGCCGGTCGAGCACGAGCATCACGGCGAAGCACGGGTCGTAGTCCACGGTCCGCAGCCGCTCGGTGGCCTGCGCTTCGAGCCGGTCGAGCGAACCGCCCGCCGCCAGCAGGTCGAGCGCCTGCGGCACCGGCGCCGTGAGCACGCAGCCCCCCGCGTCGACCACCTCGTGCGCACCATCCTGCCCCTCGATCGTCACCCGCACGCGGTTTGCCGTGACGGCCACCGCCGTGGCCTTCGCGCCGGTCCGCACCTCGATGTCGCCGCCCGGCGCGGCGAGCGTCGTGGCCAGCCACTTCGGCAGGTCGGTCATGCCGCGGCTGCCACGGTATCGGGGATGGCCGTCGCCGACCGCAGCTGCATCGGCACCGATGCTCCCGTCGCGGGAGAAGCCCCGGCACCACTCGACGACCGTGCCGTCGTGGACCGCCTGCTCGATCACGCCGAGGAACCCGGGCGTCCGCTGCGTGAAGAACTGTGCCCCGTGGTCGCAGACCGCGCCACCGAGCCGCCGGGTCGCCATCCGCCCGCCCACACCCCGCGACTTGTCGATCACGAGCACGCGGCGACCGTGGCCCCCGACCCGCGCCGCCGCCATCAGCCCGGCGATCCCGGCGCCGATCACGACGGCATCGACGGTGTGGTGCAGGTCGGGCACGAGCGGTGTCGTTCGAGAAGGATGGGTCCGGGGTGAAGCCATCGCAGGCCGGTTCGATGCAGAGTTATACCCCCGCCGGTGTGCCTCGCGGATGGAAGCGATCCCGTTGGGCGGGCCGCCGCCCGTCCGGCACGAACTCAGCGAGGGGTGAGCCATGCCCCGTCGTAACGCATGAACTCAGCTCAGGGCTGCCCACGCCCCGAGAGCCGGCGTATGCCGACAAGCGCA
>JBJTRH010000315.1:0-10876 GCA_046076065.1 Planctomycetaceae bacterium | reverse complement strand
CGAGATCCTCCGTCTCGTGCGCGAGTATGCCCGCGACGCCCACGCGGCCCAACGGCCGGGCGACGATCCAGCCCGGAGTCCGTTCGAGCCGGCGACCGACGCCGTGCCCTACGCAGGCCGCGTGTTCGGTGAGGAGGAAGTCGAGGCCGCGGTCGGGGCCACGCTCGACTTCTGGCTCACGCTTGGCGTCGAGGGGGAGGCCTTCGAGCGTGAACTGGCGACCGCCCTCGGCGTGCGCAACTCCGTACTCGTGAACTCGGGGTCATCGGCGAACCTCGTGGCCTTCGCGGCGCTCACCAGCCCGAAACTCGGCGATCGCAGGCTGAAGCCGGGCGACGAGGTGATCACCGTGGCCGCAGGCTTTCCCACGACCGTGGCCCCGATCATCCAGCATGGCTGCGTGCCGGTGTTCATCGACAATGATCCGGTCACGCTCAATGCCCGCGTCGACCAGCTCGATGATGCCTACGTGCCCGGCAGGACGCGGGCCGTGATGATGGCCCACACGCTCGGGAATCCATTCGATCTCGCGGCGGTCACCGAGTTCTGCCGGCGTCACGACCTGTGGCTGATCGAGGACAACTGCGATGCCCTCGGCAGCGCCTACGACGGTCGGGCCACCGGCACCTTCGGCGATCTCTCGACGCAATCGTTCTATCCGCCACACCACATCACGATGGGTGAAGGGGGCGCGGTCAACGTGGTCCGGAATGCCGGACTCAAGCTCCTCGTGGAGAGCTTTCGTGACTGGGGCCGCGACTGCTGGTGCCCAAGTGGCAAGGACAACACCTGCAACAAGCGATTCGGCTGGCAGCTCGGCGAGCTCCCCGACGGCTACGACCACAAGTACATCTACAGCCACCTCGGCTACAACCTGAAGCCGACCGATCCGCAGGCGGCGATCGGCCGTCGGCAGCTGGCCAGGCTGCCGGCGTTCGTGGATGCCCGGCGCCGGAACTGGGAGTCGCTGCGCCGACTCCTCGAGCCGCTCGGCGACGTTCTGGCCTTCCAACTGCCGACGCACGCCACAGGCTGGTCGAGCGAAGGGTTCTCGTGGGACTCGTCGGGGCACCGCTCCGACCCGTCGTGGTTCGGCTTCATGATCCGCGTCTTGCCGGCGTGCCCGGTGTCGCGGCGCGATCTGGCGGTGGCCCTTGACGCGGCCCGGGTGGGCAACCGGATGCTGTTCGGCGGAAACCTCCTGCGGCAGCCGGTGTTCGCGCATGCGAGAAAGACCGGCGCGCCCCAGGTTCGGGTCGTGGGCGACCTCGCTGGCGCCGATGCGATCATGAACGACTGCCTGTTCGTCGGCGTTTATCCGGGGCTGACACGGGCGATGTGCGAACACGTGGCCGAGGCCGTCGCGACCGCGGTCGGCCGGAGGCTCGGCCCGTGATGGCGGGATCGGTGCGCGGCGTCTGGCGGCGTCTTCACGCCTGGGCCGAACGGCTCCGTTCGCCGCTCGCGGGCTCAGCACTGTCGCGGTCCGACGCGCGGCACTTGCGGATCGTTCTCACCGCCTCCAGCGCGGCGGCGGCCAAGGCAGTGTCGGTGGCGGTGCAACTGGCCATGGTTCCCCTGATGCTCGCGTCACTCGGCGACTATTCATACGGCCTCTGGCTGACGCTCCAGTCGCTGATCGGATTCGGAGCCTTCGCCGACCTCGGGATCGGCAATGGCGCGATGAACGCGATCTCGGCCGCCCAGGCTCGGGGTGACCGCGAGCGGATCAACCGGATCATCACATCGGCGATCACGATGCTCGTCGGCCTGGCGACCTGCGGCCTGGCGGCTGCTCCCCTCGCGCTCACGTGGGTGACCGGCCAACGGCTCGGCGGCGTCCACGCGCCCGACGTCGCGGTGGGGATCGCGATCTTCACGGCCTACTTCGCACTGTCGCTGCCGTTGGGGTTCATCGAACGCATCAACGCCGCCTTCCAGGAGGGCGCCGTGACCAACATCGCTCGCAGCGGCGTGGCAGTCGCCACGCTCGCCACCACCTGGTGCGTGGCGCGGGCGGGTGGATCGTTCGGCGCCATCTGCGTCGCCACGCTCGCTCCCCAACTGGTGGTCTGGGCGCTGGTCTGGGCCGTGGAGTTTCGGCGGCGAGACTGGCTGACGGTGGGCCGCGACCTGTTCGACCGTTCGTTGGCGCGATCACTCCTCGGCGTGGGCCTGCTGTTCCTCGGGGTTCAGGTGCTCTCGGCCCTGAATTGGTCGATGGACAACCTGCTGATCTCAGCGATTCTGGGAGCCGAGAAGGTCACACCCTACGGGGTTCAGGTGAGGGTGTTCGGGCTCGTGGGCACCATCGCCTCGATGATCCTCACGCCGTTGTGGCCAGCCTACGCCGATGCAGTGGCCCACGGCGATCACGCCTGGATCCGGAGTACACTACGGCGATCGCTCGTCGGGGCCGTGGCCGTGTCGCTGCCCCTGGCTTTTGGCGCGGCAGCTGCGCTGCCGTTCGTCCTGCGCATCTGGACGGGAGGGGCCATCCAGACCACGCCGATCCTGGCCTATGGGCTCGCCAGCCTCACGGTATGCCAGACGGTGTGTGCTGCCTTGGCGATGTTCTGGAATGGAACGTCGGCAATCCGCGTGCAGTTCGTCATCGGCCTCGTGCTCGTGCTTGTTTCACTGCCTCTCAAGGTGCTCGTGCTGCGGTCGCACGGCATCGAGTGGCTCGGGTTCCTGTCGGCCGGCCTGATCGTGGTCACCGTGCTCGTGCCCGCCTTCTTTCTCGTCCGATCGGCGCTGGCGGCTCGGCAGTCGGGCGAGGCGGCCGGCAACACCCCTTCTTGACGGATGGCCCTCATGGACTCCTGTCGACTCTGTGATTCGACCTCCCTTGCCGTCCTGGATACGATCCCGGCGGCGAAGCTGAAGGCCTGCTATGCCTTCGACACGGCACGCTTCTTCCCGCAGGCTACGGTCGACCTGCTCGGCTGCCTCGACTGCGGCCTCCGGACCTTCACCCACGCCGACCCCGGTGACTCCGAGTTCTACGACCGCCTGCAATCGATCCCGAAATACTACGAGGACGACAAGGCGGAGTTCGAACATGCCCTAACCACGATCGCTGCGGTCAAGCCCGCGGCGGTGCTCGACGTGGGGGCGGGCTGCGGCTTGTTTCTCCGCAAGCTGCTCAGGATCCCGACGCTGCGAGTCCGGGCGAGCGAGTTGAGCGAGCGAAGCCTTATGGCCCTTCGGCAGGCCGGCATCGCCGTCGATGCCGACGGGGATCGATATGATTTCGTCTGCTCGTTCCAGGTGTTCGAGCACATCGCCGACCTGCGGGCGATCATGGCGTTTGTCGACGGCAAGTTGCTGCCGGGGGGGCACCTGTTGGTTAGCGTGCCCAACCCCGATTCGCCGTTGTTTCGGGAGACGTTCGCCTATCTCGATTATCCGCCGCATCACATGAATCGGTTCACCAAGCGGGCCCTGGAAAGCATGGGCCGCGTGCTGGGATACTCGTCAGTGGACTACTGGCAGGAGCCGCTGCGAATCGAGCACTTCTCATCGGTCGTGAAGGGCCGGCGGCAGCGGCTGCTGGCCGCCGGGCGTCTTCGCTGGCTGCGGGAACGGCTTGCAGCACTGGCGGACGACGTTCTCCTGCCGGCCCTGCACGGCCGCAGTGCCGAGGTCGGACATTCCCATACCATGGTCTATCGCAAACCGGTCTGATGCCCGGCCGATGAACACTACCGCGCTCATCGATCGCATCCTGTCGTCGGCGGAGTTTGCCGAGCGCCCGCCCGTGTTGGTGGACGTGGGCGCCTCCGGCGGTATGCACGCCCCCTGGCGGCCGATCGCCAGGCATTCGATCTGCATCGGGTTCGACCCCGACGACCGTGACTTCTCCACCGCGACGGGCAACCGAGGATTTCGCGAGTGCCACGTGGTCCGGGCGATCGTGACCGACCGTGACTCCCCGGAGTGCGTCGTGCATCTCACGAAGTCGCCCTATTGTTCGAGCACACTCCGGCCCCGGGGCGAAGCGCTCGCCGCGTACACGCACGCCGGCCTGTTCGACGTGGTGGGCTCCGCCACCGTGCCGTCGACGAGGCTCGACACCGTGCTCGAAGCCAAAGGCCTCGATCGCGTCGACTGGCTTAAGACCGACTCCCAGGGACTCGACCGACGCGTGTTCGAGTCGCTGTCGCCGGCCGAGCGAAAGCGGGCGATCGTGGTCGAACTCGAGCCCGGGATCCTCGACGGGTACGAGGGCGAAGACAAACTCGAGGACGTGCTGGAAGCATTCTCGACGCGCGATTTCTGGTGCGCCTCGCTCGTCGCCAAGGGGGCGGTTCGGGGATCCGCCGCGGTCGTCGCCAGGTATCTCGGCGAGGCGATGCTGCCGTCGCTCCCCGTCACCGAGCGAACCGGTGCGGGCTGGGCCGAGATCGAGTACATCAACACGTTCGCCGATCCGTCGCTGCATACCGTCCGCGATCTGCTGCTCGGATGGGTTTTCGCATCGCTCCGGGGCCACCATGTCTTCGCCCTGCAGCTCGCCGACATGGGGGGGCGGTTGTTCAGCCGCGACCCGCGATTTCCGGGGATGGCTGACCACTCCGCCCGCGGCATCGTCGGCCGGCACCGCACCGGCCTGATCGGCCGCGGAATGCGTAAACTCAGACGATTGATGTTCGGTCATCCGAGAATGTGACGAGCACGCCATGCCTGCCACCAGCCCGACCTTTCCCGTCGTCATGCCGCCAGCCGGGGCCCGATCTGCCGCCGGCGACACCGCGTCGTTGAACGCACGGCCCGTGGTTTCACTGCTCTCCGCCGACATCGCGCTGGCGATCTCGCTCGCCGTGCTCGCGCTTGGGTTCGCGCTGCCGCAGGTCTGCACGGTCCTCCAGATCCTGCTGATCGCCGCCTTCATCCTCCATGGGAGCGCGGCATGGCTGCCTGCGATCCTGGCGCTTCTCCTCACGCCGACCGACTTCAAGGGGGGCGGCATGGATCTGCAGTACGAGAAGTTCGAAGGCGTGACCGTGTACATCCTCGGCTTTCCGATGACTGCTTCGTACGCGATCGTCGGTGCCGTGCTGGTGCGCGGCCTTCTCGAATGGGCCAGCATGCCCGGCTATCTCCAGCGCGGCCTGAATCGGCTCTGGCTCGTGCCGGTGGCAATCGGTGCGTCGATCTGTGTGTACGCGGGGATCCTCGCGCTCGATGCCCGCACTCCGGGATGGTCGGCCTCAGCCCGGGCCACGCTGCTCCTCGTCAGTCTCTGGTACTCCGTGGGTCTGACTCGCGATTGGCCGCTCGTCCGTGAGGTGATGATGCGCCGCATGGGACCGCTGTGCGCGGCGATCGTCGCCACCGGATTCTTCGCGCCGGTGTTCGGCATCTTCACGTGCTTCTATCTCTCACTCGCGGTCGGCTGGGCGACCCTCGTCGCCTTCGGGGGGGCGGGCAGGCAGTATCCGGCTCTTCGGCCGCTCGCCTTGGTGGCGCTCGCCACGTGCATCGCGGTGCCGATCGGCGGCCTGCGGATCTCGGGTGCGGTTGCCGCCGCGTCGTATGCGAAAATGGGAAATACATCGCTCTCGACCATGTCGCTAGCGATGACCGTGATCGCGGTGTCGCTCGCGTTGGTGCATGCCCGGGTCCAGGCCGTGGCGTCCGGGCGGTCGGCGTGGCTCGCGGGCACCCTTGCCTTCGTCGCCTACGTGGCGCTGCCATTTTTCGTGGCCCAGTTCAGTACGGGCAAGGAGTTCGACACCGAGGGCAACATCGGGAGCCTGCGGCAGCGGATCACGTACAAGTTTCTCGTGGAGCGGCCGGCGATCTGGCGAGGTTCGATCGAGCTGCTCTCGGAACCGCCCTACGTGGTGGTGCCGCCCAATCGGGCGGGCAGCATCATCACGGCCGGAGGGCAGCGGGTGACGTTTCGGTACAGTTCCCATAACCTGGTGCTCGAGGTGCTTCGCAGTCAGGGCCTGGTCAGCGGGACGATCAGCCTGTTGATGCTGTACGTCTGCCTCGTGGCGTGCGTGCGGGCCTACATGACGGTGGCCGACCCAGCTGCGTGCGTGGCCGCGATCACGTTCATGGTGGGCGGGCTCGTCAACGGCGTGGGCGTGGGGCATTTGTTGGAGACGGGCACGGGATTCATGCTCTACGTGTGCGCGGGCATCGCGATGGGGGCCCTGGCCCGCACCGCGTACCTCGCTACCGTTGGTCGGCAGCGTGCGATCCCGAGGGCGCAGCCGCCGGCCGTGGCATCACCCTGGGCGGGCGATGCCGCCCGGGGATCCCTCGCCTACCCGTGAACGACCCGTCATCCGTCGCAGCGCCCGTCCCTGCGGGGCGTCGGCGCGTGCTCGTCGTGCATCCCGCGATGGCTCCGTACCGGATCGACCTGTTCAACCTGCTCGCGCAGCAGTGCGATCTCCGCGTGCTGTTTCTCCAGGCTTTGCCCTCCTACGACGCCAATCTGCGTCGTGAGGAGTTGGCCGCCGCATTGGAATGCGACTGGAGCGTTCTGGCCGACGAGAGTGGTTCTCCGTTGCGGGCCTTGCCGGGCCGCCTGAGGCGGGAGATCATGGCCTTCGATCCCGAGGCTCTGGTCACGCACGAGTTCGGCTGGGCGAGCGGGCTGTCGACGCTCACGCCGCTCGCCGGCCGGCGGGCGGCCCGGGTGCTGTGGACGACACGCAGCCCCGACCAACTCGCTCGATTGGCGGCGTCGCGTTGGGCTGCGGTCCGACTGCTCGTTCCGCGGGCCGATGCGCTGCTGGCCTACTCGGAGGCCTCTAGCGCCCGGCTGGCGGCGATTGCCGGCATTTCCCCGTCGCGTCTGTTCGTGTGTGCGAACCACCAGGCGGCCCCCCGGCTTCACCGGCTTGCGGATGCCACGCGTGACGCGGCGGTCGACCGGTGCAGAGACTTGGGCATCCTCGACATGCCCCTCGTGGTCACAGTCGGACGGCTTGTGCCCGACAAGGACATCGCCACGACCATCCGCGGGTTCACCGCCGCGTGCCAGTCTCTGCGGCATGCCGTGCTGGTGGTGATCGGCGACGGTCCGTTGCGCGGTGACCTCGAGTCGTTGGCACGGCAGGCGGGTATCGCGGATCGGGTCGTGTTTCTCGGGCACGTGCCGGCCGCCGACGTGCAGGGCTGGCTCTCGATCGCATCGCTGAACGTGCTTGCCAGCCTCGCGGAGCCCTATGGTGCCGTCGTCGCCGAGGGCTTGGCCCACGGCGTGCCGTGCATCTGCTCTACGGCGGCGGGCGCGGCCGTGCTCGTCGACGCGGCGGAGCGGGGTGCCACCGTGCCGCCCGCCGACGTCGATGCGATGGCCGCGGCGCTGCGGTCGCGGGCAGGCGACATGCGGCCTGCTGCTGAGCGCGCCGGGCAGCGGCGGGCCGATCTGCGCACGGTGACGGTGGCGGACGACGCGCGGGGATTCTGTGCCGCGATTGAACACGCGGTGACAACGCGACGGGGGAGGCCGACGTCGTGACCCGGTCGGCCATGGCGACGACCGTCCGATCGTGGCTCAAGGCCTTGAGGACGCGTGGGCGGATGCTCGCCTGCGCCTTTTCCCGACGGGTCGAGTGCGTAGCGTGCGACTGGCAGGGCCGTCGGTTCCTCGACGACGCGTGGCATCGTGACGTCTGCTGTCCGAAGTGCGGCTCCAGCGTGCGGCATCGGCTGCTCCTGGCGGCTCATCGCCACCTCCCCGGGCTCTCCTTTGCGGCCACGTACGGTGGCCGCAGGGTGTTGCACGTCGCCCCCGAGCCGATCGTCGGGAAGCATATTTGTCCGGTCGCCGCGGCCTACGTGCGCGCCGACTACCTTCACGACGGCGTCGACATCAGGCTCGACATCACCGATATGCAAGAGGTGGCCGACGGGGCCTACGACGTGATCATCGCGTGCGATGTCCTCGAGCACGTCGGTGACTTTCGGCGGGCCCTCGCCGAGATGCACCGTGTGCTGGCCGCAGGAGGCCTCGCGGTGCTGACGGTGCCTCAGGAGGATGGCCTCGCGGTGACGCGCGAGGACCCCAGCCTGACGACCGACGAGCAGCGCCGGTTGGCTTTCGGCCAGCATGATCACGTGCGGATGTTCGGCGATGACTTTGCCTCGGAACTCGACCGGCATGGCTTCGACGTCTCCATCATCGACGCATCCTCGTTTTCGCCGGACCTCGTCGTACGATACCGGCTCGGCCCGGAGCGGTCGCCGCATCCCCTGGCGACCAACCATCGCCGGGTGTTCATCTGCCGGCGTCGGAGCCGGCCGACACAGTGATGGCGGGCGCCGACACGGCCGACGACGCGCGGGTGCCCGGCAGTCGCCGCTGCCGGATCGCCGTGCTGATGACGTGCCACAACCGGAGGGCTCTGACGCTGCGGTGCCTGGAGTCGCTCCGGGCCGCGTCGACCCCGGTCTCTTCCATGGTGGATGTCGCCGTGTTTCTCGTCGACGACGGGTGCACCGATGGGACCGGGACCGCCGTTGCCGAGCGGTTTCCGGACGTCACCATCGTGCCCGGGACGGGGTCGCTCTACTGGTGCGGTGGCATGCGGACGGCGTGGCGGGCCGCCGCCCGTGCGGGGGGATTCGACGCGTATCTCTGGCTCAACGACGACGTTCGACTCGAGGATGGCTTTCTCGCCTGCCTTCTCGACACGGCGGCAACCATCAGGCAGGCGACGGGGCGATCGGGGATCGTGGTCGGCGCGACGGCCGACGAGGCCGGCGGCGGAACCTCGTATGGCGAGATGGGGCCGGAGGGCATCCGGCCGGCCGGAGATGCCGCACGGCCGATCGACTCGTTCAACGGCAACATCGTGCTGGTTCCCGATGAGGTGTTCCGCGAGTTGGGAGGCTTTTCCCGCGTCTACAGCCACGGCTTCGGCGACATCGACTACGCGTGTCGTGCGCGCCGGCTCGGCATACCGATCTGGCTGGCCCCGGGCCACCTCGGCTCGTGCACGATGGACAAGGCATCGCGGTGGGAGCGGCCCGATGTGCCGCTGTGGCAACGACTGGTTGCCCTGCACCGGCCGACCGGCTGTCCGCCGTGGGAACTGGCGTTCTTGACGATCCGCCACGGCGGCTGGTGGTTTCCGTATACGGTCGCCCGGCTCTACTGGCGCGCGATCTTTCCCCAGGCATCACGGGGCCCGGCTCCGGGCAGGGAGAACACCTGATGCGGGTGCTGATCGTCAGCTTCTCGGACCTCGCGGGAGGCGCGGCCCGCGGCGCGTATCGCCTGCACGAGTGCCTGCTCGCCACCGGCATCGACAGCCGGATGCTCGTGCAGCGCAAGGTGAGCGACGACGAGCGCGTGGTGGAGTGCGGAGGATGGATGTCCCGACGGGCGCCCGGGCTGATCCGCCGAATCCGCAGCCGCCTCGAGACGCTGCCACTGCGATGGTACCGCCGCCGGCCGCCAAGCACCGTGTTCACGCCGGCCTGGGTTCCCTCGCGGCTCGCCACGACGATCAACCGGATGCGGCCGGACGTCGTGCACTTTCACTGGGTGGGATGGGGCATGCTGCGGCTCGAGGACCTCCCGAGGATCCGCGCCCCGATCGTCTGGACCCTGCACGACATGTGGGCCTTCACGGGGGGCTGCCACTACGACCAGGAGTGCGGGAAGTACGTGGCCGCCTGCGGCGCCTGTCCCATGCTCGGCAGTCATCGCGAGCGCGATCTGAGCCGGCGGACCTGGCGACGCAAGCACGGAGCGTATGCGCAGATCCCGTCGCTGACGGTAGTGGGACTGAGCCGCTGGCTCGCCGACTGTGCGGCCCGTAGCAGCCTGTTTGCGGGTCGCACCGTGGTCAACCTCCCGAATCCCCTCGACACCACGTTCTTCAGGCCGGTCGACCGGATGGTCGCTCGGCGGAAGCATGGCCTTCCGCTCGATAAGAAGCTGATCCTCTTCGGGGCCACGGATTCGACCGGTGATCCGAGGAAGGGATTCGACAAACTCGTTGCCGCCCTCGGTCGGCTCGACCCCGCCGAGGCCGATCTCGTCGTCTTCGGTGGGCGGCATGGCCTCGAGCAGCTACCTTTCCGCACGCACGTACTCGTCGACTTCATTCCCGACGATCAGTTGGTGGAGCTCTATTCTGCCTCCGACGTGATGGTCGTGCCGAGCCTCCAGGAGAATCTCGCCGCCACGATCATGGAGCCACTGGCATGTGGAACGCCGGTGGTCGCCTTCGGTATCGGCGGCAACGTCGACATGATCGACGACGGCTCCAACGGCTACATCGCGAAGCCGTTCGATATCGATGACCTCGCCGCCGGCATCGCCCACGTACTCCATCATCCGAATCCTGACTCGCTGCGGCGGGCAGCCCGATCCAAGGTGGAGCGAGCCTATGCGTATCCGGTCATGGGCGATGCCTACCGCGGCTTGTATGCATCGCTCATCGCCGGGCCTCGCGGTTCGGAGGGCGGCTGATGCCGCAATCCGCCCGGAACAGGCCGCCGCTGGCGGCAGCGCGCGGCGTATGGCAGCATGTTTCCGCGGCGCACACCGGGTGACGTGCGTCTCCTTCCGTGAGTGATCGAGGATGTCGTCGCTTCATGTCCTGACGGGTGCCGCCGGTTTCATCGGCAGCCATCTGTCCGACGCGCTGCTCGCCCGCGGCGACGCCGTGATCGGCGTCGACGACTTCTCGCTCGGCACCCGGCGAAACGTGGCGGCGGCCTCGTCGAACCCGCGGTTCACCCTTCACGAAGGCGACGTGAACGACGTGGAGCGGACGAGCGCCGCGGTCGCCGCCGCCGCGGCCGGCCGGCCGATCGACACGCTCTGGCATCTGGCCGCCAACTCAGACATCCAGGCGGGGGTGGCTGATGCCGACGTCGATCTGAGGCGGAC
>JBJTRH010000314.1:0-7702 GCA_046076065.1 Planctomycetaceae bacterium | reverse complement strand
GGCGAGGAAGAACCAGCGGAGGGCGTCGGCGCCGTACTTGTCGAAGATCTCGGCGGGCTCGCGGTAGTTCCGCTTGCTCTTGCTCATCTTCTGCCCGTCCTCGCCGAGCATGTGGCCGAGGACGATGCAGGTCTTGAAGGGGTGCGGGTAGGGCCGGGTCGCATCCCCGGCATCACCGCCAAAGAGAAGCGTGCTGATCGCCAGCTGGCTGTAGAACCAGCCACGGGTCTGGTCGATGGCCTCGGAAATGAAGTCGGCCGGGAACTGGGCCTCGAACTCCGCGTGGCCGGCGTGCGGCCAGCCCCACTGGGCAAAGGGCATCGCGCCGGAGTCGAACCAGCAGTCGATCACCTCCGTCACGCGCCGCATCCGGGCTCCGGGGGCGAACGGCGAATCGTAGGTGACCGCGTCGATGTAGGGCTTGTGCACCTTGAGGTCGTCGGACAGGTCGGGGTTGACCGCCTTGGCCTTCGTGAACACGTCCGTGCCGCTGACACCCGGCTTCGCGAGCAGGTCGGCATACGACCGGACCGCCTCCGCCCTCCCAGTCTGCTCGCACACCCAGATCGGCAGCGGCGTGCCCCAGTACCGCTCCCGGGAGAGAGCCCAGTCGACGTTGGTCTCGAGGAAGTTGCCGAATCGGCCGTCCTTGATGTGCTCGGGCAGCCAGTGGATCCTCGCGTTGTTGGCGAGCATCTGCTCGCGGAACCGGCTCGTGCGGATGAACCAGCTCTGCCGCGGATACTGGATCAGGGGATCGCTGTCGGCCCGCCAGCAGAACGGGTAGTCGTGGACATACTGCTCCTGGTGGACGAGCAGGCCGCGGGCCCGCAGGTCGCGGGTGATGTCGCGGTCGCAGTCCTTCACGAAGCGGCCGCTGCCCATGCCGAAGGCGTCGGTGAACGTGCCGTCGGGGGCGACAGCATTGATGAGGGACGGGCCCTGGCCGGCTGCGAATCGCGCCTCCTCGGCGACGAGCACGGTGTAGTCGACCTCGCCGAAGGCCGGCGCGATGTGGACGATGCCCGTGCCCGAGTCGGTGGTCACGAAGTCGGCGGCCACCACCCGCCAGGCACTGGCATCAACGCCGCCGGCGGCGAGCGGTGCCGTGGCAGGCGGCCCGACCGGACGGAAGGTGTCGAACGGCGGCAGGTAGGAGCGGCCTACGAGGGCGGAGCCCGGCAGCCGCTCGACAACCTCGAACTCCTTCTTGAGCTTGTCGCCGAGGCTGGCCGCGAGCGGCTCGGCGACCACATACTCCGGCCCGCCAGCGGCCCCTGGTTCGCTGAGCACAACGTACTCGAGGTCGGCCTTCACGGCGGCGAACTGGTTCGACGGGAGCGTCCAGGGAGTCGTCGTCCAGGCGACCAGGCTGCGGCTGGTCGGGTTCCCGCCGGCATCGAGCAGCGGAAACGCGACGTACACGCTCGGGTCGGCCACCTCCTTGTAGCCCTGGCCCACTTCGCCGCTGGAGAGCGCGGTGCCGCCCTGCGCCCACCACCAGACGATCTTGTGACCCTGGTAGAGGAGCCCGCGGTCGAACAGTTCCGCAAGCGCCCACCACACGCTCTCCACGAACGACTGGTGGTAGGTGACGTAGGCCTGCGAGAGGTCGATCCAGAAGCCGATCCGCTCCGTGAGCGTCTCCCACTCCTTCATGTACCGCCACACGCTCTGCTGGCACTTGTGGATGAAAGGCTCGACGCCAAAGGCCTCGATCTCCGCCTTGGAGTGGATGCCGAGCTCCTTGCAGACCTCGACCTCGACGGGCAGGCCGTGGGTGTCCCAGCCGGCCTTCCGCTCGCAGAACTGCCCGCGCATCGTGCGATAGCGCGGGTAGAGGTCCTTGATCGTGCGGGTCAGGCAGTGGCCCGGGTGCGGGAGCCCATTGGCCGTGGGAGGACCCTCGAAGAACACGAACCGCGGTGCATTACGCCGCTGCTCGAGCGACTTCTCGTAGGTGTGTCGTTCACGCCACCACGCGGCGATCGAGGCTTCGAGGGCCGGAAAGTCGGGCTGTCCGCGGACGGGGTCGAACATGGCGGGGCGATGCGTGGCGGCAAGAGGGAGCGAAACCTCCCCATCGTAGCGTGGGGTCCGTGGGGCCCACAGGGGATCGACGAATCGCCGAATCGCTATATTCGCGGGACAGGAGCGGGGCATGGCAGGGGCGGTGACGGGATCGCGGCGCGGAGCGGCGGTATTTCACCGCCCGTCGTGTTGGCGGCATCGGCACTCCGGCTTTTCGGTCGTGGAGTTGCTGGTGGTGATCGGCATCATCGCGGTGCTGATCGGCCTGCTGCTCCCGGCCGTGCAGGCGGCTCGCGAGGCCAGTCGCCGGGTGTCGTGTGCGAGCAACCTTCGCCAGATCTGCCTGGCCACCCACGCGTACACCGACGCGCGGCAGCGACTGCCTCCCGGCGGAGCCTATGGATCGCATCCTGACTCCACCCACGATCAGCCGCTTGGCCCACCCGTTCTGCTCGGATCCACCACGATCTACCTGCTTCCGTTTCTCGAGCACGGCCACCTGTTCGACGCCTACGACTTCGATCGCACCACGACGACATCCGGAGAGACGGGCGTGCGTCTCGACGACCAGCGGATGGACGGCAGCTACACCGGGGCGGCATACATCCGTCGCAGCCGGATTCCGGTGTACGTCTGCCCGTCCGAAACCGACGGTCCGGTCAACACGGCGACGCTCGCGGCCGATGCCACGCGGGGGGCTTTGACGTACGCGGCGTCGAGCGGCTCCCGGAACATGGGGGCGCTTGGCAACACGTCGAAGACGCCCTGCCCGTGCGCGAACCGCTGGAACAACGTCTACTTCACGCCCGCCACGGGGACCGATCCAAACTACCGGGTCAGCGGACCGTTTCTGCGGTTCACGCCCGTGGTGGGGACGCCGGCCGGCCGGAGGCTCGGCGACATCGTGCGGATGGCAACCCGTCCTCGCGACGTCATGGACGGCGCATCGGTGACGATCTACTTCGGCGAGGTGCGGCCGGGCTGCTCGGGGCATGTCAATGCCGGATGGGGGGCGACCAACAATGGCTGCGGGACCGTGAGCACCCAGATCCCGATCAATGCCGACTCCTGCGGCGGTTTTGCCAACCCGGTCCGCGGTACGGGCGACAACTGCCATCTCCCCTGCAACTGGGTCACGGAACTCGGGTTCAAGTCGCGGCATGCCGACGGGGCGTGGTTCGCGATGGGCGACGGCCGGACGGTGTTTCTCAGGGACACGATCGATCATTGGGTCTACCAGGCTCTCGGAGGCAAGGCGGATGGAGGCCGGGTCGGTCCCTCCAACGCCACCGGCCGCAGCGGGATCCAGCCGACGGTTCCCTGACGGGGCGCGCCGCAGAGTGGCGGGGTGGCTAGACTTCCCCGCCTGCACGGAAGCGGTGCCACACCTACCAACCCCCAAGATGCCGATGTCCGTTCCCCTGATTCTCGTGCCGACCGACCGCGAGCGGCGGGTCCTTGGGCCGCGGCTCGTCTCCCATGGACGGGTCGAACTGTGCGGATTCGGGCTCGTCGCGGCTGCGGCTCGCACGGCGACGCTCCTTGCAACCGGTCATCCCACGCGGGTCGTGCTGGTCGGCATCGCCGGATGCCTCGACGACCGTCTGGCGATCGGGTCGGCATGGCAGTTCGACCGCGTCGCCTGCCACGGGATCGGCGCGGGCACGGGGGCTGCCTTCGTGCCGGCCGGAACGCTCGGCTGGCCGCAGTGGCCGGGAGATCCGCCGACCGCCGCGGCGGCGATCGGCGACGACCTGCCGTGCGGGGTGTCGGGCCACGGGCCGCTGGCGCCCGGCGTGCTGCTCACCGTGGCCGCCGCGGCAGCCGAGGCCGGTGACGTGGCGGCGCGACGGACGCTTGTTCCGGATGCCGTTGCGGAGGACATGGAGGGGTTTGCCGTCGCGGCGGCCTGCCGGCTGTCGGGAGTGCCGGTCGCCATCGTGCGTGGGATCTCGAACACGGCTGGCGACCGCGACGCCGCCCGGTGGCGTGTCGATGCGGCCCTCGAGGCCGCAGCCGATGTTGCCGTGCAGGTGCTCCAGGCCTCGCCATGACGCGACGCATTCGACTCGGCATTTCGCCCTGCCCCAACGACACCTTCGCGTTCCACGGCTTGATGACCCAAGCAGTGGATTGGCGGGGACTCGACTTCGAGATCGCCCTGCTCGACATCGAGCGGCTCAATGAGGGGCTCGTGGGCGGCGAGTTCGACGTCTGCAAGGCGAGCTTCCGCGCGGCGCTCGAGGTAGCCGACGACGTGGAGATCCTGCCGAGCGGCTCGGCCCTGGGGTTTGGCGTCGGGCCGCTCCTGCTCGCCGCGAGCGCGGAATCGGCCCCTGCCGATGCACGGCAGCTCACGCTCTGTCCGGGCCGGCACACGACGGCGAGCCTGCTCTTCGAGCTGTTTTACGCGGGCACCTCGCGGGTCGAGCAGGTGGTGTTCTCGGAGATCATGCCGCGACTGTCCGCGGGAACCGCCGACTTCGGCGTCTGCATCCACGAGGGACGCTTCACATGGCAGCGGCACGGCCTTGCCCTCGTCGAGGATCTCGGCCACCGCTGGGAGGAGGCGGCGGGGTGCCCCTTGCCCCTCGGGGGTCTCGTGGCCAGCCGTCGGCTGCCGCGGGAGACGATTGCGACCGTGCAGGCGGTCGTGCGCGACTCGCTGCGATTCGCACTCGCCACCCCGGCGGCGGCCCTGCCAACCATGCGGGCGCACGCTCAGGAGTTCGACGACGGCGTCCTGATGCGGCACGTGGATTTGTATGTGAACGAGTGGACGCTTGACCTCGGCACGACGGGGGCGCGGGCACTGAGAGAGTTTTCGGCCCGGGCCGCGGCGGCCGGCATTGGCTCGGGGGCCGACCTGCGGGTGTTTGCTGGCTGAGCCGCCGTCCTCGGGTGGTCAACGCCTCCCGAACCAGCGGCATTCCGTATCATCTCGCGTGACGCCAGGAGGGCCGCGGAGCGGCAGGCACGCATGCAACCGTTTCCAGGTCTGAAGGCCTACGTGCTGATCGTCGGCAATGCCCGCAGCGGCTCCACGCTCATGGGCGCCGTGCTCGACGGCCATCCGCGGATGGTGATCGCCAACGAGACCGCGGCATCGGCGTCGTTCTGGCGAGGACTGGACGGGCCGGCCATCCTCCGCGAGGTATGGGACAACGCGGAGCGGAACGCCGCCCAGGGCAGGCCTTCGGAGGGCTACTCGTACCAGATCGGTCCCCCGCCGTCGCAGAAGCAGGATCTCGTGGTGGCCGGCGACAAGGTGTTCAACCCCGCGACGCTCCTGCTGCACGGCGACCATGGTCTCCTCCGATCCCTGGAGGAGCGGCTTACGGTGCCCGTGCGGCTCATCTACGCGATCCGCAATCCGTTCGACACGATCGCGACGATGCACCGCCGCAGCGGAGCCTCGATCGCCGACCGGATCCGCTGGTATTTCATGCACTGCGACGCCGCCGAGGCACTGCGGGGCCGGCTGCCGGCCGACCGCTTTATCGAGAGCCACCACGACGACCTCCTCGCAAACCCCGACGCCGAGATCGGCCGGCTGTGCGGCTTTCTCGCGGTGGCCGTCGACGGCGACCACCTGACGGCCGTGAGGAGCACGCTGTTTGCAAGTCCGCGTCGCACGCGGTCGCAGGTGGCATGGGCACCGACCGACATCGCGGCCGTGCAGGCCGGCATCGCACGGTTTCCGTGCCTTTCCAGGTATGCGGGTCCGCCCGTCGCGTCGGCCCACGGTACCGCGACCTAAGCCGGGTCGTGGCGGGTCTGGATATCATCTGGCTTGGGCATCGCCCCATTGGAGAGACGGCGTCGCGTGGAGGTGATCGTGATGATGCGGAGGGCGTGGCTCGGGATGGTGGTCGCGGTGCTCGCCGCGGATGCCCGGGGCGAACGCCGCATGGAGACCCTCGACCGCGGCATCGCGGCGGTGCCCATGCGGGAGGGAGGTGTGTTCGTGTCGTGGCGGTTGCTCGCGACCGACGCGGCGGACGTGAGGTTCAACGTGTATCGCCACGATGGCGACGGCGACGTTTCACGCGTGAATGCGTCGCCGCTGTCCGCCGCGACGAGCCTCGTCGACACGGGGGCCGATGCCGAAACCGGTCCGCGCTACCACGTGCGGGCCGTGGTGTCGGGCGTCGAGGGGCCGGCGAGCCCCGAGGTGACGACGTGGCGGCGGGAGTTTCTCGAGATTTCCGTCAGGCTCCCGGACGGCTACCGCGCCGGCGACGCATCGGTGGGCGACCTCGACGGCGACGGAGCGCTCGAACTCGTGGTGCATCTCGTATCGCGGCCGCGTGACAACGGCACCGCTGGCGAGACGGGCGAGCCCGTGCTCGACGCCTACGAGTTCGACGGCACTCCGCTCTGGCGAATCTCGCTCGGCAAAAACATCCGCGAGGGGGAACACTACACGCAGTTCATGGTGTACGACCTCGATGGCGACGGCCGCGCCGAGGTGGCCTGCAAGACGGCTGATGGAACCACCGACGGGACCGGGGCGATGATCGGCGACGCGACGGCGGACTGGCGGACGCGGCAGCCCGGATCGAGCAAGGACGGCCGGATCCTCGAGGGGCCGGAGTTCCTCACCGTGTTCGCCGGCGACACCGGCGCGGCCCTCGCGACCGTGGACGACGTGCCCGGCCGCGATCCGATCGACGGGTGGGGCGGCATCGGCGGCAACGCCGGCAACGACGCGTACGGAAACCGCTGCGATCGGTTCCTTGCCTGCGTGGCCCATCTCGACGGCGAGCGGCCGAGCCTCGTGACCTGCCGCGGCGTGTATGGCCGCACGGTCCTCGTGGCCTGGGATTGGCGGGATGGCCGGCTCACGCGGCGTTGGTTGTTCGACAGCGGCATCAGCATGCCGCCGTTCGACGACGCTTCACCCTATTCCGGCATGGGCGGACACTCGCTGGCGGTGGGCGACGTGGACGACGACGGTCGCGACGAGATCGTCTACCAGGCCATGGTGGTCGACGACGACGGCCGCGGCCTCTACACGACCGGGCTCCGCCATGGCGACGCGATGCACCTTGCCGACATCGACCCGGACCGCGATGGCCAGGAGGTGTTCACCGTGCAGGAGAACGAGGAGGAGGTCGAGCGGTTCCAGACGCCGGGCGCCGCGCTCCGAGACGCGGCCACGGGCGAGATTCTCTGGAGCCACAGCCCGATGGTCGACGTGCCTGCGGGGCTCGTCGCCGACATCGACCCGCGGCATCGCGGCTGCGAGGTGTGGGGCGGGCCGGGCGGCCTCCGCGACGCCCGCGGCCGCGAGATCGGCCCGGCGCCGCGCGAGGCCGACTGGTGCATCTGGTGGGACGGCGATCCGCTTCGCGAACTGCTCACGCCCGGCCGGGATTGGGCACGCGGCTTTCGGCAGTGGCCCCCGGGCGGTCGCGGCGATGTCGGCCCCGGCTCACGCCGCGGCGTGACCCGCATCTCGAAGTGGGATCCTGCAGCCGGGGACGCCGACACGGTGTTCGAATGCGATGCGGTGGGCGTGTCGCGGGGGCCGGCCCTGCTGGGCGACCTGCTCGGCGACTGGCGCGAGGAGGTGCTGCTCGTGTCGCCTGATGGTGGCTCGCTGCGGCTCTACACGACCACCATTCCCACGAACCTGCGGATGCCCACGCTGCTGCACGACCCGCAG
>JBJTRH010000313.1:0-4898 GCA_046076065.1 Planctomycetaceae bacterium | reverse complement strand
TGCGGCCCGTGTTGCCCACCCACTTGTTGAAGGCCCGGGCCATGCGGGTGATGGAATCCATCAGCAAAAACACGTCTTTACCGGTCTCGGCCATCCGCTTGCAGCGCTCGATCACGAGCTGCGACAGCCGCACGTGACTCTCCACGTCGCAGTCCAGGCTGCTGGCGAGCACCTCTCCCTTCACCGACCGCCGCATGTCGGTGACCTCCTCGGGCCGCTCGTCGACGAGCAGCATCACGAGGGAGAGCTCGGGGTGGTTGGTCGACACGGCCTGCGAGACCTGCTGCAGGAGGACCGTTTTTCCGGTCCGCGGCGGCGCCACGATCAGGGCTCGCTGCCCCTTGCCGAGCGGCGTGAGCAGGTCCATGACGCGGGTGGTGATCGGCTGCTGCCCCGTCTCGAGCCGGAGCCACGTCTCCGGATTGATCGGCGTGAGCTGGTCGAACGTCTTCACGTTCACGTAGTCGTCGGGCGGCATGCCCTCCACTGACTCGATCTCGCGCACCCGCGGCCCCTGCTGCCGACGACCGGGCTGCACGAGCGCTTTGATGAACACGCCCTCGCGGAGGCGATACCGCTCGATCATCGTGGCGGGGACGAACGGATCGGTCCGCTCACGCGTGTAGTTGGTCTCGACGCTCCGCAGAAAGCCGTAGCCGTTGGGGTGCATCTCCAGCACGCCCTGCCCCGGCTCGAGCGGGATGGGCTCGCCGTTCTCGGTCACTTCCGGCTCCGGCTCCGGCGGACGCATCCCCTCGCTGTCCATGCCCACCGCGCCCGCGCCCGCCGGCGGGGGGCCACCGCCACCACCGCCACCCCGGCGATACCGCCGTCGACGACCGTAGCCGCCGCCCTGGTATCCCTGGCCCTGACCTGGCCCCTGGCCGGGGCCAAAGCCCCCCTGCCCCTGGCCCTGGCCACCGAACCCGCCCGGACGACGCGAACGCCTGCGCTTCGACATGGATCTTGAAAACCTCGACGACTCGGAACCCGGAACCTCGGAACCCTGAACTCGGGGCGGTACGACCGCCCAAGGGACGCGACCGTCACTCGGCCGGCGGCTGCCAACCTCGCTCGAACGATCGCTGCAGGATTGCGACCCAAGAAGCCTCGTTTTTCGTGCCAGACAAGGGGGCGATGTCGGCCCCCGACTCCTGCACGAGACCCCACCGGGGCCGGCGAAAACGATGCCGTTCCGAGAACGGCCCCTCGAAGGCGAGGCTACGGCACCAGGATCGACGACGTCTGAACGTCGCCCGGGAGAAAGGCTGACCCAGCCCCACACCCTTTGGCCGCAACCCGCCCCAAATGGCTTTTGAGACGAATTTCCTGCGACAAAGCCTCCGGAAGGCCTCAGGCTCGTTCCGGAATCGCCACTTGCTGGCGACACAAGAAGTATCGAAACGCCCGCCGGAGTTGTCAAGCCGCCGCCGGCTGGCTCGGGCCCCTGCCGATCGCAGAAAACGCGGAATCTACGATGCTTTTGCGGCCGATCGCCGTGGAAGCCGGGGCTGTCCGGAGAAGCCGGGCGAGGGCGGCCCCGCAGGAGCGTCGTTTTCGGTGCAACTCCTGCGAGCGTTCCAACCGATACAGGACGCAGGGGTGGAGTCGCGCCGGCCAACGGTGGCCGGGCAGCCGACGGACGCCCCGATCCTCCACGTTCGAGAGCGCAGCGATGCACCGCTTTCCTTCGATGCTTCCGAGCGACCAGCAGGCCGTGGCCCTTCGGGGCATCCTCGCGATCTGTCTCGTGGCAGCCGTGTCCACCGCCCACGCGGAGATCACGTGGCACGACAGCCTGCCAACCGCCCGAGCGGCCTCCATCGCGTCTGGCCGGCCCGTGCTGGCGATCTTCGTCGCTTCGTGGAGCCCCGAGGCGACCCGCTTCCGTGAGCAGACGCTCGCGAGCCCAGAAGCGAAGGGCCTCATCGAAGCCTGCTTCGAGGCCACCATCATCGACGTCGACGCGAATCCCGCGCTCACTCGGCGGATGGAAGTGGCCCACGTTCCTTCGGCCTGCATCTTCGCCGAGAAGGGCAAACCACTGGCGTCGTTCGAGTGCCCCGAGCAGCCGCTCGCCTTCGTGGCCGCCGCGTCGAAGGCCGCCCAGGAGGCAGCCGCCGTGCGGGCGACGGGTGGAGCGGCCACCGCGACGTTGGCCAGCGATCCCTCCTCGCCTCCCCGTGACCTCTCCGGGGCAGGCTTCGCCTCCGCCACGCCCGACGACGGCGACCCCCTGGCGCGCCCCGACGTGACGCCCCCGGGGACCGCCCCCGGCGGCTCGATCTCCCTCGTGACGGCAAAGGTGCGTCAGCTCTCCGACTTCGCCACGGGATCGGAGCCGAGCGCGGCAGCCATAGCGACGGTCGCGGCTGCGCCCGCGGCGCCCCAGGCTGCGAGCCGGTTCCAGCAGAACCGCGAGCCGACGGGGGGCCCGGCGACACTTGCCTCCGCACCTCCCGACTGGGCGGCGACCCGCCCAAACGCCGCCGCCACGTTCACCAACGCGGCAGAACCTGCTCCTGCCGTGCGGCCCAGCCTCGAGCCGGCGGCAGTTGCGTCCGCGAGCGCGCCATGGCTCGGGAGCCCGACCGGCCAGGCCGGCGGGACGGTCGCCACGGCATCGCCGCTGCCCCCCGACGAGCCGGAGTCGTCGGCCACGGCATCGGACCAGAGCGACTCGACCCGCGGAAAGTCGGTGTGGTCGTCGTTCGTGTCCGCGTTCACCAAGCCGTTCGCGTCGGAGTCACCGCGACCCGCCGCCCCCCCGACCATGCCCCCCTCGCGGCCCACGATGCCGGTGGCCGATGCGGTCGTCTCGGCCGTCACGCCCCCGACACAGCCGGAGCCCGCCACGCGTGATCTCCACGGCTCCATGCCATTGGGCCTCGAGGGCTACTGCCCCGTCACCCTCGCCGATCGCGGCGTGTGGACGGAGGGGCGCGCCCAGTGGGGCGTTCGGCATCGCGGCCGCACCTACCTGTTCGCCGGCCCCGAACAGCAGCAGGCCTTCCTCGCCGCGCCCGACCGCTACGCGCCGGCCCTCTCGGGTGACGACCCGGTGGTGGTGGTCGACCAGCGGCGGAGCACGCCCGGCCGACGGGCCTACGGCGTGACCTACCAGTCGCGGATGTACCTCTTCTCGTCGCCGGAAACCCGCGCCCAGTTCGCGGCCAATCCGGAGCGGTACACCACCCCCGTGATGCTCGCCGAACGCGCCGCCCCGCCGACCGACATCACGCGGCGGTACTGAGCGGCGTCGGAGACGAATGCTCACCGCGGCCGGGCCCAGCCGCGGCTGCGATCGACGGCGTCACGCCAGGTGGCCAGCATCCGCTGCCGCGTGTCGGCGGTGATCTGCGGCTCGAACCGCCGCTCGATCCGGCGGGCGTCGGCCACGGCCGCGGCGTCGGGAAAGATCCCAGCCGCGAGGCCCGCCAGCAGGGCTGCCCCGAGGGCCGTCGTCTCCACGACCGCGGGACGCTCCACCACGATCCCGAGCACGTCGGCCTGGATCTGCATGAGCAGGTCGTTGGCCGACGCGCCGCCGTCGACCCTGAGCTGCCGCAGCGGCAGCCCGGAATCCCGCTGCATGCACTCGACCACGTCGGCCACCGACAGGGCGATCGCCTCGAGTGCGGCGCGGGCCACGTGGCCGCGATGCGTGCCCCGCGAGAGGCCGATGATCAGACCGCGGGCCGCCGGATCCCAGTGCGGGGCGCCGAGGCCCGTCAGCGCCGGCACGATCATCACGCCGCCGCTGTCCGGCACGCTCCGCGCGAGCGGCTCGACCTCGGCCGCCCTCTCGAAGAGCCCCAGGCCGTCGCGGAGCCAGCCCACCAGCGCCCCCGCGACGAACACGGAACCTTCAAGACAGAACAGCGGCCCCGGCACGCCGCAGCCGGGCGTGGTGAGCAGCCCGCTGTCGCTCGCCACGGGCCGATCACCCGTGGAGAACATCAGGAACGCGCCGGTCCCGTAGGTGTTCTTCGCGTCACCGGCGCGTTCCACACCCTGGCCAAACGCGGCCGCCTGCTGATCGCCCGCGCAGCCGAGGATCGGGATCGCGGCCCCGAATACCGCCGGATCGGTCTCGCCGAACGACCCGCTCGACGGACGAACCTCCGGCAGCATGCGCCGCGGGATGCCGAAGATGCGGCAGAGGTCGTCGCTCCAGGCGAGCGTCTCGAGGTCGAAGAGCAGCGTGCGGCTGGCGTTGGTCACGTCGGTGGCGTGCACGCGGCCGCCGGTCAGTCGCCAGATCAGAAACGAGTCGACCGTGCCGAACAGGACCTCGCCGGCCTCACACCGCGCCCGCAGGCCGGGGGTCGTCTCCAGCAGGTGGACGATCTTCGTGGCGGAGAAGTAGGGATCGAGCACGAGGCCGGTCCGGCTGCGGACCTCGGGCTCGACGCCCGCGGCCTTGAGCCGCTGGCAGATCGGCGCCGACACGCGGCTCTGCCAGACGATCGCCGGCGCGACCGGCCGACCGGTCGCACGCTCCCAGAGAATCGTGGTCTCCCGCTGGTTGGTGATCCCGATCGCCGCCACCCGCTCGGCCCCGATGCCCGCCGACTCCAGCACGCGTGTGGCGCAGGAGACCTGCGACCGCCAGATGTCTTCCGGATCGTGTTCCACGATCCCCAGGTCGGCCCCGTCGGGGCCCGCGGCGATCCGGGCGTGCTGGGGAAACTCCTCCTGGGCGACCGCCAGGGGCCGGCCCGCCGCGTCGAACAGGATCGCGCGACTCGACGTCGTTCCCTGGTCGAGCGCCATCACGCAGGCCTTGCCGTCGCCGCCGCTGGTCATGCTTCCCGCTCCTCCGCCTGTTTGGATCCCGCGCCGTCCCCTGCCCCGCACGGGTATTCTGCCCCGCCCGGGTATTCTGGATCGTTCCG
>JBJTRH010000312.1:0-2740 GCA_046076065.1 Planctomycetaceae bacterium | reverse complement strand
TAAAAATCAGAACTGTGCGCCACGAATTGATGCGACTTGGAGAGCGTCTGATTGTTTAGGTCGGTGATTTCGGTCTGAAAAACCATGTCGCGCGGCCCGGCAGGGTTTGGACTTGAATCGATGCCCGAGGAGAACGCCGCTTTTCCGTCTGCATCAAGTTTGAATTCGCCGGAGCGGGCATGACGCGGCGGAGTGGGCCACAATGCTTGCCGTACATTTGACTCCAGATCGACACCAAACACGATCGGGCCGTAGCCCGAGGCATTGAAGACAGTTGGGGACTCATGCATTTCCCAGCGCACTACCGCATCATTCACCGGTTGACCCGAGAGGTAGATGGCTGAAAGTTGTGCTTCGAATTTGGTGGGAGCCTGGACGGCGGTTGGTGCGTCCAGCGAAATCCGGAAGGCGTCGGGTTGGAATTCGGCGACGCTCACAGAATGAATGAGATCAAAGTCCGAACCTTTTTGACTGATCGATAGCGTGTAACCACCTGTACGCTTCGGGAGCTCCGTGCTGATGGTCCATGCGCCCGAGCTGCCAAGTTCAAATTCCTCCTTGTAAATTTGTTCGCCGCGTTCCCCATCCAGCACGGCTTGAAATTTTGTTCCCTTTGGAATCTCGAAACCACCTGTGCGCACACGTCGGATGAAAACCTTTGCATGAAACATCTCGCCCGGCCTGTACAAGTCCCGGTCGCTAAAAACAAATCCTTCCAGCCGGGGAGCGGGTTCATTTTCAGCGATGAGCTTTGCGACATCCACCGACTGCTCGCCCGGCACCCAGAAGTTGGTGTCAAAAAGGACCGTTAGCTGGTCGTTGCCAAGTGTTGCCTCCACCCATGCAGCTCCCCGAAACGGCACTTCCGCGGTTCCCTCTTTTCCGGTTTCGACCTCGCCGATTTTTTCGCGCCTTGCATTGTAGAAAGCACACTTCACCTTCGCGAGGGGCGTTGCATCTGCCAGCGAATACGCAAAGCAGAATCCAGGGCCTCCTCGACCCGCAAACAATTCCAGCCCGATATCGGTAAGCTGCACCAGTGTCTGGACGCCGCATCGTTTTCCGCCTTCAGATAACGGCTTGCCGCCGGCGTGCACTTCCTCGGCAGTCAGGAGCACGACACCGGTTGTCTTTTTTCCAAGCATCTCATCCCACTTCAACATCAACTGGGCTTCCTCCCTCGCTGAATAATCAAACTCGACTGTCTTTTCGTGAATCAGCTGCCCTTCGAAAGCGGACGGATCGACCGGCACACCATCTCTCTCTAAACTTGGATCGTCACTGTGGAATTGCGATTGGTACTGCTTCCACAACCTGAGGGCGTCCCAACCTTTTTCCGGCGGGATTAGATGCGCGGTGATTCGTGCCCTCGGCATCTTGACAGCCATCAGCGGCACCTGCCGCCTTCCGCTCGACAACTGGCGCACAAGCTCGCGATCGAAATAGAGCCTGGGTGGCAGAGGATCAAGCTGCACCTCCGATTCAAATGGTTGCTTGAGCATGCAGCCGTCCTCTGCCCGCAGACCGCTTTCCAAAAACACGCGGTAATTGACGCCGGGTTGAAAGTCACCCTCCAAAGCGATGCCCTTCCACGTTAGATAGACATTCAACTCCTCAACAGGCGGTGTGATGAGCGATTTCAAATTTGAAAGCCGCTTCATCTCCTCGCCCAGCACTGCTTTCGAACACTTCAAACTCAGACGCGCCTTCTTCAGGGGCTCTCTTGAAAGCGCGACTGACTCAACCGTCAGCGGCAGCACATCGCCCATTGGGATCCGCCACAAGGGAACCGGATTTGAATCCGGATTCACCCCGCCGCGCACACGGTTCAAATCCAGCTCAAAGCTCCAGCTCTTGCGCTCTTCCAACAATCGCCCGGGCGAAACCACCCAGTCGTTTGCACCATCGACAAACACCAGCACGGCGGCGGGCGGCTCCCTCGAGGCTTTTTCTTTCCAAGTCAACAAACGCTCCTGAAATCGATGCCGTGGAGCTTTTTCCACAACCCCGGGAGCGATACGAGCTCCGTCGTTTGAGACAAACCAACCCGCTGCACGCAAATCCTCGGGCTTGATATCATCATTGAACGTGACCCGAACGCTGGCATTCGCATCCAACGCAGCGGCGGTAGAATCGTCATTCGCGGCGTGCCGTCCATTGACTCGCGATTGAAGGACGCCGAAGTCCGGGGTTTTCCTTTCCAGTTCAATCTCCGGCGGCATTTCAATCTTTTGTCCGGCAAGATCAGTCAAACCAGGTCTCGCACGGAACCGTAGACGCATCCCCAAGTCGAGACCGGAGGCAAAGCGAATCGATCCCGTGGACGGGCTGGTCCACTCAAATTCGTAAGGGACCATGGGCTCAACAACGATTGGTGGCGGATTGGATGGCGCATCGTTCATCCGGCTTGAAAATCTCACTCCGACTGTCTCGCCCGGAGCCAATTCATTCGAGGGGGTCATCAATTTGAAGGTCGGTCCACTCGACGCCATGAGAACGGTTTGCAGACAACAAAAAATAAATGCGCTGATCTTATTCATGGCCCTCTGGATTAGGGTTATAGCTTGATTGAAACAGAAAGCCAGTTCGTCGGACGGTCTGTGCACTTTTGATCGCAATTCCGCGGAAGACTGGTCGTGCTTTCGCTTGATCTGGACTGTGCAGAGCACCAATCTGACTTAGATTTTCACCCTTATGACCACCACTAAAATTGGATTCGTCGGACTCGGCAGGATGGGCG
>JBJTRH010000311.1:0-6534 GCA_046076065.1 Planctomycetaceae bacterium | reverse complement strand
GGCCGACGCCCTCGTGGCCGCCGTCACCGCCGTGGAGCCGCAGCCGCAGCCTCGCGTCGCCGCAAAGCCTGATGCCGACCAGCCCGCTGCGCCGGCACCGGAGCCCCCGGTGCTGTCGGCCGCCGAGCCCGCTGCACCGGCGCCCCCGGCCGCCTCGGAATCCACTGCGGTCGACCCCGTCGGTGTGCCGCCCCCCCTGCCCGAGCCGCCGTCGCCACCGGTCACCACGTCGATCACCGCCCCCGAGCCCCTCGCCGAGCCATCCTTCGCCGTGCGGCACGCATGCTTCGCCTCTCGGGTTCGCGCCTGGGGCGACCTCGATCGCTTCACCGAGAGCCGCTTCACGCCCGGTCAGGAGGTGATCGTGTATCTCGAACTCGACCACCTCTCGGCGAGCCGCTCCCCCGCCGGTCATACGACCTGCCTCGATGCGACGCTCACCCTGCTCGACGCCCACGGCCAGGCCGTCCGCGAGTGGACCTTCGAGCCGATCGCCGAGACGTGTCCGACGCCGCGTCAGGACTATTTCGCCCGCTACGTGATCCGCATGCCGGAGTCGATGCCGCCGGGTGGCTGTCGGCTCGCCGTGGCCGTCGTCGACACGCTCGCCGGCCGGACCGCCTCCACGACGCTGCCGCTCGAGGTCGTCCCCCGGCAGGTTGCGGCCCGTTGACCCGCAGCGGCTAGGATGGCGGCCCGTTCCTGTCCGCCCCCGCGAGTCTGGCTGGTGTCGATCCTGCGCACGGAGCACCTCGAGAAGACCTTCGCCGGCGGCGACGCCGAGGCGATGGTCGCGGCCGTGCGGGGGGTCGACCTCGCGATCGAGGCCGGCGGCTTCGTGGCGATCACCGGGGCGTCGGGGTCGGGGAAGAGCACCCTCCTCCACATGCTCGGTGGCATCACGCGGCCCACCGCGGGCCGGGTCTTCCTGGAGGGCGTGGATCTCGCGGGGCTCGGCGACGACGACCTGGCCGCGATCCGCCGGCGGCGCATCGGGTTCGTCTTTCAGCGCTACAACCTCCTCCCCGAACTCTCGCTCGTCGAGAACGTGGCGCTGCCCCTGGCCCTCGACGGCGTGAATCCCGCCCGCAGCGAAGCGGCCGCGCGGCAGGCCCTCGAGGCGGTGGGCATGGCGCATCGCGGCCGCCATCGCCCCGATGAGCTCTCCGGCGGCGAGCAGCAGCGCGGAGCGATCGCCCAGGCGCTCGTCACCACGCCGGCGGTCGTGCTCGCCGACGAGCCCACCGGGGCCCTCGACTCGGAGAACTCCGCCCGGGTCGTCGAGCTCCTGCGGCGGCTGGCCGACGACCGCGGGCAGACCGTGGTGCTCGTCACGCACGACCCGACCGTGGCCGCGGCCGCAGGGCGGATCGTGCGGATGCGGGACGGGCGGATCGAGTCCGACTCGGCGACGGCGGGCGGCCGATGAGGCTTCGCACGCTCCTCCTCCGGCAGTGGCGAAACCGTCCCGGTCGGCCGCTGGCGGCCGCCGCGGCGGTGGCGGTGGCCGTGGGGGCCGTCGTCGCCACCTGGGCGGCGGCCGACGCCTCCCGCACCGGCTACCGCAAGCTCGCCGACACGCTCGCCGGCCTGCCCGTGATCGACGTCACCGCCCGCGACGGCGGCCGCTTCGCCGCCCAGTCGGTGCCCCGGCTCGTGGACATTCCCGGCGTGCGTGCCGTGGTGCCGCTCTTCTACCGTCCCACGCTCCTGCGGGTCGGCGAACGCCGGCTCCGCGAAGTGGCCGTCGGCGTGGACGCGCGGGCGCTCGTCGCCGCGGGCCTCGTGAGCCTCGAAGCGGGGGAGCCGTGCGTCGAGGACGACGAGGTCGTGCTCGATGCCACGCTCGCCCGGGGGCTCGGCGTGGGTGTGGGCGACGAGGTGCTGTTCTTCGCCCGGCGACGGATCGCCCGGATGCGGATCACGGGGCTCGCCGCCACGTCGTCGCTCCGCTGGTTCGCCGAAGGGGCGACGGTGATCGTCGACATCCAGGTGCTGGAGGGCATGTCGCTCTCGACGGCGGAGGTGGACCGCGTGCGGGTCGTGCTCACGGCGGAGGGCGACCGCGCCGCGGCCCTCGCGGCGGTCGCGCGGCGGCTGCCCGACACGCTCGCCGCCGACACGCCCGTCGGCCGCGCCAGCATGGCCGAGGACGTGCTCCACTCGGCCAACCTCGGCCTCGACTTCGTCACCGCGCTCACGCTGGCGATGGCCTGGTTCATCGTCGGCAACGCGATGCTGATGAACGTCGCCGAACGGCGGCGGGGCCTGTCGCTGATCCGCCTGCTCGGCGGCACGGGCCGCCAGGTCCGGCGGCTGGTCACCGTCGAGGCCGCGATCCTCGGCGGGGTCGGGGCGGCCGTCGGCGTCGTCGTCGGTCTCGCGGCCGCCCGGCCGATCGCGGCCGGCATCACGCGGGCCCTCAACGCCGACGGGGCCGCCGCCGTGATCCACCCGCTGCTCGTGCCCATGGCTGTCGTGATCGGCATCGGCATCGCCGTGGCGGCGGCGTGGTGGCCGGCCCGGCAGGCGACCGCGGTCGACCTCCTCGACGGACTGTCGGCGGCGCCCCCTGAGCCGCCGCGGGGATCGTCACGGGGGCTCGTGATGACGGCGGTCGCGATGCTCGCGGTGACCGCCGTCGCCGAGACCCTGATGACCTACGGCCTCCTCCCGCCCCGCGCCTCCGTCGTGTCGGGCGTGGCGATGCTGCTGGCGTTCGTGGCCCTCACGCCGTTTCTGCTCATCCCGCTCGTGCGGCTGCTCGGCCGGCTCGTGCCGAAGCGGTGGCGGGTGGAGGGCTCGCTCGCGGTCGAGCAGATCGTCCGTAACCCGATCCGCACGGCGCTCACCGCCGGCGTGCTGGTCGTGGCCGTCAGCAACGCCATCGGCCTCGGCCACGCGATCCGCGACAGCGTGGAGGACGTGCTCGGCTGGTACGGGAAGATGCTCAAGGCTGACTGGGTGCTCACGCAGGCCGGCGCCCTGTCGGCATCGCGCGAGGAGCGGAGCAACGCCTCGCAGGCGATGGAGGCGGAGGTGCGTCAGCTGCCCGGCGTGGCCACGGTGGAGGGCATCGGCGTGGCCACGGGCCGCATTCCCGGTGGCGTGTGCGTGGTGCTGGCCCGCGACCTGTCGCCGACCGGTCCCCTGCCGCTGCAGCCGGTCGGCGCCACGGAGGCCGACGTCCGCGCCGCCCTCGATCGGGGCGAGGCCGTGGCCGGCACCGTGCTCGCGCAGCGCACCGGACTCAAGCCGGGGGACGACGTCGTCGTCGAGGTGTTCGGCCGCAAGATGCCCGTCCGCATCGCGGCGCTCGTGGTCGACTACTCCTCCGGCGGTGCGTCGCTGATGCTCCGCCGCGACGCCGCGCGGCGGCTCTTCGGGCTGGAGACGGCCGACGTGCTGCTCGTGACGGCCGCGCCCGGCGCCGCCGCCGGCCTCGAGCCGCCGCTGCAGCGGATCGCCAAGGAGCGGTCGATGCTGCTGCGGTCGTTCACCGAGCTCCGCGGCTTCATCGACGCGATCGTGTCGGGTGTCGTCGGGTCGCTGTGGTCGATCCTCGGCCTGGGCTTCGTGGTGGGAAGCCTCGGCGTGGCCAACACCGTGGCCATGAGCGTGATGGAGCAGAAGCGGTCGCTCGGGCTGCTCCGTGCCGTGGGCATGCGGCGCGGGCAGGTGCTGCGGATGGTGATCCTCCAGAGCATGCTCCTGGGAGTCGCCGCCGGCCTGGTCGGCCTCGTCGCCGGCCTCTCCACCGCCATGTTCATCCAGTTCGTCAGCCAGCCGCTCCTCGGGCATCCGCTGGCGATCCGCATCCGTCCCGACGTGGTGGCTGTGAGCGTCGCGGCTGCCGTGCTCGTGACGGCGGTGGCCGCATGGCTGCCGGCCCGCCGCGCCGTCGGCCTCGATCTGCTCGAGGCGATGGCGGCCGAGTGATGGCCTATGCATCAGGAAGCCGCAATCGCGTGAGCGATGCGGGCGGCTCGTCGCGTGGCTCGGGATTGCCCGTGCCCCGTCGCCGGACGTTCGGTGGGCTCGGGATTGCCCATGCCCCGTCGCCGGACGTTCGCGGCGGGCGGCGTGCCCGCCGCTCACTCGGATGTCGCCGGCGCTTCGCCATCGTGGCTCCGCTTGGCGACATACGCCGGCTCCCGGGGCACGGGCAATCCCTCGCTGAGTTCATGCCGGTCAGTGGGGCATGGGCAGTCCCTCGCTGAGTTCATGCCTGCTCCCGGGGCATGGGTTCGCGGCTCCGCGACCGCGTGAAGATGCGAGGCGTCCGTCTCGGCGACTATCATTCGGGCTGGGCACCGCTCCCGTGGCAGGACGCTCGACGCATGCACGGCCTCCCTCGCCGGACCTTCCTCGCCGGGATCGCCGCGGCCATCGCCGTCGGCTCGCGGGCGGCAACCCCGGAAGCTGCCGACCTGATCTCCCACGTGGCCCGTGCCGCGGGCGGCTGGGATCAGCGTCTCTACACGCGGCTCCTCGGGAATGCCAACGCCTTCAAGGAGGGCGACGAACTCATCGGCGTGGCAGCTCCCGATGAGGCGGCACGGCGGAGTGCCCGCCTGCTGCTCGGCCGGACGACGCTCGCCGGCATCGACGCCCATCCCCCCTTCTCCGACCGGCTCTCCGCGGCGCTCGCGGACGATCTCGACGCCGCCGCACGGGAGCGGACGGCCGTCTGGACGCTCGATGCGCTCGCCCGCTTCCTGCTCACGCGGCCCGAGCCCGAGATCCGGGCGATCATGCCCGGACTCTCCAGCGACGTGATCGCCTGCGTGGTTCGGCTCATGAGCGACGACGAGCTCGTGCAGCTGGGTGACACGATCTGCAACCCGCTGCCCGGATCGCGGATCGGCGGCCGGGGCTGCCTGGCGGCGCGGCTCCAGCCCAACTCGCCCACCGACGATCCCGACGACATCCGCTGGCAGGTCTTCGATGGCTGGTCCTACGGTGTCGGCGACGTCGTGCTCGGCACGAATCCCGTGTCGAGCGAGGCGGCGAGCGTGAAGGCGGTGTCCGACACCCTCCGCGGCCTGCTGGAAGCGTTCGGTCTCCAGGACACGATGCCCCACTGCGTGCTCGCCCACATCGACGTGCAGGCCGAGGTCGACGCCACTGCGGCCGGCAGCACGGGCATCTGGTTCCAGAGCATCGCCGGCAGCGACGCGGCCAACGCCACGTTCGACGTGACGCTCGAGAAGATGCTCCGCCATGCGGCGGCCCGCCGGGGGCCCTGGGGGCTCTACTTCGAGACCGGCCAGGGGGCCGACTTCACCAACGGCCACGCCCAGGGCACCGACATGGTGGTCCACGAGTCGCGGAAGTACGGCTTTGCGCGGCTGCTGGCCCACGCGGTCGCCCGGGCCCGCGGCGCTCCGGCCTGGGTGCACGTCAACGACGTGGCCGGCTTCATCGGCCCCGAGGTCTTCCGCACGCGGGAGCAGCTCGTCCGCTGCTGCCTCGAGGATCTCGCGATGGGCAAGCTCCACGGCCTGTGCATCGGCCTCGACGTGTGCGCGACGCGCCACATGGACGTGTCGCTCGACGACCTCGACTGGTGCCTGGAGCGGGTGCTCCCTGCGCGGCCGGCCTATCTGATGACCCTGCCGACGAAGGTCGACCCGATGCTCGTCTACCTCACGACCGGCTTCCAGGACCACGTCCGGCTCCGGCGGCGGTTCGGCTGTCGCGGCGAGGAGCGGATGGAGCGGTTCTTCCAGCGGGTCGGCGTGCTCGACGCCGACGGCGGCCCGGGGCCGCACTTCGGCGACCCGGGGTGGGTCCACGTGCAGTACCGGCGCGCCCTCGGCGACACCCGGCCCGATGACGACATCCGCGTCGAGGGCCGCCGCGAGATGGCCGCTGTGCGACGGCGGGGGGTGTTTCTCGCGGAGGGGCATGGCCGCCGGCCCGAGGATCTCGAGCCCGAGCTCGACGCCGAGATCCGCCGGATCGACGCCGACGCCCGGCAGAGCATCTGGGCCGAGTTCGACAACGGCTTCCGGCGGTCGCAGGCGGGATCGCTGATGCTCGTCACCGAGTCGGCCGACCGCCGCGACTACATTCTCCATCCCGCCACCGGAGAGCGGCTCGCGGCGGCGTCACTGGCCGCCGTCGGCGCCCAGCGGAAGGTCCATGCGGACGCGCATGACGTGCAGGTCGTCGTGTCGGATGGACTCAATCCGCTTGCGATCATGGACCTCGCGCAGCTCGATCCGTTTCTGGCGGCGGTCCAGGACGGTCTTACGGCGGCCGGTCGCCGCCCCGCGCCGCGGCGGATGCTCGTGACGAGTGGCCGCGTCCGCGCCGGCTATCGGATCGGTGAACAGCTGTTCGGCGGCCCCACGGGGCCGCGGGCGGTACTTCACGTCGTCGGCGAGCGGCCCGGCACCGGTCACCGCACGTTCTCCGTCTACGTCAACTGCCGCCGCGGCGACGAGTGGGCCGTGGCCGGCGGCACCGACCACCAGCACACCCGCGTGGTGGCGAGCATCGCCCCCACGGCGCTCGATCCCCGTATCG
>JBJTRH010000310.1:0-10654 GCA_046076065.1 Planctomycetaceae bacterium | reverse complement strand
GGGAGACGTCGATCCAGGTGCTGGCCGCCCTGCCGAAGCTCGAGTCGCTGACATTCAAGGACGCCGCCGTGTCGCACGAGGCAGCCGAGAAGGTGAAGGCCGCGAAAGCCTGGAAGAAGCTCGACCTCGGCAAGTAACGCTCAGGCCCGAGCTCAGCGAGGGGCTGCCCGCATCGCTCGCGCGATTGCGGCTTCCTGAAGACGCACCGCCGCAAACCGCGCCGCCGCGGCGGCTGGGTCCGTCACGACCGTCACGCTGCCCGGCTCGTGGCCGGTGGCGGCGAGGCCTTCGATCAGCAGGCGGCGGAGCGTCGCGCTGGCCGTGAGGAGCCCGCCAGTGACCCGCAGCGGATAGACGCCGGCCGCGAATCCGTTGCGGTCGACGAGCGTGCGAACATGGGCGGCCAGATCGGCAGCCGCGGTGGTCACGATCGCCACGGCCACCGCGTCGCCCACGTCGGCCGCGGCGAGCACCTCACGGGCCGCATCGGCGATCTCCCGGCGGCCCATGCCCGGCGCGTGGACCCGCGCCACCAGATCGCCCGCGCGGTCGGCGGCAAACCGCCGCAGGAACGCCGCGTGGAGAATCGTGCCGGGACCGCGGCCGTCGGCCGCCCGCATCGCTGCCTTGAGCGCGTGCAGGGCGACGGCGTAGCCGCTGCCCTCGTCGCCAAGCAGTGGCCCCCAGCCGCCGCAGCGGTCGGCCGCGGACTCGGCGGCGAGGGGCGCGCCCCGCGGCCGGGCCAGCGCGAGCGACCCGGTGCCCGCGATCAACACCACGCCCCACGGCTCGGCCGCCGGATCGGCGAAGGGCAAGAGCCCGTCGGGCACCACGACCACGCGGTCAGCGATCCGGGCCTGCGTGGCCCAGGCGAGCACCGCGTCGCGATCCTCAGGCAGTCCCACGCCCGCCAGCCCGAAACAGGCCGCGGCGAGCGGGCAGACCTCGAGCCGGGCATCGGCGAAGGCCGCCTTGATCGCCGTCATGATCGACGCCCGCGCGGTCTCGTGCCCCGCCACCCGCGGGTTCGCCGTGCCGCCAACGCCGCGGCCGAGGATGTCGAGCCGGCCTCCCACGGCCGGTCGCGCGAGCACGGCGGCGCATCGGGAGCCGCCGCCGTCCACGCCCAGCACCAGCGGCGCCTCGTGCTCAGCGGATGCCATCGCCGCTCCCTCGGGGCCGCAGTGGTGCGTCGCCCACGGCGCGGCGGAGGTGGCCGTCGGCCGCGGCCAGTAGCCGCCGAGCCTCCGCCGGCGACACGCCCCGCACCCGCGCCACCACCGCGGTCTTGAGTTCCCCGTCGGCCTCCGTCACCAGCCGCTCCGCCTCCTCCTCGGCCACGCCCGTCAGCATCGCCACGATCCGCCGCGTGCGGGCCACGAGCTTCGAGTTGGTGGCCCGCAGGTCGACCATCAGGTTGCCGTAGGTCTTCCCGATCCGGACCATCGCGCCGGTCGTCAGCATGTTGAGCACCATCTTGGTCGCGGTGCCCGCCTTGAGCCGCGTGGAGCCGGTGACGATCTCCGGGCCCACCCGGGGCACGATCATCAGGTCCGCAAGCGGCTCGAGCTCCGAGTTGTCGTTGCAGGAGAAGCCGATCGCGAAGGCGCCCACGGCGCGGGCGTGCGCCAGCCCGCCGAGCACGTAGGGCGTGCGGCCGCTGGTGGCGATCCCCACGAGCACGTCGCCGGAGCAGAGCCCGATCGCGGCCAGGTCGGCGGCGGCCAGTTCGCGGCTGTCCTCGGCACCTTCGACGGCCCGCGTCAGGGCCTGGGGACCGCCGGCGATCAGGCCCACCACCATCTCGGGCTGGGTGCCGAACGTGGGCGGGCACTCCGACGCGTCGAGCACGCCGAGCCGGCCGGAGGTGCCGGCGCCGATGTGGACCAGCCGGCCGCCACGGCGAAACCGATCGGCGATCACGTCGATCGCCCGGGCGATCGCGGCCGACTCGCGGGCCACCGCCGCGGCCACCGCCGCGTCCTCCGCGTTCATCACCGCCACGATCCCGGCGGCGTCGAGCTCGTCGATCCCTGCGGATGCCGGATTGACGGCTTCGGTGGTGAGGCGTCCGAGCGACGAGATCGATGGTGTCATGGTCCCATCACCTTAGCCGGAGGACCATCCGATTGCGAAGCGAGACCGCGCGGCGGTGGTCCGGGCCGCCGCTCCGCGGCTAGACTCCACCGCCATGACGATCCCCCTCGGCCCGATCGACGTGGCGGTGCTCGTGGCCTACTTCGGCGCGGCGGTGGCCGTGGGCCTCCTGGCGGCCGGACGCATCCGCTCGCTCGACGCCTATCTCCTCGGCGACCGTGACCTGCCGTGGTGGGTGATCCTCGGCTCGATCGTGGCCACGGAGACGAGCGCGGCCACGGTGCTGAGCGTGCCGGGCGAGAGCTTCGGTTCCGCGGGCATGCGGTTCCTGCAGCTGCCGCTGGGCTACATGCTCGGTCGGATCGCGATCGTGCGGTTCCTGCTACCGCTCTACTTCCGCGGCGAGCTCAACACCGCGCATGAAGTGCTCCGCGACCGGTTCGGCCCGCTCGTGCAGCGGGCGGCGGCGGTGCTGTTTCTCGTCGCCCGCAACCTCGGCGACGGCCTGCGGCTGTTCCTCGCGGCGCTCGTGTTCCAGAAGCTCACCGGCTGGCCGCTCGCCTGGAGCGTGGGGGCGATGGGCGCGGTCACGATTCTCTACCCGGTGCTCGGCGGCCTACGGAGCGTGGCCTGGAACGACTGCCTGCAGCTCGTGATCTACGTGCTCGGCGGGGTCGTGGCCGTGTTCGTGATCCTGGCGAGGATTCCGGGGGGCTGGCCGGCGGCCTGGGACTTCGCCACGGCCCACGACAAGCTCCGCGTGCTCGACTTCTCGTTCGATCCCGCCAATCCCTACACCTTCTGGGCCGGGCTCGTCGGCGGGGCGGTGCTGAGCCTCGGCACCCACTGCACCGACCACATGATGGGGCAGTGCTATCTCAGCGCACGGAGCGAGCGGGAGGCGAGCCGGGCGCTGCTCACCAGCGGCGTGGTCGTGTTCCTCCAGTTCGCGCTGTTCCTGGGCATCGGCGTGCTGCTCGCCGCGTTTCACGGCCTCGGCGGCGAGGCTCCGCCCGCGCGGGCCGACGAGGGGTTCGCCGCCTTCATCGTCAACCACTTCCCCGCCAACACGGGTCTGATCGGGCTGCTGCTCGCGGCGATCCTGGCCGCGGCGATGTCGACCATCGCCAGCTCGCTGAATGCCTCGGCGTCGGCGATGATCCACGACATCTGGCTCCCGATGCGGTCCGCGTTCGGCCGACGCGAGCCGCTGCCGCCCGCGACGGCGCTCGCCCTGACCCGCTGGCTCACGGTGGGCTTCGGGCTGCTCCAGATCGCCGTCGGCATCGCGGCGGCAGCGGTCGACGCCACCGTGGTGAGCCGCGCCCTGACGATCGCCGGCTACTCGGCCGGCCTGCTGCTCGGCGTGTTCCTGCTGGGCATCGTCACGCGACGGGTGGGGCAGGGGGCGGCGCTCACCGGCGCGGCCTGCGGCCTTGCCGCGCTCTTGGCCGTGCAGTTCTGGCTGCCGAGTGCCGGCGTGAAGATCGCCTGGCCGTGGTACGCCCTCATCGGCGCGACGGCCACGTTCACGACCGGGCTCGTGGCCTCGCTGGTGATTCCCCGCAGGGAGATGATGCGATGAGCGTGCCCTGCGCGGACCGGTCGATCCCTTCACTCGCGTGCGTGCTGGCAGTGCTGATGGCCGCGGCGGCACCTGCGGCTGATCTGCCCCGGCTCGAGCCCGCAGCCGCAGGCTTCGATCCCGCGCGGCTCGCCGCGATCGACGGCCTCGTCGAGGAGGCGCTCGCCGAGAAGAAGATGCCGGGCTGCGTGGTCTGCATAGGGCGGCGCGACGGCATCGCCTTCCTGAAATCCTATGGCCGCCGGGCGGTGGCGCCCGCCGACGAGCCGATGACGACCGACACCGTGTTCGACCTGGCGTCGATCACCAAGCCCGTGGCGACCGCCACGGCGGTGATGCGGCTGGTGGAGGAGGGGCGGCTGCGGCTCGCCGACCCGATCGCGACCCACATCCCCGAGTTCGCCGCCAACGGCAAGGAGAAGCTCACCGTCCACGACCTGCTCACCCACCAGAGCGAGCTGATCGCCGACAACCCGATCGGTGACTACGCCGACGGACCCGACCGGGCCTTCGAGCAGATCTGGAATCTCACCCCGCTGCACCCGGCGGGCGAGAAGTTCATCTACTCCGACGTCAACTTCATCGTGCTCGGCCGGCTCGTGGAGAAGCTCTCCGGCGAGTCGCTCGACGCCTTCACGCAGCGGGTCACGTTTGGGCCGCTCGGCATGACGGAGACGGGCTACCTGCCGGCCGACGGCCTCCGCAGCCGCTGCGCCCCGACGGAAGAACGCGACGGCGCGTGGATGCGCGGCGACGTGCACGATCCCCGGTGCTGGAAGCTCTGCTTCGTGGCCGGCCATGCAGGGCTCTTCGGCACGGCGGCCAACCTCGCCCGCTACGCCACCATGATGCTCCGCGGCGGCACGCTCGACGACGCCCGCGTGCTCTCGGCCCCGACCGTGGCCACGATGACCCGCGGCTGGCGGATTCCGGGAGGCGGGTTCCGCGGCCTCGGCTGGGACAAGCGGAGCCCGCTGTCGAGCAACCGCGGCGACCTGCTCACGGAGGCCGCCTTCGGCCACGGCGGGTTCACGGGCACGGCGTTGTGGATCGATCCGGGGCTCGACCTGTATGTCATTTTCCTGGCGAACCGCGTGCATCCCGACGGCAAGGGCCTCGTGAATCCGCTGATCGCCCGGATCGCGTCGTGCGCGGCCGGGGCGATCGTCGGGCCCGCTTCATTGGCCACTTCGCCGCCCGCCCGGCCCGTGCTCACCGGGATCGACGTGCTGGTGCGGGACGGCTTCCGCCAACTGGCCGGCAAGCGGGTCGCGGTGATCACGAATCACACCGGCCTCGACCGCGACCGCCGCCGCACGGCAGCCCTGCTCGCCAGGGCGGAGGGCGTGCGGCTGGTGGCCATCTTCGGGCCCGAGCACGGGGCGACCGGCACCTTCGACCAGGCCAACGTGCCCGACGCCCGGGACGAGGAGACGGGCGTGCCCGTGAAGAGCCTCTACGGCAAGACCAAGCGGCCCACGGCCGAGATGCTCGCGGATGTCGACGTGGTCGTGTTCGACATCCAGGACATCGGCTGCCGGTTCTACACCTACATCGCCACCATGCGCGAGGCGATGAAGGCCGCCGCCGAGCACAGGAAGGGATTCGTGGTGCTCGATCGACCCAACCCCATCGACGGCGTCGCGATGGCGGGGCCGCTCGTCGACGAGGGCCGCGGCACGTTCGTCGGCTGCCATCCGCTGCCGCTCCGGCACGGGATGACGGTGGGCGAGCTCGCGCGGATGTTCGCGGCAGACCTCGAGCTCGATCTCGACCTCACGGTGGTGCCCTGCGAGGGCTGGCGGCGGGGCGATGCCTTCGATGCGACGGGCCTCGAGTGGGTCAACCCGTCGCCCAACATGCGGAGCCTGACGGAGGCGTTTCTCTATCCCGGCATCGGCCTCCTCGAGTTCACGAATCTCTCGGTGGGCCGCGGCACCGACACGCCCTTCGAGGTGGTCGGCGCCCCGTGGCTCGACGGGCGAGCCCTTGCCGACGCCCTCGCCGCCCGCCGGATCCCGGGCGTGGCGTTCGTGCCGATCCGATTCACACCGCGGGCGAGCAAGTTTGCCGGACAGGAGTGCGGCGGCGTGAACATGGCGATCACCGACCGGTCCGCGGTCGATCCAGTTCGGGTCGGCCTCGAGATCGCGGTGGCGCTGCGTGGGCTGCATCCGCAGGACTGGCAGGCCGACAAGGTCGACGTGCTCCTGCTGCATCGCGCCACGCTCGACGCGCTGCTCGGAGGGAAACCGGCCGACGCCGTGCTCGAGTCGGCCCGCGACGGCCTCAAGGAGTTCGCCCGCCGCCGGGGGGCCTGGCTGCTCTACGAGTGAAAGCCGCGAGCACCCGGCCGCATCGAAAATAATTTATTGGCGCCTCTGTCGACACGTGCTACAAATCCCGAGGGGGTTTCCTGCCGGCCTGATCGTGTCCTGCGTTCCACCCGCCCCGACTTCCGGAGTTCTTCTATGAGCCGTCCCGCCTTCCACTCGTTGGGTCGAATCCGAGTCGTGTCCACGAGCAGGGCGGCGTGCGGTTTCGTCGCAGCCGTCCTCTCGGCAACGTCCTTCGGCCAGTCAGTGACCGTGTACGAACGCGTCCGACTCGACATCGGGTCCACGGCCAACGCCGCCAACTCGCAGTACATCGGATCGAATCCGGCCGCCATCGCGTGGAACGGCAGCCAACTCTACGTGGGCGGGTACAACGGCAGCGGAGTTACGGGAACCGTCGCGATCGCACAGGTGACCAACCCGCTTGCGGCGCCCGGACTGGGGGTCGTGCCCGCGTTCTCGGCCAACTTCGGACAGTACACGGCCACTCCCAACACGCGTGGGTTCACCGGCCTGGCGATCAGCGGCACGCTGCTCGCCTCCGCCTGGGAGAGCGGTGTGAACGTCGCCGACGGCATCCGCGGCTACTCGACTGCTGGCAATACGACAGTCTGGACCGGCACCCTGAGCGCGCGGCAGATGGGGGGCGTGGCGTTCGACCCGGGCTATGTCGTCAGTGGCTCGAGCCAGGGTGGGAATGGGGTGGGTGCGCTCGCATTCGGATCGGGACGACGTCTTCTTTACGACGTCACGTCCGGCAGCAGCATCTTCGGCACGACCAACGGCATGATCGTCAACACGAATCCAGTCGGCACGGAATGGCGCGACGTGGCGTTCGACCCCAACACCGGGAACATCTTCGCCCGCGTGCAGAACAACGTGACCTGGGGCGTCCGTACGGGCACCAACGCGGTGAACAACAACGCGACGCCGTACCAAACGTACCTCGTCAACAACAACAACAACGGCGTGAGCACCGCAGGCCAGAACATCGCGTTCATGAGCGGGATCGTCGACCCCGCGGGAGGGTACACCGGCGATGCGGTGATCTGGAACAATCGTCCGCAAGGCTCGGGGGCCGGCAGTTCCGTGTTCACCTCGGCGCTCAAGCTAACGACCACCGGGAGCGCCAACGTGCCCGTCTCCTGGAACATGCTCTATGGGACGACGCCGGCCAACGGCAACGGCTGGTACGACTTCGGATTCGACACCGCGTCCCAGACGCTCGCTGTCATGGACTTTATCAATCGCACCGTGTCCATCTTCGACCTCAACGTCAACGTCCAGACCGTGGCGAGCGGCACGCAGATTGCGTCGGTGTCGGGCACCACGCCGCTGGCGAAGCGGGGTGCGGGCACACTGGCGACGAACCAGGCTGGTGCGATCGCCACGAACACCGTCTACGTCGAGCAGGGCACGCTGCAGATTGGCACAGGCGGAACGTCGGGTTCGATCGGCTCGCCGGTCGCCGTGACGGTGTCGAGCGGGGCCACACTCGCCTTCGATCGCAGTGATTCCTATGGCGGCAACGTCGCCAACGTGATCGGAGGCGCGGGGGGCGTCGAGGTGAAAAGGGGCAGCCTGACACTCACCGCCGCCAGCACCTTCACCGGCGGCCTGCTGATCTCCGGAGGCACAGTATCGATCGGGGCTGGTAGCACGACCGGATCGATCACGGGCAACGTCACCAACAACGGATCGCTGATCTTCAACCGCTCCAACGCCTCGACCTTTTCGGGCACGATCACTGGAACCGGCGGCTTCACGACGGCGGGCGCCGGCAACCTGACGCTTACCGCCGCCAACGCCTATTCGGGCGCCACCTCGGTGACGTCCGGAACGCTGACGGTCAACGGCGACCAGTCGGCTGCCGCCGGCAGCGTGACGGTGGCGGCGGCGGCCACGCTCGCCGGCGCCGGCACCGTGGGGGGCGCCACCTCGATCCAGACCGGAGCCACGCTTTCCCCGGGGGCCGGCCTCGGCACGCTCACGTTCGGCGGCGGACTCACGTGGAACTCCGGCGGCAACTACAACTGGCAGCTGTTCGACGCGACCGGAACCGCAGGTGACGTCGCGGGATGGGATCTCGCCAGTGCGGGCGGCAGCCTGACGATCGCCGCCACGTCTGTCGATCCGTTCCGCATCAATCTCTGGACGCTGTCGGGAACGGGGCCTGACGTCAGCGGTACCGCTGCAAACTTCGATGCGTCGCAGAACTACACGTGGAGAATCGCCAGCGCCGCTGGTGGGATCACCGGCTTCGCAGCCAACAAGTTTCTGATCAACACGTCGGCCACCAACGGAGCTGGCGGGTTCGCCAACTCGTTCACGGGCGGTGCCTTCTCGGTCGTGCAGAGCGGCAACGACCTGAACCTCGTGTTCACCGCCAACGCGGCGCCGACCGCGATCACGATCAACGTGCCAAGCGGCACGCAGACGCAGACCCAAGCCGGCTAGCCCACGCTCTCGGGCTCGGTTCCGGTGCTGAAGACCGGTGGCGGCACGCTCGTGCTCGACCAGGCCAACACCCTCTCGGGCTCGACGACCGTGCAGGCAGGCGTGCTGCGGCTCGCGAACGGCTCGGCACTCGCCTCCAGCCGGCTCGTGGTCGTGGCCGACGGCACGGGCCAGGTGGCCCCCGTCACCACCACGAGCGTGGCCAGCCTCGACGTCGCCAGCGGCAACGGCCTCATGGACCTTACGAGCGGCGCCCTCACGATCGCGAGCGGCATGACGGGCCCGCAGCTCGTGGCCGAGATCCTCGAGGGCCGGGCCGACGGCTCGTGGAGCGGCACCTCGGGGATCACCTCGAGCGTGGCCGCGGCGGCGGTGGCCTCGAGCATTCCCCGCGCGGTGGGCTGGGTCGACAACGGCGACGGCTCGCTGACGGCCGCCTACGCGGCCCCGGGCGACACCAACATCGACTGGTCGATCGACATTCTCGACGCCTCCAACTTCCTGGCGCTCGGCAAGTTCGACACTGGCCTGCCGGCCACGTGGCTCGAGGGCAAATTCAGCTACGACAGGGTCGTCGACATCCTCGACGCGGCCGACTTCTTCGCCACGGGCCTCTACGACACCGGGAACTACAACACGGCGCCCGGAGCGGGCGGTGTGGCGGCGGTTCCGGAGCCGACAGGGCTGGCCGTGGTGGCCGTCGGCGTGCTCGGCTATGCCATCCGCACGCGTCGCCGTCGCTGACGCCCCGACGCCGAGACCATTTGAACTGGCTGATGAGGCGGCTTAACATCGGTTGACTTATTTTTCTCAAAATAGGTCAAAATCGGTCATGGCGATTGAAAACCTTGAACTGCTCATCTCCCACGCAAGATCTCTGGGTGCGATTTCGACAGATGAGGCAATGAGCCTGCTGGGAGTCTCGCGGGCGACCGCACAGCGGCGACTGCGAAGCCTTGTGGCCGACGGGCGTTTGGTGCGAGAGGGAGCCGGGCGGGGTGCTCGCTATGTGCTTCCCACCGCGAGGTGGGAGCGACCGCTCGACGGGCTAGAAGAACACAAGCTTTGGACTGAAGCTCGACGTGCTGTCGCCGACTTCGGCCTGTCGGAACGGGAACTCGGCACGGCGGGCTACACGTTCACCGAGATGGTGAACAACGCGATCGATCACAGTCGGGGCAACGTGGTATGCGTTACCGCCGCGTCGTCGTCGGCCGGGGTCGTCATCGACATTGTGGACGACGGCATGGGTGTGTTTCGCTCCGTGCGTGAGTCGCAGGCCCTAACCGATGATGTTGAAGCGGTGTTCGTTCTGGAGAAAGGGCGATTCACCACGCTGCCAGATCGTCACACCGGCGAAGGAATTTTCTTCGCGTCGAAAGCGGCGAACCGCTATCTGCTGGCATCCGGAAAAGTAACCTGGCATATCGACAACGACACGCACGACACGGCGATCCAGTTGGAACCGGAGCCGCGAGCTGGCACGCGGGTAGTGCTGACGTTCGTGCCCGGAAACGTGTCCGTGCTTGCGGACGTGTTTCGGCAGTGGACTGATCCCGACACCCTGGCCTTTGACCGGACGCGCACCACCGTGCGGCTCGCCGGGTTCGGCGTGCAACTCCTGTCGCGTTCTGAAGCCCGACGAGTGACCGTTGGACTCGAGCCGTTCCGCCACGTCACGATCGACTTCACGGGCGTCGAACTCGTGGGCCAGGGATTCTGCGATGAGGTGTTCCGTGTGTTCGCCGAGGCCCATCCTCAGATCGTGCTCGCCCCGACGGGAATGAATGAGAGCGTCGCGTTCATGGTCGAACGATCCCGACGCCGGGCGTAAGGCGGCTCCGACCGAGCATGCAGATCCGCGGTGTCGCGCACGTGGCTCAGCTAGTTCATCCGCACGCGTCGCCGTCGCTGACCCGGCCAGCGGCCCGCCGCCGCGAGGGCCATGATCGCAATCACGGTCAGCGGCGCGGCGGCCGGCTCGGGCACGGCGACGAGGCTCGCGGGAGCATCGTTGTAGCCGCCGGCATCGAACAGGCCGGCCGCGAGGAAGTCCGATACGTCGAGAATGTCGACGATCCCGTCGTAGCTGAAGTCGCCCTGCACCCACGTGGCCGGCAGGCCGGTGTCGAACAGCCCGGCGGAAAACACGTTGGCGGCGTCGAGGATGTCGACCGAC
>JBJTRH010000309.1:0-3235 GCA_046076065.1 Planctomycetaceae bacterium | reverse complement strand
GTCGGCCGGTCCCGAGCAGGAGTACTTCCTGATCGACCGCAACTTCTTCTTCGCCCGGCCCGACCTGACGATGACGGGCCGGACGCTGTTCGGCGCCAAGCCGCCGAAGGGGCAGGAGTTCGAAGACCAGTACTTCGGCGCGATCCCCGAGCGCGTGCTGGCCTGCATGATGGAGGGCGAGCGGGAGCTGTTCAAGCTCGGCGTGCCGGTGAAGACCCGCCACAACGAGGTGGCGCCGAGCCAGTACGAGATCGCTCCGATCTACGAGAACGCCAACATCGCCACCGACCACCAGCAGGCGATCATGCAGACGCTGACGCGGGTGGCGCAGAAGTACGGGATGGCGTGCCTGCTCCACGAGAAGCCGTTCGCCGGCATCAACGGCTCGGGCAAGCACGTCAACTGGTCGCTCGGCTGCAAGCTCGGCAACCTCCTCGAGCCGGGTGAGACGCCACACGCCAACATGCAGTTCCTCGTGTTCTGCGCCGCGGTGATCCGGGCCGTGCACCTGCACGGCGACATGCTCCGGGCGGTCGTCGCCTCGAGCGGCAACGACCACCGCCTCGGTGCCAACGAGGCGCCCCCGGCGATCATCTCGATCTTCCTCGGTGAGCAGCTCGCCGACGTCTTCGAGCAGATCGAGAAGGGCAAGGCGACCAGTTCCAAGAGCACCGGCACGCTGACGGTGGGCGTCGACACGCTGCCGCCGCTGCCCAAGCATGCCGGTGACCGCAACCGGACGAGCCCGTTCGCCTTCACCGGCAACAAGTTCGAGTTCCGGGCCGTGGGTTCGAGCCAGTCGATCGCCGGGCCGCTGGTGGCGCTCAATACGATCATGGCCGAGAGCCTCGACTACATCGCCACCGAGTTGGAGAAGGCGACCGGCGGCGACCAGGCGAAGCTGCCGGCGGCCGTGGAGAAACTGCTCCAGAAGATCATCTCCGAGCACAAGGCCGTGATCTTCAACGGCAACGGCTACTCGCAGGAGTGGCACGAGGAGGCGGGGAAGCGGGGACTGCCCAACCACCGCGCCACCCCCGAGGCCCTCGACCAGCTCGTGGCCCCCAAAAACCTCGAGCTCTTCGAGAAGTACGGCGTGCTCTCGAAGCGGGAGATGCAGAGCCGCTACGAGATCTACATGGAGCGGTACTGCAAGGACATCAACACCGAGGCTCAGGCCGCGCTGCAGATCGCCAAGACGATGATCCTTCCGGCCGGCTACCGCTATCAGGGCGAGTTGGTCGACATCGCCACCAAGCTCAAGGGGCTCGGCCACTCGCCCCACATGGGCACGCTCGACAAGCTGACCAAGCTCGTCGGCGAGTTCGAGGGGCGGATCGAGTCCCTGGAGAAGTCGCTCGGCCATCACGGCGGCGGCGACCTGCGGGCCGAGGTCAAGCACTTCCACGGGCACGTCATCCCTGCGATGACGGCCCTCCGGGAGACGGCCGACCAGATCGAGGTGCTGCTGCCGGACGACCTCTGGCCGCTCCCCACCTACCGCGAGATGCTGTTCATCAAGTGACCGACGACCTCGCGCGGGCGATCGCGGCGGAGTGCGATCGCCTGGGGCTCGTCGTCGCTCCGGACGCCATGCCGAGGCTGGCCGCGTATGCGGCCAGCCTCTGGTCGTGGAACGAACGGCTGAATCTCACGCGGCACGTCGACGCCGCGGCGTTCGCGTCGCGCGACGTCGCCGACACGGCGGCGATCTCGCCGCATCTCGCTCAGGGCGAGCGGGTGCTCGACGTGGGCACCGGCGGCGGCGTGCCCGGTGTGATCCTCGCCATCCTGCGGCCCGACCTCCACGTGGAACTCTGCGACAGCGTGGCCAAGAAGGCCCGCGCCGTCGGCGAGATCGTGCGGGAGTCCGGCCTCGCCCTGCCCGTGCACGCCGCAGCCGCCCAGACGCTCGTGGCCGCTCGGCCGGCCGGCTCGGGCCGCTTCGACACGCTCGTCGTCCGGGCCGTCGCCCCGCTCGGCAAGCTCCTCGGCTGGTTCGGCCCGGTGATCGACTCCTTCGGCCGCATGCTCCTCGTGAAGGGGCCCCGCTGGGAGGAGGAGCGGGACGACGCCCGCTTTCGGGGGCAGACGAAGCGGGTGCTGATCCGCCGGGTGGCATCGTGGCCGATCGAGGGCCGCGACCACGAGACCGTGCTGCTCGAGGTCCGGCGTCGCGATCCGTCCGCCTGAGGCTCGGGGCTGCCGGTGCTCCGTCGCCCAAGCACGAACTCAGCTCGGGGCTGTCAGTGCCCCGAGAGCCGGCGTATGCCGCCAAACGCAGCCACGATGGCGAAGTGCCGGCGGCATCCGAGTGAGCCGAGGCCACGATGGCCGAGGTGAACGTCCGGCGACGGGCTGCTGGCAGCCCCGAGCCCTGCGTGGTGCGGCCCGCATCGCTCACGCGATTGCGGCTTCCTGACGCGCCCGTGCGTGAGCTTCGTCAGGCCGGGAGCGGCCGCGTCATCTCCACCGGCACGACCAACTGGTCGTACTGCTCGGGCGTGACGTAGCCGAGGGCCACCGCGGCCTCCTTGAGGCTCGTGCCCTCGACGTGCGCCTTCTTGGCGATCTTCGCCGCCTTCTCGTAGCCGATGTGCGTGTTGAGCGCCGTCACGAGCATCAGCGAGTCGTCGAGGTGGTGCCGGATACGGGCCATGTTCGGCTCGATGCCGGTGGCACAGTGGATCCGCATCGAGTCGCAGGCGTCGGCCATCAGGTCGGCGCTCTCGAGCACGTTGTGGATCATCACCGGCTTGTAGACGTTCAGCTGGAAGTTGCCCTGGCTGCCTGCGAAGGCGACGGCCGCGTCGTTGCCGAACACCTGCACGCACACCATGGTCATCGCCTCGCACTGGGTCGGATTCACCTTGCCCGGCATGATCGAACTTCCCGGCTCGTTCTCAGGGATCGAGATCTCGCCGATCCCGCACCGCGGGCCGCTGGCGAGCCAGCGGATGTCGTTGGCGATCTTGAGCAGCGCCATCGCGAGACCCCGCTCGGCCGCACTGACATCGACGAGGGCGTCGTGGGCGGCGAGGGCCGCGAACTTGTTGGTGGCCGACACGAACGGATGGCCCGTCTCCTTGGCGATGTAGCCGGCGGCCACGTCGCCGAACCGGGGATGGGCGTTGAGGCCCGTGCCCACGGCGGTACCGCCGATCGCCAGCTCGTAGAGGCCGGGCAGGGCCCGCTCCAGCACCGCGATCCGGTCGTCGAGTTGGGCCCGCCAGCT
>JBJTRH010000308.1:0-3164 GCA_046076065.1 Planctomycetaceae bacterium | reverse complement strand
CCGTCGGCGTTGCCGGACCAGATCAGCCCCGACCCGAGCGAGCCGTCGGTGCCATTCCACAGTTTCGTCAGCCCCACGTCGGAGAGGAGCCGCGTGCCGCCCGCATAGGTGTTGGAGCCGCTGATCGTCACCTTCTCCGCGCCGTTGACGGTCACGGAACCGGTGCCTTCGATCAGGGTCGAGGTCGTGGCACCGGCCACGGTGTTGGCGACGGTGAGCGAATAGTTGTTCGTCACCTTGGCAGCGCTCGCCATCGCCTGGGGCGTGAGCGACATGCCGCCCGACGTGCTGCCGGTCACCACGTAGGTCCCCGCGAACGACGATGGCACCGTGCCCGTGATCGTCGCCGTGCCGTTACCGGCGTTGGTGATCGTGGTGGTCGGACCACCGAGAATCGTGCCGGTGAGCCGGATGGAGCTGCCGACATTCGACTCCAGGGTGAGGGTAAAGCCGTCGGCGATCGAGACTGTATTGGCGATCGACGGGGCTGCGAAGTTGAGCCGGCTCTTTAGGATGTTTGGCGACGCGAGATCGCCAGGGAGGCCCACGTTGATGGTCCCGCTTCCCTGGATGTTGCCGCCGTTGATCTGGATGGTGCCGCCTCGCATGTTGACGTTGCCGTCCCACTGCATGCCGTTGAAGGTCGTCGATCCGGTGGTCACGGCGGTGCCCGTCGCCAGGTTCCAGGTGCGGTTGTTCGCGATCTCCACCGCGCCTTCGCGAATCTGGAGGTTGATGCCGCCCGCCGTGGTGACGTTGCCGGCCGCCGGGTCGTAGCTCATCTGGGCGCCGAGGTTTCCGGTCAGCACGAGCGTGCCCGTGCCGGTCTTCGTGAGCGTGTTGAAGGTCCGCGAGTCGCCGCGGGCGATGCCACTACCCGCCTGCGTACCGAGCGCGGTGCCCACGCCGCTGATCGTGGCCGGGGCATCGGGCACACTGATCGTGCCGCCGGCTGTGCCCGTCGAATAGGCGTTCGTCATGCTCGCCACGGCCGGGTCCGCGAAGGCGAGCGTGCCGCCGTTGAGTCCGAAGGCCTGCGACCCGAAGGCTCCCGTCGCCGCCGGCACGATCGTGCCTCCCGTCACCGTGACCCCGCCGGACAGCGTGTTGGCCGCCGCCAGCACGAACGTGCCGGCGGACGACTTCGTGAGCGTGGTGCCCGTGAACCCAGTTCCCTCCAGCCGCAGCACGCCCGACGCGTTGGAGACGGCCACGGATCCAGCTGCCACGCCGGCCCCGACCGTCACCGTGCCGGATGTCGCGAAGGTGACGTTGTCGTTCGTGGCGAATGCCGCCGCCGCGCTGCCGGTGGTCCATGGCTTGTTGGCCGGATCGGTGTCCCAGATGCCGTTGCCCCCCGCGCCGACCCAGGAGAGGTTTTGTGCCGCGCCGCCCGACACCGATCCCAGGAGCGAGAAGTCGTCGGTGGCCGCCTTGCCGATGCCCATGCGGCTCGCCCCGCCGCCGTAGGCCGCGAGCCGCCAGATGATCGAGGCTCCGCCGGCGCCGCCATCGAGGACGATCGGCGTCGCCGACATGGTCGATCCGAAGGACGTCGCCGCGGAGGCAAGGGTGCCGGTGACGATCACCGATGACCCGGTCTGCAGGAAGGACGTTCCGCCGTCGGTGCTGTAAAAGAGCGTCGCCTGATCGGGACCCGTGGTCGTTCTGGCGAGATTCAGGCCGGTCATCCCGTTGAAGGTGACCGAGTAGCCGGGCGCCGCCGTCGTGGTCCATTCGATGTAGTTGCCGGCGGCGAGCGCTGCCGTGGCCGACGTGGTGACGGTGCCGTACGTGCGGTTCCAGGTGTTGCTGGGGCTACCGTTCGATCCGCCGCTTCCTGCATTGCCCACGGTGGTGCCCAGTCCCGCACTCATCGTCGATCCCGTGACGCCGACGACGAGGGCCGACGCGGCCGCCCCGCTTGTCCCGCCGGTCGTGACGGTGATGTCCCAGGTGAGCAGCGTGGCGGCGCGGGAACCCGGCATGCCCGCGACGAGCACGAGTCCGGCCAGGGCACCGCGCCAGAAGGCGGACCAACGACTTCGCGACGACACAGCACGCTCGTTCATGATGAACTCTCCCGGGAATGCACCCCGTCCCAGCCCCCGACCGCGGCAGACCGCCGCGACCTGTGTGTATACAAGATGGACCGTGAGTTTATACGAAGCGGCGGGGGCGTTTCAACGCCGCGGCCTGACTCGCATGGCCGCCCCGAGCCCCACGAGCAGGCCGAGCCACACCATCCCGCTCGGCTCGGGCACCGCGGCCACGGCCGCCGCCCCCGCGTCATTATAGAAGCCCTGGTCGAAGAGTCCGCTGCCGAGCAGATCGGCTGCGTCGAGAATGTCGACGGTCGCGTCGTAGTTGAAGTCGCCCTGGGACCAGATCGCCGGGGCGGACGCGTCGTAGAGGCCGGCCGACAGGATGTTGGCCGCATCGAGCAGATCGACGAGGCCGTCGAGGTTCGTGTCTCCCGGGGCGGCGAATGCCACGGTGAGCGTGCCGTCGCCGCCGTCCGCCCAGCCGATCGTCCGTGCGAGGGCGATCGCCTGGGCCTCCGCCGCGGCCGATGACACGATGCCGCTCGTGCCGCTCCAGGAGCCGCCGGCGAATCCCGCCGACAGGTCGGCCAGCAGGTCGGCGGCCGTGATGCCGCCGACAGCGACCGCCACGCCACCCCTGCCGAGGTCGAGCCGCCCTCCCGTCGACTGATTGACGGTCAGTGCGGAGAGTGACACCGTCTGGGCGGCCGCGGAGGAGAGCACCATGCGGCCACCGCCGGAGATCGTGATCGGCGGCGTTCCGGCGATCTGTCCGCCCGCCATGGTCAGCGTGCCGATGCCGGACGTGCCGTTGACCGCGAGCGCCGGGGCCGAGAGGGTGCCGCCCGCGAGGGTCAGGCTCGGGGTTCTCAGTGTGAGGCCCGCATCCACCAGCAGCCTTCCGCCCTGGACGACCGTGGGGCTCGTCGCCAGGCCCCCCGCATGGGAGACCCGTAGGATTCCCGCCTGTATCGTGGTCGTGCCAGTGGTGCTGTTGGCGGCATCGAAGATCACGGTGCCGGTGCCCGTCTTCGTCACGGGGCTCGTGCCCCGGATGACGGAGTTACCTGTTTGAAGCTGCGTCTGGCTTCCCGAGGACACCGCGATCGTGATCGGGGC
>JBJTRH010000307.1:0-8027 GCA_046076065.1 Planctomycetaceae bacterium | reverse complement strand
CAGAACTGCGAACGATGTCGGTGTATGCCGCATCGTTTGCGTTGGATGCGGAGACGGGTCGTGCGGTTGTGGACGACGCCGGAAGGCTTGCGGCTGAATTGCGACGGATGCTTCCGCCCACGTGAGTCTCCCCGCGCTCCGCTGGACGATGCTCCGCCGGCGTTGGCCGGGCTGAACGCCATTCGCGATCGCATTCAGCCGAGGACGTTCTCGAGCACTTCCTCGGCCACGTAGATGGGGAGGTTGGGCTCGCAGGTCACCGCCACCGCGATCGCATCCGAGGGGCGGGCGTCGATCTCGACGACGTCGCCGTCCTTGAGCACGCGGATCACGGCGAAGTAGGTGTGGTCCTTGAGTTCGGAGATCACCACGTCCTGAAACTCACCGCCGAGCAGCTCCACAGCCGCCACGAGGAGATCGTGCGTGAGCGGACGGGGCGACTGGTGGTGCTTGACGCGTCGGTCGATGCTCGTGGCCTCGAACAGCCCGATGAGGATCGGAAACGTCCGCTCGCCCTCGATCTCCTTGAGGTAGACGACCTGCTGGTCGTTGATCTCGCTGATGATGATCCGCGAGAGTTCCATCTGCACGCTCATGACCGCTGCTCCACGCCGCGGCCCGCCCGCGGGCGGCACTCGCCCGGCCTCGCGCCGCGGGGTGATTCTACCCGACGCCCCGGGCCGGGTTCAGGCTATGCCCCCGCCTGCCGGCTGCGGAGGTCCGCGAGTGCCGCCAGCCCCTTCGCGAGCCGGTCTTCCAGCTCCGCGAGCTGGGCCCGCTCCTTGGCGATCACGGCCTCGGGAGCCCGCGCCGTGAACGACTCGTTGGCGAGCTTGGCCCGCTTGGCCGCCAGGAAGCCCTCGGTCTTCTCGTTCTCCTTCGTGAGCCGGGTGATTTCCGCGGCGACGTCCACGAGCCCCGCGAGGTCGACGAGCACCTCGCAGCCGGCCGCCGTGGCGGTGGCCGCCGACGGCGATCCCGCGGCATCAGGCCCCAGGGCGGTGAGCTCGGCCCCGGCCATCGACTCGATCGAGGCCCGCATCGGCTCGAGCAGGGCGGCGATCGCGGCCGGTGCCCGCACCGCCGCGGTCACCTTCGTCTTGGGCGGCACGTTCTGCCGGGCCCGGATCTCGCGGATCGCGGCCACGACGGCGAGGAAGGCCCCGAACTGGGTCTCCGTCTGCGGATCGATCCAGCCCTCGGGAGCCTGCGGCCAGGCAGCCGCCATGATCGAGGCGGGCAGCGGGGAGCCGGCCGTATCCCACGGCATCCGGCGGCCGCCGGCCGCCGCAGCGAGATGCTGCCAGATCTCCTCGGTCACGAACGGCATGATCGGGTGCAGCAGTCGCAGGATCGTGTCGAGTCCCAGCAGGAGCATCGACCTGGCCTGCTCGCGACGCGCAGGATCCGCGAGCCGCGCCTTGCAGAGCTCGAGATAGGCACTGCAGTAGTCGTCCCAGGCGAACGCGTAGAGGATCCGCGCCAGCTCGGCGAACTTGTAGTCGTCGACGAGCCGGGTCGCATCCCGCGACACGCTCGCCAGCCGCGAGAGCAGCCAGCGGTCCTCCAGTGGCAGCCCCGCCGCGTCGGCCGCCGACCCACCCATGACCGGGCCCGCCTCGTGCCCCTCGAGGTTCATGAGCACGAACCGGGTGGCGTTCCAGAGCTTGTTGGAGAAGTTGCGACCGGCCTCGAACTTCTCGCTCACGGCCGGGCCGCGGGGCAGGGCGAGGTCGGCTTCGGCCGAGGCCCACTGCGTGCGAAACGGCTTCTGGCACTTCGGGCACTCGATCCGCGGCTTCACACGGTTCTGCACGGTCTGCTCGACGAGCTGCCCGCAGGCCGGGCACTGGAAGTCGACGGGCATCCGCACGTCCTGCGTCTCGGTTGCCATCCCGGCGAGTGCGAACCGCAGGGCATCGGCGCCGAGCGAGTCGATCACGTCGACCGGGTCGACGCCGTTGCCCTTGCTCTTGCTCATCGTCTCGCCGTAGCGGTCGAGGATCTTGGGGTGGATGTAGACCTCGTGGAACGGGATCTCCCCGGTGTCGAACACCCCGAGGATCACCATCCGCGCCACCCAAAGCGTGAGGATGTCGCGGCTCGTGACCAGAGCGCTCGTGGGGTAGAAGGCCTGGAGCTCCGCCGTCTCGGCGGGCCAGCCCAGCGTGGAGTGCGGCCAGAGGGCCGACGAGAACCAGGTGTCGAGCACGTCCGGATCCCGCACGAGCGGCTGCCCCGCGACCGCCTCCACTCCGAGGGTCTCGGCTGCCGCACAGACGAACCAGCCGTCGGCCTCGTCGCTCCGCCAGGCCACGCCGTCGCGGCCCGCGAAGGCCGCCCGCAGGTCGGCCTCGCTCACGCCGGCCACGTGCCAGATCGGGATCCGGTGGCCCCACCAGAGCTGCCGGCTCACGGGCCAGTCGCGCTTCTCGGAGAGCCAGTCAACGTAACTCTTCGCATACCGCTCCGGCACGATGCGGATCCGTCCGCCGGTCACGGCGTCGAGCGCCGGCTGGGCGAGCTCGTCCATGCGGATGAACCACTGATCGGCGAGGTAGGGCTCGATCGGCGTCTTGGAGCGGTCGGAGTGGGCCAGTTCGATCACGCGGTCCTCGACCTGCAGCAGCTGCCCCGCGGCTTCCAGGTCGGCCACCACCTTCTCGCGGGCCTTCCGGATCGTGAGCCCGCGGTAGGGCCCCGCGTCGGCGTTGAGCGTGCCGTCGGGATTGAGGATGTTGACCATCGGCAGCGACCGGCGGCGGCCCACGTCGTAGTCGTTGGGGTCGTGGGCCGGCGTGATCTTCACGCAGCCGGAGCCCATCTCCGGCTTCGCCCACTCGTCGGCCACCAGCGGAATCGCCCGTCCGAGCAGCGGCAGCCGCACCTGGCGGCCGGCGCCGGCCATCGCGGCGAGCGTCTCGAGGTGCGGCAGCAGGTCGCGGCGGCGGACGGCGAGCTCGTCGAGGCCGGCATCGATCTCCGCATGGTCCTTGGCGGACGCCGCGGCCCACTTCTCGCGGAGCGCCGCCTCAGCCGCCGCGAGGGCGGCCACCGGGGCGGGGTGCACCGCCACGGCCGTGTCGCCGAGGAGCGTCTCGGGCCGCGTGGTGGCCACGGTCACGCTCGCCGGCTCGCCCGGCCGCGGATCGATCACGTCGTAGCGGATGTGCCAGAAGTGGCCCTTCACCTGCTCGTGAAACACCTCGTCGTCGCTGACGGCCGTCTGCAGGAACGTGTCCCAGTTGACCAGCCGCTTCCCCCGCCGGACGACGCCCTTCTGGAACAGCCGATAGAAGGCCTCGCGAACGGCCGCCGCGCACTGGTCGTCGAGCGTGAACCGCGTGCGGTCCCAGTCGCAGCTCGCGCCCAGGTCCCGGAGCTGGCCCAGAATTCGCTTCTCATACTGCTCCTTCCAGGCCCAGATGCGGCTCACGAGCGCCTCGCGGCCGAGGTCGTGCCGCGAGAGCTTCTCCTCCTCGAGGAGCCGTCGCTCGACGACCGCCTGCGTGGCGATCCCGGCGTGGTCGGTGCCGGGCATCCAGAGCGTGAGGAAGCCCTGCATTCGCCGGGTCCGCACGAGCACGTCCTGGAGGGTGTTGTTGAGCGCGTGGCCGAGGTGCAGCGCCCCGGTCACGTTGGGCGGCGGGATCACCACCGAATACACGGGCCGGCGATCATCGGCAGCGGGTGGTTCGGCATGCCAGCTTCGGGCGGCATCACAGAGGGCGCGACAGCGCGCCTGGGCGGCCCGGTGGTCGTAGTGCTTCGGCAGTTCGTGCATGGGGCTCCTCGCAGTCGCCCCACATTCTGCCGACGCGGCGGGAATCATGCCACGCCGATATGGTCGCCAAGCGGGCTCACAAGCGGGCTCAACCGATCCGCCGCCGCGCGCGTCACAGGAGGCAGCCGCCCACGATCGACGTCACCGCCCCCACGATCAGCAGCGAGCCGGGCTCCGGCACCACGGCCGTCTGGGTGAAACCCACCGCCTCGTCGACGGTCGTCGCCAGCGCCAGGCCGGCAAGGCTGATCGAGGTGGACGTGTAGCCGCCGGCGATTTCCACGCCGCCAAAGCTGAAGTTGTCTCCTTCGAGCGATGCCAGGGCCGTTCCACTGACCAGCGTGCTGCCGCTGATGAGCAGGTTGGTCGAGGCGTACAGGCTCACGAGCGTCTTGCCGGGGCTGCCGCCAGGTGCAATGGCGACCACCGTCAGATAGTTCGTGTTGTTCGAGGCCGCGAACAGCCCATCCCCCTCGTTCCGCCAGTCGAACCCGAGCTGGCCACTGCTTCCCGGCGTGCCGACGAACAGACCCGCCGTCGACGTGCCCGTACCAACCAACGACACTCCTGCATAATCCCCGCCACCGCTCGGGGGGAAGGGATTGGCGTTGAAGACGAACGACAGGTAGTACGACGACGGCGATCCGGTGGTGACCGAAGACGTCATCCGCCGGGTGGTGACGCTGGCGTTATCGGAGATCCTCACCGACGGGCCGGAGGTGCCCGGCAGCGGCGTGGTGACCAGGCTCGACCCTCCCGCCCATGCGTTGCTCCAGCCGGTGCCGCCGTTGTCGCCAGCCAGCGTGCCGGTCGTGTAGGCAAAGGCATCGGAGAACACGACCGCGGCCCGGACTGGAGGCCCCCACAGGCCAGCGACAGCAGAGGTCACCGCCACCGCGGCCCAACACATGGCATACGAAATCCACGCACGCCTCATCGCATCCACTCCCGAACATTCACCTGATAGGACAGCAACACGACTCGTTTATAAGTTGCCATACGACCGCTCCAGAGCGTTTGGCACGCCCCGGGACGAATCAGGCGATGGCTGGGACGAATCAGGATCGGTGGGACGAATCAGCCGCGTTGCTGGGACGAATCGGCGGCGGCACCGCCGCTTACCGCCCACCGGCATCGCGAGGACCGTCGGCGGGCAGGAGCTTGAACACGCCCTCCCCGGTGGGCGACGACGTGCACACGTAGAGTTCACCGGCGGCGTCGGCCCCGAAGCCGAAGATCGGCAGCCCAATCCACGGAATCACGTGGTTGGCGGTGGCACGGCCGGCCTCGTCGAGGGAGAGCGCCCACATCCGGCCCGACACGAAGTCGCCGTACACGTAGCGGCCAACGAGTTCCGGGATCGCCGTGCCGCGATACACGCTGCCGCCGGTCACCGACTTGCCCACCTGGTGGTCGTATTCCCAGACCGGGTCCACCAGCGGCCCGGCCGCCGCCTTCGATCCGAAGGCCTTGCTCCCCTCCTTCGCGTTCCAGCCGTAGTTGCCCCCCTTCACGACGAGATCGATCTCCTCCCAGAGGTCCTGCCCCACGTCGGCGGCCCAGAGCCGGCCCGTGGGCGGATCGAACGCCAGCTGCCAGGGGTTACGGAAGCCGAGGGCGTAGATCTCCTTCCTCGCGTTGTCGCGGCCCACAAAGGGGTTGTCGGCGGGAATCGCGTAGGCTTTGCCCTCGTCGCGACGATCGACGTCGATCCGCAGAATCTTGCCGAACAGCACGTCGAGCCGCTGCCCGTGGCCGAACGGATCGTTGCGGCTGCCTCCGTCTCCGAGGCCCACGTACAGGAATCCGTCGGGCCCGAAGGCGATCGAGCCCCCGTTGTGGTTCCAGAACGGCTGCTCGATCTCGAGGACCACCTCGCCGCTCGCCGAATCGGCCCGATCGGGATCGTCCTTCGACACGCGGAACCGCGCGACATGCTCGAGTCGCTTCTCCCCCTTCACGCTCTGGCACACGAAGAACTCGCCGTTCTCTCGAAACCTCGGATGGAAGGCGAGGCCGAGCAGACCCTCCTCGTTCCACTTCGTCCACGGGGCGGTGCCCGGCCGCAGGTCGAGAAACAGCCTCGCCTCCTTCGCGCCCGGCGTGATGACATGAATCATCCCGCTCTGGTCCGGCACGAAGAGCCGTCCGCTGCCGTCGCCGGCATGCGTCACGAACAGGGGACGCAGCGGCTGGGCGGGCTTGCCGTCGTCGGTCTCCGGCGACCAGCCCTCCCAGGTGATCCCGGGAAAGGCCGGCGCGGCCTCCACGGCGAGCGTGCCGTCGGCGACCCACGGCGGCGGCCGGTCCGTGGGCAGCTCCCGGATCTTGATCGACCGGAAGGCCACCTCGTCGCCGTGGTCCTGGAGGCAGATCCGCCCCCGACCGCTCTTCGCGAAGCCCGGAAACGCAGCGAACTTGCTCTTCGCGACCCGCTCGTTCCAGTCCTTCGCTCCGATCGTGAACCGCTCGTAGACCACGCCGTTGACGCAGACTTCGCAGCCCGAGGGCGCGATGCGGATGGCGAGGTGGTTCCATTCGCCGGCCGGCCGCGTGGCATCGAGCACGTCCGGCGGCGCGAGCCCCGCGGCCTGCTCCATCTGCCGGGCCCAGCCGGCGTTCACAGGCTTGTACAGCTGGTAGAGCCAGCCGGCCCGCTGCGGATCCTTGCCCGCCGCGTTGTCGATGATCTGCACCTCCGGCCCGGAGTGCCACGGCTTGTCGGCGTCTTCGGTCACATGCACCATCACGCCACTGTTGCCGCCCGGCGCGATGCGGTACTCGAGCTGCAGTTCGAAGGCCGCAAACTCATCGGCCGTGACGAGGTCGCCGGCCCCGGCCGCGCGTCGGACAAGTGCGCCATCCTCGACGACCCACCCGGGCGAGATGTGATCCTTGCGGTAGGTGCGAAACCCGTCGGTCGTGAGGCCGTCGAACAGCAGCCGCCAACCGCCCCGACGCTCGGCCTCGGTGAGCGTGTTGGGCAACGTGTCGGCCCACGCCATCCCCGCCCCGATCACCAGAGCCAGAGCCGCCAGGGTGGCACGCCTCATCGTCGTCATCTCCGGGAGAGAAAGTGGTGGAACGAGTCGGCGAGGGCAAGCCAGCTGGCCTCGATCACGTTCTCGCTCACGCCCACGGTGCCCCACACGCCCTCGCCGTCGGTGCTCTCGATCGACACCCGCACCTTGGCCGCCGTGCCCTCCTGGGCGTTGATCACGCGAACCTTGTAGTCCAGCAGGTGCATCCGATCGAGCACCGGATAGACCGCGGCGAGCGCCTTGCGAAGGGCGGCGTCGAGCGCGTTCACCTGGCCATCCCCCTCGGCCACCTCGTGCCGCACGTCTCCGGCCACCCGCAGCTTGACGGTCGCCTCGGTGCGGACCTCGCCGGAATCCCCGGCGCGGCTCTCCACCGCGACGTTGTAGGAAAGCTTCTCGAACGCCGGCGTGAACGTGCCGGCACAGCGATCGACGAGCAGGTCGAACGATGCTCCAGCCGCCTCGAACTGCCAGCCTTCGTTCTCCAGCCGGCAGACCTCCGCCAGCACCGCGTCGAGCAGCATGCGGTCGTTCCTGACGTCGGGCCGTGTCACCATGGCCGCGATATTCGACCGGCCCGAGAGCTCGCTCACCAGGATCCGCCGCGAGTTGCCCACCGCCTCCGGGGCGATGTGCTCGTACGACTCGGTCGCCTTGGCGATCGCGTGCACGTGCATGCCTCCCTTGTGTGCAAACGCGCTCGTGCCCACGAAGGGCTGCCCGGGACGGTAGGTCATATTCGCCGTCTCGTAGACGAACCGGGAAAGCTCGGTGAGGTGGGCCGTGCCCGTGCCCCCGAGCACCTCGTGGCCCGGCAGCTTGAGCGCCAGATTTGCGACCACCGAGATCAGGTCGGCGTTGCCGCACCGCTCGCCGAGGCCGTTGATCGTGCCCTGCACCTGCACGGCGCCAGCCTGCACGGCGGCGAGCGAGTTGGCGACCGCGAGGTCGCAGTCGTTGTGGCAGTGGATGGCGACCGGCGTGGGCACGCCAGCGGCGGCGAGGGCGGCGGTGGCCTGCCGCACGAGCCCTGCGACCTCGTCGGGCATGGTCCCGCCGTTGGTGTCGCAGAGCACGATCCGCGTGGCTCCCGCCTTCGCCGCGGCCACGATCGTCTCGGCGGCATAGGCGGCGTCGAGCTTCCAGCCGTCGAAGAAGTGCTCGGCGTCGTAGAACACCTCGCGACCCGCGGCCTTCAGGTG
>JBJTRH010000306.1:0-4174 GCA_046076065.1 Planctomycetaceae bacterium | reverse complement strand
CTCGTTGAAGCCCGGCAGGGTGTGCGAGGGAAAATCCTCGAGGCGGCCGAGGTCGACCCATGCCTCCAGGCAGGGGAACGACGCCCACTGGTTGGGACCACGCAGGACCTTGACCGAAAGAATCTCCATGGGAGTGGTTGTGCTCGTTAGACCTGCGGCAGACGCGTGCGCGGGTCCGGTCGTGTGCGCCCCGTCCAGCCGCCCGGCACCCGGGCGGGAGTTTCTGGAAGCGAGGCCGCACGGTTCACAACGGCGCGTCGCCGGCGCGTCGCCGACGACGAGCTGTCCGCAGGGGCGGACATCCGTGAGGGGCCGAGGGACGAGGTCGTCAGGGCGGCGGCTGGCAATCCGGGGCCGCGGGTGAGATGCCGCCCGTGAAGCGATGCTTCGCTGGCAGGCTCGAGGACGACGAGAGAGAGAACCGAACCTTCAACCGACCGGCCGAAGTGGCCATGGGACGAAAGGATTCCTACACCGCAGGGCCGGCTGGTAACGCCGCACGCCACACGGACGCGCGTTCGCTTGCGATACCCAGGCCCCGTGGCACCATGATTCCAACCACATCGTCGAGCGGACCGCTCCGCGTCGCCGATGCACCGCCCGCTGAAAGGCTTTCGCAGGGCGACAGCCTCCTTCGCAGAACGACCGCCAGAGTTTACGCTTCCTGTCGTCGACTGCGAACCTTTTTCCAACAGTTGAGTCACCAAGCACGTCGCGTGCCGCAGCCCGTGACCGGAGGGCAACTCCGGTTGAGCAAGCGATTTCAGGCCGACGGACGGGATCCCGATGGCCGGGTGCGGGGAGAAACGTGGCAAAATGTCGTCGGTCGCGGCGGGCGGTTGGAAATTTCTACAGATCGAGGCGGGCAGAGCCGAAGGCGGCGGGCGTGCCCTGGACAGCCTTGGAAGACTGCCCGAGGGGCCGCTGGATCCCACGACCGACGGTAATCTAGGCATGTTCGGTAAGCCACTCAAATTTCTTTCGCCTGCCGCCAAACGGCCCGTCGACCCCTCTTTTTCCGAATGATTTCAGGCCTTTCGGCATCCCGAGCCGACCCTTCCCAACGCCACCCTTCCCGCATGCCACCCGGCTCGTCTCCTTCCGCCGCCGCCCCGATCCTCGCGGGGAGCGCCATGCCCTGGCCCATCGAGCCGCCGCTGGAGCCGGGCGAAGCCGTGCTCGCCACGGGGCGGTTCGATCTCGATGCCGGGCTCCGGTTCAGCGACGGCGCCATCGTGCTGACCACGAGGCGGGTGATCGCCGACCGTCCCGCCTCGGCCTCGCGTTCCCTCGACGGCACCGGGCCGTGGACCTGGCCCATCGGACTTCGAACCCGGCTCGACGTGCAGCTCCGCTCCGCGGTGGGCCGCGTCGAGCTCTTCGACGGCGACCGGATCGTGGCCCGCTGGCTGTTCACGCCGGCGCGGGCCGACGCCATCCATGCCATTGAAGACGCCTTCGACGCCCGAGTGCCCGGGCCCGACGGCCTGAGCGAGCCGGCCGGCGGCCGGACGGATCGTCCGGCGGGCAGCTCCACCACGGCCGAGCCCGACGAGACACCCGCGCCGGCGGGACGGGGGCTCGCCGACGACGCGGGGGGCACGGCGTCGTGGCGGGCGCTGTTTCGCCTGATCTCCTTCGCCCGACCGCACGCCGGCATGGCGATCCTCGGCGGCCTCCTGTCGCTGGCGAGCACCACCGCGGCGCTCGTGCCTCCATACCTCACCATGCCGCTGGTCGACACGGTGCTCATTCCCCGGCAGAACGGCGCCGACGTGCCCTTCTCGCTGGTGTGGTGGTATCTGGGCGGGCTGCTCGCCGCGGCCCTCGCCGCCTGGCTGCTCTCCTGGGCCCAGACGTGGACGCTCGCCTGGGTGAGCGAGCGGATCGCCGCGGGGCTGCGCACGCGAACCTACGCCCACATGCAGTCGCTCTCGCTCGACTTCTTCCAGGGCAAGCGAACCGGCGACTTGATGTCCCGCGTGGGCAGCGACACCGACAAGATCAACGTCTTTCTCTCGGTGAACCTCATCGAGTTCGCGTCCAACGTGATGCTGCTGGTGCTGACGGCCGTGGTGCTGGTGTGGCTCAACCCCACGCTCGCCCTGCTCACGCTCGTGCCGTTTCCCTTCGTCATCTGGCTCATCTACGCCGTCCGCGAGCGGCTCCGCCGCGGGTTCGCCCGCGCGAGCGTCGCCTGGAGCGACATGACGAGTGTGCTGGCCGACGCGATTCCCGGCATCCGGGTCGTGAAGGCCTTCGCGCAGGAGCGTCGCGAAATCGACCGCTTCATGGCCGCCAACGAGGGCGTGCTCGAGGCGAACGATCGCGTCAACGTGATCTGGTCGTTCACCGGGCCGATGGTGAGCCTGATCAGCGAGATCGGCCTGCTGGTCGTGTGGGCCTGCGGCGCGTGGCTCGTGTTCACCGCCGGCGTGACGGTCGGCGGCCTGACGGCGTTTCTCGCCTACATCGCCCGGTTCTACGGCCGCGTCGAGTCGATGATCCGGATGGTCCCGGCCACCCAGCGGGCCGCGGCGAGCGCCCAGCGAATCTTCGAGATCCTCGACTGCAAGCCGACGGTGGCGGAGGCGGCGAAGCCGGTGCGGCTCGGGCGGGTCGAGGGCCGGATCGAGATCACCGGCGTGCACTTCCGCTACGGCGCCCGCGAGGTGCTCCACGGCATCGACCTGGTGATCGAGCCGGGCGAGATGATCGGCCTCGTCGGCACGAGCGGCTCCGGCAAGTCGACGCTCGCCAACCTCGTCTGCCGCTTCTATGACCCGTCGAGCGGGGCGATTCGCATCGACGGCGTCGATCTCCGCGACGTCGACATCGCCGACTACCACCGCAATCTCGGCTGCGTGCTCCAGGAGCCGTTCCTGTTCTTCGGCACGATCGCCGAGAACATCGCCTACGGCCGTCCGGGTGCGGCCCGCGAGCGGATCGTGGAGGCCGCGCGGGCCGCCGGCGCCCACGATTTCATCCTCTCGCAGCCGCTGGCCTACGACTCGCGGGTGGGGGAGCGCGGCGGCGGCCTCTCGGGGGGCGAGCGGCAGCGGCTGTCGATCGCCCGGGCGCTGCTCGTCGATCCGCGGATCCTGGTCCTCGACGAGGCCACCTCGAGCGTCGATGCCGAGACGGAGGCGATCATCCAGGCGGCGATCGACCGGCTCGTGACCGGCCGCACCACCATCGCGATCGCGCATCGGCTGTCGACCCTGCGGCGGGCCAACCGGCTCGTCGTGCTCGATGCCGGCCGGATCGTGGAGGTGGGCACGCACGACGAACTGCTCGCGGCCGACGGCATGTACGCCCGGCTCTATCACGCACAGATGAAGGCGGCCGAGGAGGCCGCGGCGCCGACCTGACCCGGCGGCGACGGGACCCCATGCCATGACCTCACCAGACACCGCGACCACGATCGGCACCTCGCCGGAAGGCTGGAGGCTGGAACGGCTCGAGCACGGCCGGCTCGACCTGGTCGACGCGCAGGGCCGCCACCATCACGACGTCGACGTGCTGCGGGCCTTTCCCGTGACCGCGCCGGCAGGGCCGGTGGCGATCATCGCCGCCGACGGCGGCGAGCTGGCGTGGGTCGAGTCGCTGGCCGAGCAGCCGGCCGACCTGCGGCGGCTCCTGGAGCGGGAGCTCGCCCAGCGGGAGTTCCTGCCCGTCATCGAGCGGATCGAGACGATTTCTGACGCCGAGCCGGCGGAGTGGACGGTGGTCACCGACCGGGGCCACCATCGGTTCCGCGTGGCCCATACCGACGACATCGCTCGGCAGTCCGACGGCGGCGTGTTCATCACCGACACCCACGGCATGCGCTACCGGATTCCCCGCGAGGCGGCGCTCAACGCCGCCAGCCGGCGGATGCTCGACCGGGCGTCCTGACCCCGCGCAGGTTGCCGGCCTCCGCCAGCCTGCGGCGTGGACGCGAGCGGGGACGGAAGATGGGCCGGTTGCACCGTCCGTGCCGTTGGGGCGGGCATTTTTTCGGGAAAAAACCCGGTTTTTTCCTCAACGCGCGGCTTGTGGCCTGCGTACACCGGATTAGTCTCGAAGGGTCCTTCTCAGGAGAGTACCCATGTCTGCGTTCGGCATCCGCCGGTCCCGTTCGACCCTCCTCGCCCGCCTTCGGGCGCTGGCGTCCGTCGGCCTCGTGCTCGCG
>JBJTRH010000305.1:0-3602 GCA_046076065.1 Planctomycetaceae bacterium | reverse complement strand
GATCTTCGACATCTGCACCACGGACGGGCTGTCGGTCGAGAAGGATCGGCTCTGCGTGTATCTCGACCTCACCCACATCCCCAAGGAGACGCTCGACCGCAAGCTCGGAGGCATCCTCGACATCTACGAGAAGTTCCAGGGGGTGGACCCGCGGTCGACGCCGATGAAGATCTTCCCGGCCGTCCACTATTCGATGGGCGGCCTGTGGGTCGACTACGAGCGGAGTGCGTCGGGCGGCATGGTCGAAGGGGCGGTTCGCAACCAGCAGACGAGCATTCCGGGACTGTATGCGATCGGCGAGTGCGACTACCAATACCACGGCGCCAACCGGCTCGGGGCCAACTCTCTCCTGTCGTGCATCTTCAGCGGGCTGTTCGTGGCGCCGACGCTGGCGAACGTGTGCGGCTCTTCGAAGGCGGCCTCCGGCGATCAGTCGCGGCTGTTCGACGCGGCGGTGCGGCGGCACGAGGAGCGGCACCGCGAACTGCTGGCCCGGACGGCCGGCGACGAGAACCCCTACGAGCTGCACCAGGACCTCGGCAACCTCATGACCCGTGTGGCCACGGTGGTCCGTCGCAACGACCAACTCGCAGCCGCCTACGACGACGTGTGCCGGATGGCCGAACGCTGGAAGCGATGCGCGGTATCTGACACGGGCAACTGGACGAATCAAAACGTGGTCTTCACCAAGGCCCTCGGCGACATGTTTCCGATCGCCAAACTGATCCTCAAGGGAGCGCTGCTCCGCGACGAGTGCCGCGGTGCCCACTTCAAGCCCGCCTTCGCCATGCCGGGGCTGAAGGCGACCGACCCCGAGGGCAAGCGGCGTGAGGCGGAGCAGTGGTGCGACGCCTTCGCGGCGAATACGTCGAAGTGGCTCAAGTCGACCATCGCCACCTGCGGTGCGAGCGGCGATCCTGAGATTTCATATCAGGACATCGATACCTCATTGCTCCCGCCGCGGCCGCGGCTCTACGGCCTCGTCGGAGCCGATGCGATCGAGGAGGTGTGGAAGGAGCGGTCGGCGCAGGTGACCGCGACGGGCCGGCCGGTCGGCGCCGGGGTATGACGGACGAACACGGGAGGAACACCATCCATGATCAAGGCGACTGAATCGGCGGCGGATCTGGTGCACGCCCACGGCGACGACCACGATCCGGGGCGGTCGGTGGTGCGGGTGCGCGTGCTCCGGCAGGACGTCGCCGGTGGCGAGAGCTACTGGGAGCGGTTCGAGGTTCCGTACGTTCCCAACATGAACGTGATCAGCGTGCTGCAGCAGATCGCCGCCCTGGCGCGGTCGCAGGACGGCCGACGCGTGGCTCCCGTGGCATGGGACTGCAACTGCCTCGAGGAGGTCTGCGGGTCCTGCACCATGCTGATCAATGGTCGCACGCGGATGGCCTGTTCGGCGCTCGTCGACCGGCTGATCGCCGAGGATGGCGAGGAGATCGAACTCCGGCCGATGTCGAAGTTTCCGGTCGTCCGTGATCTGGTGGTCGACCGCCGTCGGCTGTTTCGTGGGCTCGAGAAGGTCAAGGCGTGGGTGCCGGTGGAGGGGTCGTACGATCTCGGCCCCGGCCCCCGCATCTCGCCCGAGGAGCAGGAGGAGGCCTATCCGCTCTCGGAGTGCATGAGTTGCGGCTGCTGCCTCGAGGCGTGTCCGCAGTACACGAAGGTCGAGGTGGCGCGTCGCGACGACGAGTCGGAGGCCGAGTTCGAAAAGCGGCGGAAGGCTGCGTTCGACGGCGGATTTGTGGGCCCGCATGCCATCAGCCAGGCGGTGCTGTTCAACGCGCATCCCACCGGCCGCATGATCGCCGACGAGCGGATGGAGGCGCTGACGCGTCAGGGAGGCATCCAGATGTGCGGCAACGCCCAGAACTGCGTGGCGGTGTGCCCGAAGGGCATTCCCCTGACGCGGTCGATCGCCCGGGCAGGTCGTGCGGCCACGGTCTGGGCCATCAAGAAACTCTTCGATCGCTGAATACACGCCTGCACCGCCCTCGTGGTCGGTGCAGGCTGATGATGGCGGTGGGGCCGCCATCCAGGCAGCCGGTTGGTTGGTGCGCTGTCTCGTGGCCGGCGACCTGGTCGAGCCATGGTCGCGTGAATCGCGGGATTCCGCGGGTGCGAGGCGGCCGCCGTTTGCCCGCCGTGGGTCAGCGTGGTAGCGTTGCCGCATTGTTTGGGCGGCTTTCTCGAACGCCGCCAACCGCCGTGCCGTCCTTGGCCGGGAGCCGAGGAGGCCTTTCGTAGCGGGCATCAGGACGCCCTGCGAACTGGTGCGGACGACGTTTCTGAGAAAATCGCGAGGTCACGAGTGTTCATGGACAACATGGCCGGCCGTCCGGCGGAGTCGGGCGGAGCGGCCGGGGCAGCTGGCAGCGCGAGCGGCCCGCTGCACGGCGGGGATTTTCGATCCCTGGGGCTTTCGGAGGCGACGCTCGCCGCCGTCGATCGGGCCGGCTACACGACGCCCACGCCCGTCCAGGCGGGACTGATTCCGCGGGCTCTCACCGGCGTCGACGTGCTGGGGCAGGCCCGCACCGGCACCGGGAAGACCGCGTCGTTCGTGCTCCCGATCCTCGAGCGGATGATGCAGCCGGGACGGTCCGGGGGGCCGCGGGCGCTGGTGCTCGTGCCCACGCGTGAGCTCGCCGTTCAGGTGAAGGATGAGTTCGAGAAACTCGCCCACGGCACCAAGATCCACTGCGTGGCCGTGTATGGCGGCAAGCCGATCAAGGGGCAGATCGACAAGCTGGCACGGCATCCGGCGGTGGTCGTCGGCACACCCGGTCGCGTGATCGATCACATGAGCCGCGGCACGCTCTCGATGTCGGCGCTCGACATCGTCACCCTCGACGAGGCTGATCGCATGCTCGACATCGGGTTTCGCCCCGACATCGAGAAGATCCTGCGCCGGTGCCCCGAGAGCCGGCAGACGCTCCTCCTGTCGGCCACCGTGCCTCCGCTCGTGCAGAAGCTGGCGACGCGGTACATGCGGGATCCGGAGATCATGGATTTCTCCACCAACGAACTGGCCGTGGAGACCATCGAGCAGCGATACTTCACCGTCGATCCGACGAGGAAGTTCGACCTGCTGGAGCGGCTGCTCGATCGCGAGGATCCCCGGCAGGTGATCGTGTTCTGCCGCACCAAGCGCGGCACCGACAAGGTCTACGAGCGGCTGGCGCGGCGGCGGAGCCGCAGCCGCGACCGCTCGGCGGGCGACGACGTCGCCTGTATCCACGGCGACCTCTCGCAGAGCGTGCGCGACCGGGTGATGCGGCAGTTTCGCGAAGGCAGCACGCGGATTCTCGTCGCCACCGACGTGGTCGGCCGAGGAATCGACGTGTCGAGCGTGTCGCACATCGTGAACTACGACATTCCGGAGTTCTGCGACGACTACGTGCACCGTGTGGGCCGGACCGGTCGCATGGGCCGGGAGGGGATCGCGTTCACGTTCGTCGCACCGGAAGAAGGCCCGCAGCTGACCCGGATCGAGATGCGGATCGAGCGGCTGCTCGCCCGCGACGAGATCGAGGGCTTCGAGGCCTTCGACCGCCGGCCCAAGCCGGCGCCGGTGGAGCACGTGCCGACCG
>JBJTRH010000304.1:0-8356 GCA_046076065.1 Planctomycetaceae bacterium | reverse complement strand
CCGTGGCTTCGCGAGGTGGTCGACCACGAACGGCTGCTCCGGCAGGAGCCCCACCAGTTCGATGGCGGCGGGCAGCTGCTCCACATGAAGCAGCAGGTCGTAGGTGAGGCCGTGCGGGTGGAGCTGCCGGATGCCGCGCAGAAAGGCCTCTCCGAGCAGGAACCGCGGGTCGGGCTCGTCCTGCACCACATGCCGCACGCCGACGAACGTCGGGTTCGCCGCCAGCGTGTGGAGGTCGTCACCGACGCGGTCGCTCTGCAGGTCGACCCAGCCGACCACGCCCTTCACGAGCGGATGGGCGGCGGCCAGGTCGAGCAGCCAGCGGCTCTCCGCGACGCTCTGCCGGGCCTGCACGGCAACGGAGCCGTCGATCTTTTCAGCGGCCACCAGGGGCGCGAGATCGTCGGGTAGGTAGTCGCGGGCGAGCCGCTCCATACCCGGCCCGATCCAGGGATACTCGGCGGCGGAGTACGACCAGAAGTGCTGGTGCGAGTCGATGCGCATCGCGGTCAGTTGTTCTCGGGCAGGCCTTCGAGGTGGCCAATGTTCTTCACCGGGGCGAACACCGACTGCACGTCGCGGAGCAGCCCCTCGTCGAGCGGCTCGGCGGCCCAGGTCACCCAGTCGCGGATGTTCGTCGGATTCGCGCTGCCGGCCACCGTGGTGGCGATATCGGGATTGGCGAGCGAGAACTGCAGGGCGAGCTTCGCGAGCGACGAGCCCCGCGACCGGCAGAGATCGGCCGCCTGCCGCGCCGCCACCTTGACGGCCTCGGGCTCCTTGAGCCACGGGGGCAGGGGGGCGTCGGTGAGCAGCCGGGCGCTGAACGGGCCGGCGTTCATCACACCGATGCCCCGCGGCTTCAGCCAGGAGATCGTCTCGTCGGCGAATCGGGTGTTCTGCAGCGTGTACTGGTTGTAGTTGAGCACGCAGTCGACGTCGGCCTGCTCGCAGATGAACCGGAAGATCTTCTGGGGATAGCCGCTGAAGCCGATGAATCGCACCTTCCCCTGGGCACGGGCCTTCCGCAGCGCCGGGAGCGTCTCGTCGACGATCTGCTGCATCGGCACGAACTCGATGTCGTGGCAGAGCACGATGTCGAGGTGGTCGGTGCCCAGCCGATGGAGCGACACGTCGACACTCTCGGCCACCCGCCGCGCGGAGAAGTCGAAGTGGGCGAGGTCATAGCGGCCGAGATTCGTACACAGCAGTTAGTCGCTCCGCCGCACCCCCTTGAGCGCGATGCCGAGCAGCACCTCGCTCATCCCGCGGCCATAGAAGGGGCTCGTGTCGATGAGATTCAAGCCCCCGGCGAGCGCCACCTGCACGCTCGCGAGCGCCTCGTCGAGCGTCACGGACCGGAACTCCTGCCCGAGCGAGCTGGCCCCGAACGAGAGGATCGGCACCTGGAGACCCGTGCGGCCCAGCGGACGCGTCTGCATGAAACTCCCCCTGGTCGCCGCGCCGGCGGGCTCCTCGGCTCGTCAGAGCTGCGTGGGATTGGGCGCGTCGCCGTAGACCGCCTTCGGATCGAAGGCCTTTTCGTGCTCCAGGAACTCCAGCGCCGTGCCCCGTGACCGCTCGGCCCCGACCGGCACCTTGCGGTAGAAGCACGACCGGTAGCCGACGTGGCAGCTGGCTCCGCCGGCGATCTCGACGCGGAGCCAGACACAGTCCTGATCGTCGTCGATCCGCATTTCGACGACCTTCTGCACGAGCCCGCTGGTCGCCCCCTTGTGCCACAGCTGCTGGCGGCTGCGGCTCCAGTAGTGGGCCTCGCCGGTCTCGATCGTCCGGGCGAGCGCCTCGCGGTTCATGACCGCGACCATCAGCACCTCGCCCGAGGCGAAGTCGGTGGTCACGCAGGGGATGAGACCGGCGGCGTCGAACTTCGGGGCGAGATCGTGGCCCTCCTCGACCTGCTCGACGGTGACGCGGCTCCCGAACAGCTCTCCCGACTCGCTCGACACGACGCTCCTCCTCGCGGGCTCCTTTGGCGGCCTGCTACTATACCAACCATGGGTCCGCAGCCCGGCCGGCGGCCGGCGCGGCCGAGATGCTCACGCTCGCTCGAGGAACTCCGCCATGACGCCGAAATCGCCCCGGCCCGCCCTCGCCGCCTGCCTCGCCGCCGCGACCCTCGCGACGTCGGCCGCGGCCGCCGACTGGCCCACCTTCCGCGGCGCCGCCCGCACCGCCATCGCCCCGGACACGAACCTCCTCGAGGACTGGCCGGCGGACGGCCCGCCGAAGGTCTGGCAGACGAAGGGCGCGGGCCGAGGCTATGCGAGCCTCGCGATCGCGGGCGACCGGATCTACACGCTCGGCGACGGGCTCTCCACGGCGGCCGACAAGGACGAGTATCTCTCCTGCTTCGACCGCGCGACGGGCAGCCAGCTGTGGACGACGAAGACGGGCGGCGCGTGGACCGACGGGCAGGAGTCGTGGCAGAGTTCGCGGAGCACCCCGACCGTCGACGGCGACATGGTCTACGTCATCACCCCGTTCGGGCAGCTCGTGGCCTGCGGCACGAAGGACGGCCGCGAGGCGTTTCGTGTCGACCTCAAGCAGCAGTTCGGCGGCAAGAAGGGGGATGCCTGGGGTTACAGCGAGTCGGTGCTCGTCGATGGCGACCGCGTCGTCTGCACGCCCGGCGGCGAGCAGGCGGCCATGGTCGCGCTCGACAAGAGGACCGGCCGGCCGATCTGGACCTGCGCCGTCCCCGGCATCACGGGCGCGGGGCATTCGTCGATCGTGATCTCGGAGGTGAAGGGACGGCGGATCTACGTGCAGACCACCGCCAGCGGACCGATCGGCGTCGACGCCCGCACCGGAGCGCTGCTCTGGACCTACCCCATCGAGAAGACCGTCGCCGTGATCCCCACGCCGATCATCCGCGACGATCTCGTGTTCTTCGCGGCCGGCTACAAGCGGGGCGGGGCGCTCCTGCGGCAGGTGCCGGTGCCCGGAGGCGGCATCAGGGTCGACGAGGTGTACGGGCTCACCAAGAAGCTCGCCAACAAGCACGGCGGCATCGTGCTCGTGGGCGACCACCTGTACGGCTGCGCCGACGACCAGGCGGTGCTCGTCTGCGCGGAGCTCCTGACCGGCAAGGTGGCCTGGGAGGCCCGCGGGAGCGGCAAGAACTCCGCCACCGTCATGGCGGCCAACGGCCACATCTACGTCCGCTACGCCAACGGCACGGTGTCGCTCGTGAAGGCCGATCCCGCGGAGTACCGCGAGGTGGCCAGCTTCGACGTCCCCGACGCGGCGGGCCGGCCGAGCTGGGCGCACATGGTGATCCTCGACGGTCTCCTGTATCTCCGGTCGGGCGACGACATCCTCTGCTACGACCTGCGAGCCGGCACGTAATGCCTCGCCGCCACCGGCGCTCCCCGACGACGCGATGGCTGTGGGCCGTGGCGGCATTCGGAGGCCTCGCGGCCGCATCGGGCGCCGAGTCGCTCGAGGAAGTCCGCGAGCGGCCGATGCGTCCGGCGGAGTCCCCCGTGGCGGCAGCGACCCATCGCGACGGCCTCGAGGGCCGCGTGCTCTGCGGCTACCAGGGCTGGTTTGCGGCCGAGGGCGACGGCGGGCGCGTGGGCTGGCGGCACTGGTGCGACGGCCGGAACGGGCGGGTGACGGTCGACCTGCTGCCCGACGTCAGCGAACTGCCGCCGGACGAGCGCTTCACCCTGCGGGTCGGCCGCGACGGTCCGGCGGTCGAGGTGTTCAGCTCGGCCCGGATGGCGGCGGTGCGGATGCACTTTCGCTGGATGCGCGAGTACGGCATCGACGGCGTGTTCGTGCAGCGGTTCGCCGTCGCCCTCCGTGATCCCGGCCTGCTCGCCCACCACACGAGCGTGCTCGGCCACTGCCGCGACGCGGCGCTCGCCGAGGGGCGCGTGTACGCGGTGATGTACGACCTCAGCGGCCTGCCAGCGGGCCGCACCGGCGACGTGCTCGACGACTGGCGGCAGCTCCGCAGTCGGATGGGCATCAGTGCCGATGCGGCCTCGCTGCAGCTCGCGGGCCGGCCGCTGGTGGCGGTCTGGGGCATCGGCTTCGGAGACGGCAGGGCCTATTCGCTCACCGAGTGCGCCGCCCTCGTGAAGGCGCTCGCCGACGAGGGATGCGCCGTGCTGGTGGGAGTGCCGACGGGCTGGCGGACGGGCGACCGCGACGCCGTCGCCGATCAGCGGCTCATCGAGGTCGCCGCCACGGCGCAGGTCGTCAGCCCGTGGACCGTGGGCCGCTACCGCACGCCCGACGAGGCGACCCGCCACGCGGATCGAGACTGGTCGGCCGACCTCGACTGGTGTCGCGACCGAGGCATCGAGTATCTGCCCGTGATCTACCCCGGCTTCAGCTGGCACAACCTCAAGGGCGGCCCGCTCGACCAGATTCCCCGGCAGCGCGGCGAGTTCTTCGAGCGGCAGGCCGTCGAGGCCGCCCGCATCGGCGCGCGATGCCTCTACGTGGCGATGTTCGACGAATGCGACGAGGCCACGGCGATCTTCAAATCGGCCGAGCCCCCTCCCGGCCTCGCCGACCGTTTCATCGGGCTCGGGGGCGTGCCCGCCGATCACTACCTCCGGCTGGCCGGCGCGGCGGGCCTCCGGCTGCGGTCGCGGGCTCCGCAGCCGGAGTGACCCGTCGTCAGTCGGTGCACTCGGCCACGCTGCGGTAGACGAGCCCGCCCACGATGCCGCCCACGATCGGCGCCACCCAGAAGAGCCACAGCTGCCGCAGCGCCCAGCCGCCGACGAACACGGCCGTCGCCGTACTGCGGGCCGGATTCACGCTGGTGTTCGTGACCGGGATGCTGACCAGGTGGATCAGCGTAAGGCATAGCCCAATCGCGATCGGTGCGATCACGCTGCCGGCCTTCTTGTCGGTCGCGCCGTGGATCACGAACAGGAACACGGCCGTGAGCACCGCCTCGACGATGAAGCAGCTCTGCCAGCCATAGCCGCCGACACCGTCGATCGCCGACGGGGAGTGCTCGCCGTAGCCGTTGGAGGCGAACCCGCTGGCCGCCGCATCGAACCCGGGCTGGCCGCTGGCCACGAGGTACAGGATGCCGGCGCCGGCGATGCCGCCCACGACCTGTGCGATCCAGTAGGGAATCAGGTCCTTCGCAGGCACGCGGCCGCTGGCGACGAGGCCGGCGGTCACCGCCGGGTTCAGGTGGCAGCCGGAAATGTGGCCGATCGCGGTCGCCATCGAGAGCACGGTGATGCCGAAGGCGAGCGACACGCCGACGAAGCCGATGCCGAGATCGGGATAGGCGGCGGCCAGCACGGCGCTGCCACACCCGCCGAGAACGAGCCAGAACGTGCCGATGGCCTCGGCGAGAAGTTTGCCGGTCATGGGAACTCTCCGAAGAAGGTGATGCCACGGGGCAGGGGGCGCCCTGCCGGCGACCGCCTCCCCTGACTGGGCAAGACGCTAGGGCGTCGGCGGCGACACGGTCAATCGCAGTTGCCGACGAAACGCCGGCGATGCCTCAGGCCGCCAGCGCGACGAGCCGGGGGCCGAACACCAGAAGGCCCACGAGGATGGCCGCGCCGACGGCCACGAGCACCGCGGCACTGGCGGTGTCGAGGGCGTCCTTGATCCGCTGATCCGGACCGCTGTCGAGGGCCCGAGCCAGCGACTCGACCGAGGTGTTGAAGACCTCGGCGGCGATCACGCCGCCGATCGCGAGCACGACCAAGCACCACTCGACGCGGTCGATTCGCAGCCAGGCCGCCAGCGCCACGGCCGCCGCGGCGACCGGCAGATGGGCCGCGAAGCTCCATTCGGTCAGGAGGGCGTGAAACAGACCTCGGAAGGCGTCGGCGAACTTGCCCAGCCACGACCGCTTCGGAGGCGTCCAGCCCGGACCCGCCACGGTCAGCCCACCTTCACGTACGGGTCGCCCTTCTTCCAGTTGCACGGGCAGAGCTCGTCGCTCTGCAGCGCGTCGAGCACCCGGATCACCTCGGCGACGTTGCGTCCCACCCGGCCCCCGTTGACGTCCACCCACTGGATCACGCCGTGGGGATCGACGATGAACGTGGCCCGGAGGCAGTAGCCCTCCGCCTTCTCGGTGATGCCGAGATCCGGCGCGAGCTTCTGGGCGGCGATCAGGGGATAGGCCAGGTTGGCGAGATCGGGGTGCGCCCGCCGCCAGGCCAGATGCGACCACTCGTTGTCGGTGCTGCCGCCGACCACCAGTGTGTCGCGGTCGGCGAAGGCAGGCAGCTGACGATTGAACTCGGCGAGTTCGGTCGGGCAGACGAACGTGAAGTCCTTCGGGTAGAAGAAGTAGACCACCCACTTGCCCGCATGGTCGGCGTTGGTGAGCACCTTCATGTCGTCCTTGCCGGTGCCCACGCAGGCCTGGCAGGAGAACTGGGGGAACGTGTCGCCGACGGTCAGCATGCCTGAGCCTCCGATGAAGAATCTGCGAAATCCGCGCGAGTCACCAGCGCGGCACAAGAAGCCGCGAAGGCGTCGAGAGTGTAGGGACGCCGTCCGTCCGCTTCAACAACGAACCGGTGAGACACCCAGCCTCTCCCCGTCGCTCGGACGGTGATGTTAGGACCTCGATGACCCGCGACCAGCCCGACCAGCGTGCCGAACGTCCGTGGATCGTTCACGACCCCCTCACCGGCAGGCCGGTGTTCGTGGCACCCCAGCGCGGCGGCAAGCCCGACGATCGGGCCCTGAGGGCGGTGCTCGAGTCGGCCGCCGAGCCACGCCAGTGGTGCCCGTTCTGCGCGGGCAACGAGTCGGCGACACCGCCCGCCGAGGCCCGCGCGCCGGCCGACGAGTCGCTGCCCTGGCGGGCGCGGATCGTGCCCAACGCGTTTCCGATCACGGCCCATCCGGGTGTGCACGACGTGGTGATCGAGTCGTCGCGGCACGACCGCTCGATCCTCGAGGTACCTCCCGAGACATGGCGCGACGTGTGGTCGATCTGCCGCGACAGGCTGGCTGCGCTATCGACTCGGGAGGGCATCGCCTGGGCCACCGTCTTCAAGAACTCCGGCCCCGCCGCCGGGGCGTCGCTGGAGCACGTTCACAGCCAGATCATCGGTCTCGACGCCGTGCCGCCGGTGATGCAGGCTGAGCTCGCCGCCGTGCGACGGGATCGCGGCCTGTTCGTCCGGCTTCTCGCCGATGCTCGTGCCGACGATCGGGTGGTCGCCGAAGCCGGTGGCCTTGTCGCCCTCGTGCCGCCGGCGCCCCGTCAGCCGTACGAGACGTGGATCGTGTCGGCAACCGCCCAGCCCCACTTCCACGCCGCAGACGTGGGCCATGCAGCGGCCCTGGCCGATCTCACCCGCGACCTCGCTGCCCGCCTCGACCGACTGTCGGCCGGGTGCCACTTCAACTGGTGGCTGCATCAGGCACCGTTCCTCATGACGGACGACGACCCCGCTCGCAGCCACTGGCACTGGCACATCGAGGTGCTGCCGCGGCTCGCCGAACTCGCGGGCTTCGAGATCGGCACGGGCTGCCACATCACCACGCTCGCCGCCGCCGAGGCCGCCCGCCGCCTCCGCGCGGCGGCCGCGACCTAGCCGGTCGCCAGCGACAGCCAATCGACGTCCTCGGGAAGCACGGTCGCGCCGTGGTCGAGCACCGCCACGGGCAGGCCCGTGCGCGAGGTGATCCAGGCCGCCGAGTCCCGGGCGATGGCGCCGGCTGAGGCGGGCCCCTCGGCGTCGGTCGGCGCAGCGGTGTGCGACAGCACGACCGCCGCGACCCGCAGCCCTTCGGCACGGGCCGCGCAGATCGTCGCCAGACTGCGGCCGATCGCCCCGAGCCGCGCGGCGTCGACGAGCACCAGCGGCCAGGCGAACTCCTTCGCCAGGTCGACCACGAGCGTCGACTCACCGACGGGCGAGAACAAGCCGCCGGCACCCTCCACGACGACCACGTCGCTGATGCCTGTCCATACGTCGAGCCCGCGCCGCAGCAGCCGGTCATCAACGACGCGGCCCTCAGCCCGGGCGGCCGCGGGCGGGGCGATGGCCGCCGCGAATGCCTGCGGGCACACCTGCTCGACCGTGAGCGGCCGACCGGCTGCGTCCCAGAGCCTCCAGGGATCACCCCGCTCGTCGGCGAGCGACGACAATCCACTCGCCACTGGCTTGTAGACACCCACGCGTCGCCCGGAAGCCCTTAGGCCCCGCACGATGGCGGTCGCGACGACCGTCTTGCCAACGTCCGTATCAGTGCCGACGACGAAGAGCCCCGGAAGCTGCATCCTGATGGATTCCAACGCGTTTTACGAAGTGTGATTGATCCCGGCGGCCCCAGGTTCTACACTTCCTTTGGATTTTGAGAATCGTTCTCACGA
>JBJTRH010000303.1:0-2086 GCA_046076065.1 Planctomycetaceae bacterium | reverse complement strand
GATGGCCTACCGGCTCTCGATTCCCTGCGTCGAGGGCCTGATTCGCAACCGCTACACGGGCCGCACGTTCATCGACGGAGCCGCCAGTCGCCGGCAGAAGGCGGAGACGAAGTATACGCCGCTGCGGGAAGTGCTCGAGGGCCGCCGCGTGATCATCGTCGAGGACTCGATCGTGCGGAGCACCACCATGAAGGTGCTGCTCGGCCGGATGCGGTCGCTCGGGCTCGCCCGGGAGATCCACGTCCGCGTGGCCTGCCCACCGATCATCGCGCCGTGCTTTTACGGCATCGACATGTCGACGATCGACGAGCTCTTTGCGCCGGCGTTCATGCCGGATGGTCTGCTGACCGAGGCCGCCCAAGCCGAGATGGCCGCGCGGCTCGGGGCCGATTCCCTCCGCTACCTGCCGGTCGACGCCGTGGCACGGTCGATCGGCTTCGACGACCGCGACCTCTGCCAGGCCTGCATCACGGGCCGATACCCGACCCCCGCCGGGGAGCGGCTCTACGAGATCGCGGTCGCCCAGGCCGCCTGCGGCACCGCCGGCCGGACCTACGAGGCGGCCCGCTGACCTGCCGTCAGGCCGGCTGCTGCTGCCGTTCGCATCCAGCCGGCCGGTCGTTGCGGTCGAGCGCGGCCCGCCAGACCGGAGCCCCCGCGAGCCGCGTGCGGCGTTCGAAGTGCGTGCGGTAGTCGAGGTCGTGCTCGGGCGGTATCGGCTCCTCGACGCGGGCCGCGGCGAACAGGCCTGTCTCCGCGGCGAAGCCCATCGACTCCTCGAAGTATTCCTCGACGTCGGTCCAGACGTGGAGGACGGCTCCAGCCGGCAGGACCCGGCCGGCATGCCGCAGGAACTCGTGCGAGAGCACGCGCCGCTTCCGATGGCGGGCCTTCCACCACGGGTCGGGGAAGTAGACGTGCATCCCGCCGAGGCAGGCGTCGGGCAGCAGGCTCCGCACCAGGAAGGTGCCGTCGCCCTGAATCACGCGGGCGTTGGACCGCGCGGCCGTCGCCAGCCGGCCGGCGCACAGCCGCGCGTAGCCGGCGGCGAGTTCCACGCCGAGGAAGTTGCGGTCCGGCGTCCGGCCCGACGCGGTCGCGAGAAACAGGCCCTTGCCGCTGCCGACCTCGAGTTCGACCGGTGCCGGCGACGTGAAGAGCGCCGCTGGATCGCACGGGCAGGGGAGGGCGTCGAGCGTCAGCAGGTGTGCCGAGAGGTCGAGCGACGGATCGAGCTTACGCGGTGGGCGGCGGGGCATGGCGGCAGTCTGTCGACGGAGCGGGGGGCGTGTGCCGCCCGCGAAGCCGGTCCGGCCGGCGGCGTGTCCGGGTCAGGTCACGTCGACGCCGCCCGGTTGGCGGGCTCGAGGACGTCGATCGGCAGGGGCACCCCCTTGATCACGCCGTCGACCACGATGCTCTCGCGAACGAGACCCTGGAACCGGCAGACGATCATCGCCCGGGGCCGCACGCGAACCCGCTCGACGGCGATCACGAGGCGGTCGCCGGGGACGACGGGCTCGCGGAATCGCACCTCCTCGAGGCCTCCGAAGCCGACCACCTGAGCGTCGAGCAGGTTGTGACGCTGCGTGTAGTAGCTCGACAGCTGGGCCGCCGCCTCGCACATCAGCACGCCGGGCATGAGCGGCACCCCGGGGAAGTGCCCCCGCACCCAGAACTCGTCGGCGGTCACGTCCTTGTAGCCCACGCACAGGCCGCGGGTCTGATCCTCGTGCACGATCGCCGTCAGCTGCTCCATCTCGAACCGCTGCCTGTTCCAGCGGCGGATCTCGTGGATGTCGGCGATCACCCGGTCGAGGTCGTACTCGCTGGGATGGATGATGTAGTCGCGGGGGGCCATGGTGGGCTGTCCTCCGACGGTGGCGGCGGGGACCCTCCGATGCGGTCTCAGGTGCGGATGTGACGGCGCTTCGCCTTTCGGGCCTTGCTGTTGGCGGGGCGGGCGCCGTGGTTGGCCTTCTTGAGGCCGCGGTGGGGCTTTGCCATCGGAAATGCTCCTACAAATTGGGGTGCCGGCGTGGGCCACGGTTGTCCCCCCGCCCACCGCCCCCCCCCCCCGCCGCCA
>JBJTRH010000302.1:0-3164 GCA_046076065.1 Planctomycetaceae bacterium | reverse complement strand
AACGTGGAGGCCCTGGCCGCGGCCCTCGCCCGCCTGATGGCCGACCCAGCCCTGCGCCAACAGCTCGGAGCGGCGGGACGGGCTCGGCTTCGGTCGCTGGAGTGGCCCCAGGTGGAACCCCTCTGGCGATCGGTGCTCGCCCCAACCCGCAGGGCCGCCAGCGAAACCTTCGTGCGGGCCAATTTGAGGCGTCTCCCGTGCAAGATCGTGGCTTATTTCGGAGATGAACGCCCCCTTTTGGCCCCCCTGCGGTTGAGTTACGGCTTAGCCATTCTCTGCAGCAAAGCGCTCACCCGTTTGGGTGCTCTGCGGCTGGCAACCCTCCCCTCCTCCCTCGTGGCCTGGGGGCTCATCCGCCGCCACAGGCCCGACGTGCTGATGGTGGAATTCGGCTTCCATGCGGTTCGCGTGATGGAGGCTGCCGCCTGGAGCGGCGTGCCTTTGGTGGTGCATTTCCGCGGCTCCGATGCTTCTGCCCAGGGAAGGATCGGTGTCTTGCGGGAGCGCTATCAGCGGTTGATGAAGCTCGTGGCGGGGGTGATCGTCAAGAGCCAGCCGATGCGAGCAGCCTTGTTGGGCCTCGGTGCACCTGCTGACCATCTGATCGTGAGCCCCTCAGGGGCGGATGAACAGCTCTTCGGAGCCGCAGGCTCCCCAAAAAACGCTCCACCCATTTTTGTGGCCGTGGGGCGTTTCGTCGCGAAGAAGGGGCCCCTGCTCACCATCGAAGCCTTTGGTCGGATGCTCCAAGACCTGCCCGATCCCCTGGGTCGCCAGGCTCGGCTGGTGATGGTGGGCGAGGGTCCGCTCTGGGGTGAAGCCAAAGATCTCATCGCTAGCCTGGGTCTGAAGGCCGCCGTTAGCCTGGAGGGCGTTCGCTCGCACAAAGATGTGGCCCAACTGCTGCGGGGAGCCCGGGCCTTTGTGCAGCACTCCCTGGTGGCGGCGGATGGGGACAGTGAAGGATCCCCCGTGGCGGTGATGGAAGCCCAACTGAGTGGCCTTCCGGTGGTGGCAACACGCCATGGGGGCATCCCGGAAGTGGTAGTAGAGGGGGCCACTGGGTTCCTGGTTGAGGAGGGGGACATTGCGGAAATGGCCAAGGCGATGGGCCGTTTGGCACTGGATTCCGCACTGGCAGGGCGACTGGGCGCCGCAGCCAGGATTCGGGCCAAAGGTCAGTTCACGGTGCAACACCACCTGGCCCAAGTTGGGACCCTCCTGGCACAGGTGGTGTGGGAGCGGCGCGATCGCTCGCCAGGGGGCTAGGTGTGTTGGCTCTAAGGGCTGAGGCCGCCAGCAGGCCGATCAAAACCTGATTCACTTGGTTGCTGATGTGGATGGTGGTCGCCAGTGCATTGAACGCCAAGGCGAGATTGAGCCCCAGGCTCACCTCTGCCCATGGGGTGGTCCCAGGGCCAATCGGCAGCCTCACCAGCGCCCCGGAGAGCTGCCGTCGCAGGCCCAACACCACAAGCAGCACGATGAGGAACAGGGCCAGAATCCCCAGAATGCCGTGCTGCCCGCCCATCTGGGCAACAGTGTTGTGGGCATGGCCAATCGTTCCGAGCTGGCCCCGGAAGTCTGGGATCTGGCGACAAAACTGATTGGGTACTTCGCTGCCATAGCCCACACCAAATATAAACCGATTACGTCCGGACCACATCAGCGCAAGCCAACAGCGCGCTGCCTCCATCCTCCTGAAATCCGAGAGACGGTTGGTGGCCGCTTCGGGCCCTACCACAAACCACCACAATGCCAACGCCAAGGGGATGCCCACAGCGGTGAAGAGGACTCGTCTTTGCAATCGTTTGGCTTGGCCCTTCAGTCGCTGCACAGCCCATGACAAAGACAGTGCCAGGGGCACAACTACCTGGGCCACCCTCGACCCACTGCCCAAACAAAGGGCGTAGCCGCTGAACACCGCCACGAACCCCAAAAACTTCCAACGCTTTCCAGCGCGCAGGAGCAGGCCATACCAGGCGCAGAGGGTGAGCAGCATGACAAGCGTGGCAAAACGGCTGATCCCCCCATGGCCCGCCAGAAACATGTTGTAGACCTTTTCAATCGCACCCAGAGACAAGGGCAATCCCGAGGCCACTCCATGCCATAGGAAGAGGGCGCCCAGGGGGATGGCGGAGAAACCAAGCCAAGAAAGGATGGATGACCAGCCCTTTTCACAGAGCAATGTGCCAATGACAACCCCCAAGACAATCAGCAAAAACTGAGAGGGACCCGCCACGTCACCCCGCAGGGAAATCACCCTGGCGTTCACCAGTAAGAGAGCCAAAAAAAGAGTGACATGGGGCAATACCGGTCCGCGTCGATCACTCGCCCAAAACATTTCAAGAAGGGGAACCAGCAACCGCCAAGCCATCCAAATCACAAGGAGGGCCGCCGCCAACTTCCTGGACTCCTTGTAGGCATAAAAGCAGATGATCAATGGCAGTAGTGCATTAACAGGCAACCATCGCTCCAAATGGGTGAAGGACGCTTGACGAGGGGTGGCAATAACCATGTCTGTGATAGGCGCAGAGCCAGCAAGGCGCGTCAGGGGCCTGTGCGCTTATCTATCATATCCGCGAGCATGGCAAAGATGAACACATTCAGGCTGGAGATCGCAAACAGAATTGTCTTATCTGTAAGGTTGCCAAGAACCAGGGCATCAAAAACAGCGCTTGCGACGAAACAGACAAAGAGCAGCACAAAAACAGGCGCCAACAATCGCATTGGCGCAAAATACATGCCAGTTCGGCCGATGAGCTGAACAAACCGCAAGGTGTCCCGGATGGGCTTAATATGACTTTTCCCAATTCGCTTGGTGTAGCCTATTGGAACAAAGCAGACATCGTAGCGATTACGCAAAAAACAGATCGTGATAGTGGTCGTAAAACTAAAGCCATCAGGCAGTAGATTCAAGAATTTGAGGGCAATATCACGACGAAATGCTCGAAGGCCGGAATTCATATCAGGAACATTCCCACCACAGAGGAAAGAGACCCAAGGCACGAGAAAAAGCTTGGGTATGGAGCGAGTTTTGGAGTAGGTGACATCCTCCCCAATTCGTGCACCCACCACCATGTCATGCTGTGGCAGCAAACCAAGAAATTCAGGGATGCGGTCATTGGGATAGGTGCCATCCGCATCCGTGATGCAAATGTATG
>JBJTRH010000301.1:0-8760 GCA_046076065.1 Planctomycetaceae bacterium | reverse complement strand
GGGCACCGCCGCACGGCGGCATCGCCCTGGGCATCGACCGCTGGGTGATGCTGTTCGCGAAGCTCGACAGCATCCGCGACGTGATTGCGTTCCCGAAGACGCAGAAGGCCAGCGACCTGATGACGGGGGCCCCGTCGCCGGACGCGAGCGGTGGGAATCCTGCCCGACGCTCACTCGGACGCAGCCGGCGCTTCGCCATCGGCTAGACTCGGTGGCAGCAGGCGAGGGATGGCCTGGTTGACGGGCGAGCACGGAGGGCGGCTAGCTCAATTGGTCAGAGCACCTCGTTTACACCGAGGGGGTTGGGGGTTCGAGTCCCTCGCCGCCCACTGACACTGATCGTGTCCCTGTTGATCGTTGTGCAAAGTGTCGCGCGGCGAGCTCGCGGTTTTGGCGGCATGTGCCTGTCGAAGCTCAAGGACGGGCAGCCGATCCCGTCATGATCGACTGTGTGCCGCTGAGAGAGCTGGCAAATACCAACGCCCGGCTACCGATGGCAACGTGACACGGCATGTCGAGTTGCGACGGTGCCTTCGATACGCGCGGGCACGCGGGGAACTGGAACGAGCTGACGGCTTCTAACGAGGTCCTTTCATGGGCTTCGGCGCGGCGGATTCGTCCCACCGCGCGCCCGATTTGTCCCACGCGCGCCCGATTCGTCCCTACCAGTGCCCGACTCGTCACTTTTCGGCTCATGGGCATTGACCACACCGACCGTTGCCCTGAGGACCCCTTCGCGGTCGCTTCGTGCCGCTTCAGCCTGCCTTCATGATTGAGACGGAACCACACATGTTTTCTCGCTCCTGTGCACTTGGGTCGAGGTCACTCGTTCAGGCCGGTGTCGCCACGGCGATTGCGGTGGCGTCCGTCGGACTGGCTAAGCCGGTGTCGGCCGCAACCATCGCCTGGGGGACCCCGACGACGGTTACCGGCGACAGCGACGTCGACACGACCGGCACGCTGGTCTACGCCTACAACATTGGGCCAAACGGAGTGCAGTCGACGACGGTCAGCGGTGTCCTGTTCAACGCGTTCGCGTTCCCGGGGCAGCTGGATTTTCTCAACACCGTGACAGTCGGCTCGGTGAATTTCACAGAGAACCCCTCGAATCTGCAGTCGTACGATTTTCTCGTCAGCGTCCCCGTTCTCCGGCCTGTCCACCGCCTATAAGACCATGTTGTCCAGCGGGGGCACCGCCCTGCTCGACAGCACGATCACCGCCACGCTGGGGGGCCTCACGGCTGGCCAGCAGTATCGGATCCAGTGGTGGACGAGCGATCCGGCCAACAGCCAGGGCGTTCTCAACGAGACATTCGCCACGACCACAGCGACATCTGGGACCAGTTCGGTCACGCTCGACTCCAACTCCACCAACGCAAACGGCGGGCTGGGGCAGTATGTGATCGGGACCTTCACGGCCGATGCCACGTCGCAGACGTTCGATCTCAACTCCCCGTCGGGCAATACCTCGCCCCTGATCGATGGATTCCAGCTCCGCACCGTCGCGGTGCCCGAACCGTCGACGTGGGTGCTGGCGGCGACGGCGGCCCTCGGGTTTGCAGTCGCCGCTCGCCGACGTTCCGCTCGTTGTTCGCGGTGACTCGCCGAGGGAACTCGGCCGATCGATGATGGCACGCTGCTTGTTTTTTGGGCTGGCCTGATCGGTTGTCGATAAAACCGTCACCGAATAAACCGCGGGTATGGTTGCAGGACCAAATCGCCGAGTCTGGATTTCCAGAGCGGGGGACCCACTTTTTCTGGGGCGAACTCGGTTCAACCGAGCGGGACATCTTCGGCTCCGAGCCCGTCAGCTAACCCCGTAGGCGTTCGAGGACAGTTCGTCAGGGATTGATGTGGCCAGGGCTCGTGTCGATAGGCCATGCCGACTCCCGGTGAACCCTGGGTGGGGTTCACCTCCCTGCTGCCACTGGTGGCGTCGGTAGCGCCGCACATCGCGTTCCTCTCGGCCATCATGCCGCGGGGCTGAATGCTGCGCGCCACGTGGCTCGAGCCACGGAGTGTCGCTATGTCTCATCAGGAGCATGCCCGGTCTCATCAGCATCACCACTACGCCTGGTGGCTCATCATGTGCCTCTGCGGCGTGGATTACTTCAGCACGCTCGGCTACCAACCATCCATCGCGTTCGAAGGGGCCGGCACGCTGGCTCCCGTCGCCACGCTGATCCTCGTGTTGGTGACACTGCTGGGGGCCCTGCCCATCTACTGTCACGTCGCAGGCGAGACGCCGGACGGCGTCGGCTCGGTCGGCATGATTGAGAGGATGTTCAGCGGATGGACGGCGAAGATCGCCGTGCTCGTCCTCGTCGGATTCGCAGCGACCGATTTCGTGATCACGAAGACTCTCTCCGCCGCCGATGCTGCGGCCCACCTGATCTCGAACCCGCTTTACGCCGAGCATGCGCCCGCATGGATGCACGGCCAGATGGCCGTGACGATGCTCCTGCTGGTGCTGCTGGGTGGCATGTTCCTCAAGGGATACGGTGAGGTGGTCGGGCTCGCAACCGTTCTCGTGGTGGCCTACATCGGGCTCACCGCCATCATCGTCGTCGCCGGCATGTGGTATCTGCTCGAACACCCGACTTTGCTACCGCACTGGTGGACTGAGGTTTCGTCAGGCCACTACCACCTGGACCATGCCCCGATGTCCGTTAGCGGCCCGTGGGTCGCCGTCGCCATCTCCTGCCTCATCTTTCCGAAGCTCGCTCTCGGGATGAGCGGATTCGAGACGGGTGTGCTTCACATCCATCTCGTCCGGGGCGGCGAGGCAGATCCGACAGACTCGGCAGGGCGGATTCGGCACACCCGCCTCCTGCTGGTCACGGCGGCGATCCTGATGTCGGTCATGCTGCTCGGCTCCTCGTTGGTCACCGGTACCGACACGCTCATCCCGGCCGAGGAACTTCGGCTGGAGCCGGTGAAGGGCAAAGCGATGGACAGGGCCCTTGCCTACCTCGCGCACGGCGAGAGCCCCCACGCCATCTGCCCTTTATTCGGAGGGGTCTTCGGCACGATCTATGATGCCAGCACGATCCTGATTCTCTGGTTCGCCGGGGCATCGGCCATGGCGGGCCTGCTCAACATGGTGCCCCGCTACCTGCCTCGGTACGGCATGGCACCTGAGTGGGCGGCCGCCTACCGACCGCTTGTGATCGCATTCACGGTGATCAATCTCCTCGTCACCCGGTGTTTTCGAGCCGATGTCTCGGCCCAGGGGGGCGCCTACGCCACCGGCGTCCTCGTGCTCATGACCAGCGCAGCGCTCGGGTTGCTTGTGGATCTCAGCCGTAAACCGTTGCCGGCCTCGGCGGGACTTCGGCTCCGCCGCAGACTGTCGGTGGCAGCGTTTGGGCTGATCACAATCGTGTTTCTCTACACCACCGTTGCCAATGTCTATGCTCGCCCCGACGGGATCATCATCGCATCCATGTTCATCGGGAGTGTGCTTGCTCTCTCGTTGGCATCGCGGGTCTGGCGAAGTGGCGAACTACGGCTCAAGGAGTTTCGCTTCGAGGACGATGCCGCCCGTATGCTCTGGACCGATATCTGCGCCGACGGAGGCTTTCGGGTGTTGGTGCCGCATCGCCCCGGCCGCCGCTCGCTCGACGAGAAGGAGGCTGAGGTCCGTCGGAAGCATCGCATTCCTGCGAACGTGCCGCTGGTATTCCTCGAGGTCCACGACGGCGACCCAAGCGAGTTCCACAATGCGCCGCTCATCGCGGCTCGACAGGAGGGCGGCCGGTTCATCATCGTGGCCAGGGATGTTGCGTCGGTCTCGCACACAATCGTGCAGATCGCGATCGAGATGAGCAAGTCGGGCTCGCCGCTCGACATCGCCTTCGGGTGGAGCCTCGGCAGCGCGCTGCGGCTCGCGGTGGAGTTCGTGATTTTCGGTCAGGGAGACGTGCCGAACAGCGTGTTTGCACTCCTGCAGAAGGCCGTGCCGGATGCCGACCGGAGGCCGGCCGTGCTCGTGGGCTGACGGGGACAGTTCCCCCACGAACTTTCGCTCCGTGGGCTATTCATCGCCGTGAGGCCGCCACACCGCGCGACGACAACCGACGCGAGTCGCTCGGGTTGCGTATGCTTGCCGTTGCCAGTGGAGAAGAAACCCGATGCCCCTGATCAACCCACGCACGTTCGAGCGGCCCGACGTGAGCCGCCGCCGGGCTCTGCGGCTTATGGCCCTGGGATCGCTCTTCGCCGCCCGCGCCGGTGCCTACGCCGAGGAACTCACGCGGACGCCGCGGATCACGGAAGGACCGTTCTTTCCCGACCGTCTGCCCCTCGACACCGACAATGACCTGCTCGTGATCACCGACGCCATCGAGCCCACCGACGGCGAGGTCACCTGGCTCTCCGGGCGGATCCTCGACGCCACGGGCACCCCGCTCCGAAGCGCCCTCGTCGAGATCTGGCAGGTGGACGGACACGGCGCGTACCTCCACTCGCGAACCGGCAACGCCGAGAATCGCGACCGGCGGTTCCAGGGCTACGGACGATTCCTGACCGGCACCGACGGGGCCTACGGCTTCCGCACGATCAAGCCCGTGCCCTACCCCGGTCGCACGCCCCACATCCACATGAAGGTTAGCCGCGGCGGCGAGCGGCTGCTCACCACGCAGTGCTTCGTGAAGGGACACCCGCAGAACGACCGCGACGGCATCCTCAAGGCGATCCGGGACGAGAAGCAGCGGGAGAGCGTGCTCGTCGACTTCCAGCCGCTCGAGGGCTCGCGGATCGGCGAACTCACCGCCCGGTTCGACGTCGTCCTCGGCCTGACGCCTGAAGACGCCTGACGGCTCACCGGACGGGCAGCAGCGCCGTCACCGTGAACGTCGTCGTGCCCGCCGTCGCCTCGACCACGCAGCGGCCGTCCTCGACCCGTCTGACCGCCGCCTGCGATTCCGCGCCGTCACGGGTGATGCGAATCGACCCGCGGTCTGCGGTCGGCACGTGCACGTCCGCGTCGACGCCCTCGGGCAGCGTCAGCGTGGCCCGCCACGCCTCCGCCGACCGCGTCACCTCGAGGTCGATCGGGCCGCGGGGCGACGGGTGCCGAAATGCCGCCCGCTCGAGCGTGGCCGTCCGCGGCCGTACGCGGATCCGGCGAAACCCCGGCTCGAGCGGCTCGATGCCCATGAGCTTCCGCGGGATCACGTTGGCCGGCACCGCGCCCCAGGCGTGGTTCCAGTCGAGATTCGGCTTGTACTTCGAGTCCCAGGCCTCGAGCGTGATCGTGGAGCCGACATCGCGGCTCATGTGCAGCCAGCCCCGATCGTGCGTGGCGGTGAGCAGCGCCAGGGCGTGCCGCTCGCGGCCGGCGTCAAACAGGCCGTCGAGCAGGTACTGCGCCCCGTAGACCGAGCATGCCATGCCGCGGCTCTCCACGAAGTCGGCCACCGACTCGATGCGGTCCGCGGGCACGAGCCCGAAGGCGAGCGGCAGCATGTTGGAATGGAGGGAGGCGTGCTTGCTCCGCTCGCCCGACGTGGCGTCGAGCCCGTCCACGTAGACACCGCGAGACGCGTCGAAGAGCTTCTCGTTGATGGCATGCTTCGTGGCGGCGTGCAGTGCGAGGTGCTCGTCGGCCTCGCGATCCTTTCCGATCGCCCGGAGCACGGCCGCCATCGCCTCGAGCGATCGAGCGTGAAAGGCCGAGGTGACGGTCTTGACGGCATGCCGCATGTCGTAGCCGTCACGTTCCTTCTCCGGCCAGTCGATGATGTCGCGGGGCGTGCCCTTGTTCTGGCCCGTGAACAGGCCGTCATCCCGACGGCGGTCCAGCATCAAACGGCCACGGATCGCTTTTTCGTGGGTCCGCAGCGACGCGTCGTCGCCCGCATAGAGCCAGTCGGCCCAGGCCATCAGCGGCGTGTGCTGCCGCCACTCCGTGGGCCACGTGGGGTTGGCGAGGAAGTGCTCGTGGGTCAGCCGGCCCGTGGCGTAGTGGGCATCGACGCCGTAGTGGCAGAGCTGGTTGATGTAGGCGTCGGCCTCATACGGGATCCGCTCCCGGTCGCCATCGACATAGATCCCGAGGAAGCTCGTCGCCTTGATGCTGTGCTTGCAGAGCCGCCAGACCTCCTCGAGGGCCGGGTCGGAGCACGAAAACGACGACGCGGTGTCGTCGAACGGCACGTGCCGCGACACCCGCACCAGCCGCGGCCGACCGGCAGCGGCTTCCAGCCCCTCGATCTCGATGTAGCGAAACGGCATCACCTCGCGGGCCGCGGCGGGCATCGCGACCCACGCCTTGTACTTGGGCGCCCACCGCGGCACGACCTCGGCCGACGTCGCCCCCGCCGGCACCGCCACCTCGATCACCTGGAACCGCACCGAGCCGCCGGGATTCGCGTCGACCGCGTCGCCGGCGGCCTGCTTCTCGCCCGCCGACACCACGAGCCGCATGTCGCCGGCAGCCGGCTCGGCGAGCTCCACCCGCAGCCAGCCGAACGTGGCCTCACCGAAGTCGGCGAACCAGCGGCCGCCCGGCGTGCGCACCTGCCGCACCGGCTCGTCCTCCGATTCGATCGTGTCGGCGCGAGCGGCGACCGCGGCCGGCTGCGGATCGGCCGCCCACGCGAGGCCCGAGCCGAGAACGACCAGGACCAGCATCAGGGCCAGGAGGAGGCATCGAGACGACGGCATGGGAAACACGTGCCTCCGGTGGTGATGGGCCGTGGTCGTCAGCGACGCTCGCCCCAGACTCGCATCGTGTCGGGCGAGCCCTGGGCCCGCACGCCGTTGTCGCCGAGGATCGTCTCCGTGGCCGCCTCGGCTTCCTTCCGCAGCAGCACCAGCGGCATCGCCAGCGTGCCGGCAAACTCGATCGTCACGAACTCCTCCTCCGCGTCGCGGAGGAGCGTCACGAGGTGGAGGAGATTCTCCGGATGTTTCCCGTTGACCGTCGCCACCACGCCGCCGGCCGGGTTGCCGTAGCCCCGCGAGAGCGGATGGGGAAAGAGCGGCGCGCAGACGACCACGAGCTCCTCGCCGGGCACGTCGGGGCCGTCGAGCATCCGCGTGAGGAGCGGGTTGCCCCGGGCGGCGAGGAATGCCGCCATGTCGCCCGACTGCGTGGCCCCACGGGCGTACTGATGCGTGGCGGCCGAGAAGGCGACCGGGCCGTAGATGAAGAACCGCGGATACTCGCCCGCGAGCGCCGGCATCACCATGGGCACGACGCGTGTCGTCGGCACATCGAGCTGCTTCTCCACGCCGCCGCGGAGCACCGTCACCGGCAGGCGTCCGTCCTTCGTCGCCCGCTGCACCATGAAGAGGCAGGAGAGCCGCGGCATGCCGGGGAGCGACACCATCCCCTGGTTGTCGACCCGCTCCCCGCCCACGTGGGTGATCACGTCCGACTTCTCGAGGCGTGTGGCGGGGTCGTCACCCCAGGCGGCGTCGAGGAGCACGCCCGTGGTGCCCTTCGGCACGCCATGCGAGGCCCGAAGGGCCTGGTTCTCGAGGTTCCACATCGCGATCGGCAGCCTCGGCTTGCCGTGGTAGCCACCATCGGCGACGTCCTCGAGGAACAGCTCGATCTCCTCGGTGGGGATGATGTAGCCAATGTTCTGGGCGTTGCGGAGCTGGGCGAACACGAGCCCGACGAGCTTCCCATCGGTCACCGCCGGTCCGCCGCTGTTGCCCGGGTTGATCGCGGCGTCGACCTGAATCCTCAGGGAAGGCACGTCGAAGCGGCTGTCGACGAAGTCGATCCGCGAGACGATCCCATTGGTGATCGAGAGATTCGTGCCGCCGGTTGGATAGCCGTAGGCGAGGATCGTGTCCTCGATCGCGGGGAGGTCACGCGACCGCGGCAACGGATCCCGTCCCTCGAAGAGACTCTCGTCGTCGACCTCGAGCACCGCGAGGTCGATGCCGGTGCCGAGGGCCACCACCTTCGCGCCCACCTTCGTGCCGGTGCCATGCGGCTGCACCTGGACCTCCCCGGCGTAGGCGACGACATGGGCGTTGGTGAGGATCCTGTGACCCTCGATGATGATCCCGGTGCCGGTGACCTCGGCGGGAGGCTGCTTCGTCCAGGGCCTGGCGAGGTCGGGCGCGCGAACGGTGGCGAAGACCTGCACGACCGAATGCTCCACCCGTTCCTGGAGCACCGCGTCGGCCGGCGTGGCGACGTCAGGCTTCGACGGGGCGGGCTCGTCCGCGCGGAGGGTGATCGCGGCGAGCAGGAGGGAGACTGCGGCCGGCAGCAGAAGGCGGTGGTGCGTGACCATGCAGAAATTGAACCGCATCGCGACCGCCGCTGCCAGAGCAGAATCCGAACGAGGCTCCGCCGAGCCCCCACCACGCTTGGTAGACTCCGCTGCCATGTTCTACCGTCTCATCACGATCGTCGCCTGCCTCGTCGCTCATCTGGCTGTGCGTGCCGAGGCGCAGCCCGTCGCCTTCACGAACGCCGACGTGCGGCCCGTGGCGGGGCCGGCCATCTCGCAGGGCACGATCGTGGTGGTCGGCGGCACGATCGCGGCCGTCGGTACCGCCGCCACCACGCCCGTTCCCGCCGATGCCACCGTCATCGACTGCGCTGGCAAGGTGATCATCCCCGGCCTCGTCGACACCCACAGCCACGTCGGTGGCGGCTGGGGTGGCGACGCCAGCGGCCCGATCCAGCCCGACGTGCGAATCCTCGACTCGATCAACGTCCGCGACACCGGGTTTCGCAAGGCCCGCGCCGGCGGCCTGACCACGCTCAACATCATGCCCGGCTCCGGC